>JAVHPG010000166.1:0-9825 GCA_036170455.1 Elusimicrobiales bacterium
AGATCCGCAAGGCCAAGAACAATATCATCATGTTCATAGACGAGCTGCACACCGTTATAGGCGCGGGCGCCGCCGAGGGCGCGATAGACGCCTCCAATATGCTCAAGCCCGCGCTCGCGCGCGGCGAGCTGCAGTGCATCGGCGCCACCACCTTCGACGAGTACCGCAAACATATCGAGCACGACCCCGCCCTCGAGCGCCGCTTCCAGATGGTGATAGTCGAGCCGCCCAGCGTGGCCGAGACCATCGAGATCCTGAAGGGCCTGCAGGAGAAATACGAGTCCCACCATAAGTGCAAATATTCCGACGCGGCCATCTTCGCGGCGGCCCAGCTCTCGGACAAGTACATCACCGACCGCGCCCTGCCCGACAAGGCTATCGACCTGCTCGACGAGGCCGGCTCCCGCGCCCGCCTGACCCTGTCCGTCGCGCCCCCCGAATTCAAGGAAAAAGAGACCGAGATCGAAGAGGCCTCCAAGGAAAAGAACGCCGCTATCTACGGCCAGGAGTACGAGAAGGCCGCCAAGCTGCGCGACCGCGAGAAGGAGCTGAAGAAAGCCCTCGAGGACGCCCGCAAGAAATGGCGCGAAGGCCGCGACAAGGTTTTCCCGGAGGTTACGGAAGAAGATATCGCCGGAATAGCGTCAAAGTGGACCGGCATCCCCGTCACCCGGATGACAGAGACCGAGACCCAGAAGCTGCAGCACATGGAAAGCGAGATCCACAAGCGCCTGGTAGGCCAGGACGAGGCCGTCACCATCGTGTCCCAGGCCATCAAGCGCAGCCGCACCGGCATGAAGGACCCCAAGCGGCCAATCGGTAATTTCATCTTCCTCGGCCCTACCGGCGTCGGCAAGACCGAGCTGGCCCGCGTGCTGGCGGACTTCCTGTTCGGCAACGAGGAAGCCATGGTCCGCATCGACATGTCCGAGTACATGGAGAAGTTCTCAGTGTCGCGCCTGATCGGCGCGCCTCCCGGCTATGTCGGCTACGAGGAAGGCGGCAAGCTCACCGAAATAGTGCGCCGCAAGCCCTACTGCGTGGTCGTGCTGGACGAGATAGAAAAAGCCCATCCCGACGTGTTCAATATCCTCCTCCAGATCATGGACGAGGGTACGCTCACCGACAGCCTCGGCCACAAGGTCAGCTTCAAGAACACCATTTTGATCATGACCTCCAACGTGGGCGCGCGCCTGATCTCCAAGGGCAAAACGCTGGGCTTCATGCCCGCCGACGACAAAGAGAAGGATTATAAAGAGATGAAGGACACCGTGATGGACGAGGTGAAGCGCGTCTTCAACCCCGAGTTCATCAACCGCATCGACGAGGTCATCGTCTTCCGCCCGCTCACCGAAGTGGATACCGAGAAGATCCTGGAACTCAGCCTGACCAAGGTCACGAAAAAGCTCCTGGACAAGGGCATCAAGTTCAACATCACCCAGGCGGCCAAGACCTTCCTCGTCAAGAAAGGCTTCGACCCCAACTACGGCGCCCGCCCCCTTATCCGCACCGTGCAGAAATACCTCGAGGACCCGATGTCGGAGTTCCTCCTTAACAGCACCATGAAGGGCGGCGACGTCCTTAAAGTGGACTATAAAGGCGAAGGCGAAGCCCTGGATCTTAAGATCTAGGCCATAAAAACCGCACGCCCCGCGCCCGGCCCGTTTCCGGGTAGCGCGGGTTCGCCTTATGAAACGGCAGTCGGAGGCGGGCCCAGCCCGCCCGGAGTACATCTTGCAACATCACCACCGTCCTCCTGAACGTCACAGCGAGCAGGCCGCTCACGTAAAGCCGGCCCGGGTTCCCCAGCCGGCGGGAGGAGGCTTTTTTCGCCTGACCGCGAAATTGTTCCTTTCCCTGGCGCTGGCCGCCGCGGGCGGCGCTTTCGTCTATTACACCGGCGCCAGGCTGCTTAAAAGTTTCGAGCCGCAGCCGGAGCCGAAAAAGGTCGTAGAGGCGCCCCTCAAGGACGCGGAATGGCTGGCAATGGTGGAAAGCCTGGACAAAGTCTCGCGCTCCTACAGGGGCCGGGTCGGCATTTACATTAAAGACCTGGGAACCGGCAAAACCTGGGATTATAACGCAGACAGGCTGTTCCCTTCGGCCAGCCTGATAAAAGTCCCTATCATGGCCGCTGTCTGCGAAAAAATAAAGCTAGGCGAAATCACGCTCGACACCCAGATAAAGCTGACCAGGAATGAGCGCGTCGGCGGCTCCGGGTCGCTTAAGTGGGTGCGGGACGGAACCTCCCTGAGCGTGATGGAGATCATCTACAAAATGATCACCGAGAGCGACAATACCGCCACCAAAATGCTGATAGATCATGTCGGCATGCCTTACCTTGACAGCGCGTTCAAGAACCTCGGGCTGGTGCGCACAAATATCACGCCCGAGGGAATGAGCCTGTCCTCGGGGCGGGTGCAGCGTGAGAATTTCACCACCGCGCGCGAGATGGCCTCACTTATGGAACGCATCTACTCCGGGCAGCTGGTCAGCAAAGAGTCCAGCGAGTTCATGCTCGACGTGCTGAAGCACAACAAGAGCCGCAGCCGCCTGCGCAAAGGGCTGCCGCTGGGCTGGGAGATAGGGCACAAGACCGGGCTGCTGCGCAAGAACTGCCACGACGTGGGGATAGTGTTCTCGCCGCGCGGCGACTATGTGATAGCGGTGCTTACCAGCGAGGCCCCGAATTATACTGAAGCAAAGAATTTTATCTCGAAAGTGGCCAAGCTGACCTACAAGTATTACAAGATAGACGCCGATTTTGCAGCTTTGCCCGTAGGCCCGTGAGAGGGCTGACGGCGAACCCGGAGAAGCCGCCTTCCGTCAGGACGTAACTATGAACAATAAAAAAACACTCGAACTTCTCGCGCCGGCCAAAGACCTGGCTACCGGCATCGACGCGGTCAACTGCGGCGCCGACGCCGTCTATATAGGCGCCGAACACTTCGGCGCCCGCGCCGCCGCCGGCAATACGCTGGCGGACATCGAAAAGCTGGCCGTTTACGCGCATAAATACCGCGCGAAGGTCTACGCCGCGGTGAACACCATCTTCACCGACGAGGAACTGCCCCGCGCGCAGAAGCTGATCCACGGGCTTTGGCGGGCCGGGGCCGACGCCGCGATAATACAGGACATGGGCTTGCTGGAAGGCGGCTTGCCGCCTATACCGCTTATCGCCAGCACGCAGACCCACAATACCACGCCTGGGAAAGTTCTGTTCCTGGAGAAAGCCGGTTTCAAGCGCGTCATCCTCGCCCGCGAGCTCACGCTGGAGGAAATAAAGGCGATAAGGGCGAAGACCTCGGTGGAGCTGGAGTTTTTCGTGCACGGCGCCCTGTGCGTTTCCTACAGCGGCCAGTGCTACCTCAGCTGCGCCCAGGGCGGGCGCAGCGGCAACCGCGGCGAATGCGCCCAGCCCTGCCGCAAGCTCTACACGCTCAGGGACTCCGAAGGCGAAGCCATCGCGGTGAACAAGCACCTGCTTTCGCTCAAGGACCTGAATCTTTCCCGCAGGCTGGGGAACCTGGTGGACGCCGGGATAACTTCTTTCAAGATCGAGGGCCGCCTGAAGGACAGGGACTATGTGCGCAACATAACCGCTTTCTACCGCCGTGAACTGGATAAGGTCATGGCCAAGAAGGGCTATTCCCGCCCCTCGCTGGGTAAAAGTTTCGCCGCTTTCGAGCCTAACCCGGCCAAGACCTTCAACCGCGGGTATACGGATTTCTTCCTGGACGGCAACCCCGTGGACGTGGCTTCCCCGGACACGCCCAAGTTCGTGGGCGAGCCTCTCGGGCGCGTCTCCGATATCAAGAGCGGCTCTTTCAGGCTGCATAACTCCGAAAGGCTGCATCCCGGCGACGGCATTACCTTCTTCGACAAGGACGGCACACTCTCCGGCTCGCTGGTGAACGGCGTGAAGGACGGGCGCGTGCGCGCCGACAATTTGAAAGGGATGGATAACGGCACCGACGTGTACCGCAACCTGGACAAAGAATTCCTCCGCTCCGTGGAGAGGGACGGCGCAAAGCGCAAGTTCGCGCTGCGGCTGGAGTTTTCGGACTACGAGGGCGGCCTGGAACTGAAGGCTTCCGACGAGCGGGGGGCTTCGGCCTCTGTGAAGCTGCGCGGCGTCAAGACCCCGGCGGAGAAGCCCGAGGCGGCGCTTGAAACCATAAAAAAACAGCTCTCAAAGCTGGGGGAGACGGACTTTTACCTGGAGGCGCTCGAGCTGAAGCTTTCAAAGCCGTTTTTCGTCCCGGTCTCGGCGCTTAACGACCTGCGCCGTGAGGCCCTGGCCGCCCTCGAGCAGGCCTCGGGCCTGGTCCCGGAGCGTGAAGAGGCGCCGATCCTGCCCACCGAACATCGCTACCCGGAAGAAATACTGGACCATACAGGGAACGTGCTTAATTCCAGGGCGGCCGCCTTTTATAAGCGGCACGGCGTCAAAAAGATAGGCCTGGCGGCCGAGGCCGGCGCCGACCTTACCGACAAGCCGCTGATGGTGATGAAATATTGCTTGCGCCGGCGCCTGGGGCTCTGCAAAAAAGGCAAGGAGGTCGAGCCGCTCAGCCTCGAAGACTCGGAAGGCCACCGCTTCCGCCTTGAATTCGACTGCGCCCGCTGCGTCATGAAACTTTATTTCGACACCACAAAGCCCCAGGAAGATGATACTGAAGAATAGTTCTTTCCCGCGCCTGCTCTGCCTGGCCCTGCTGCTTTCGGCGGCGCCTGGCTGCACGCGGAGACCCGCGGACCTGCCGGCCTTGGTGCGGCTGGAAACTTTCGCCTTCAACGCCGCTTCCCCGTTCGAGGACCGGATAACCGTCATGCCTCCCGCCTTGCTAGAACATTACAGGGATTGGGACAAAAGGCCGGATTACACCTCTTATAAACCTTCAGCCGCCGATAGAGCGCTCCTGATGGAATACCTGCGTCTGCTGCCGCCGGTGTATGAAAGGATCTTTAAGGCGCGCTGCGCCGGGATTTATTTTGTTTCCGGATTAATGGGCAACGGGATTACCACCTGGGTGATCGGGCCTGGGGATAAAGTTTATTTCCATATTACCCTTAATCCGGCTGCTCTTAAGGCCGGTTTGTCGGAGACATTGACTAAAAGGGAGCGCAGCTGTTTTATCCCGCGGGCCGGCTGGGATGTGAAGGTGGACGCCGGCAACAAGTATAAAGGCCTGCTTTACGCCCTTTTCCATGAAGGCACGCACGGTCTCGATTACGCCGCGGGGCTCTCCCCTTATTGCGACGATACGATGCCGAAGTTTTACTGGCCGGAGGAGCCGGTGTCGGGAAGTTTCTTTTTTAAAGAGTGGAGCGGTTATTTCGCGCCGCTAAAAAGTTCAGATTACCACGGTCGCGACATGGTAACTTTTTACGGCTTGGGCGGCGGTCCGAAGATAGACATAACCGAAGCCAAATACGTTTATGAAGGGCTGAAGAAAAGCCCCTTCATGTCCCTTTACGGCTCTAAATCCTGGGCGGAGGACCTTGCCGAACTTACCACTTTCGCGATCCTGACCGGGAAGCTGGGGCAGCCTTACAGGATACTGATACAATACCCGGACAGTCTGACCACCCTGGAGCCGATGAAAGGCGAGGCTGGGGCCAGGGCTGTCGAAGCACTTTCCTATTTGGATAAGATTAAATGACTCTTAGAGGCGAACTTAACATCAACGGCGGCTCGCGCCGGGTCATTATCTTCGGTAATGACGAGGAAACGCAGGACCACCTGGCGCTGCGGCTGGCCGCGGCGGTCCTTTTTTTCGACGGGGAACCTGTGGAGCCCGGGCCGAGCGACCACGTGCTGGCCGACATAGGCTTCGTGCCGGACCTGATGGTTCCGGACGGCGTAGGCGGCATAAAGGTCTGGATAGAGTGCGGCAATGTGGCCGTCAACAAGCTTACCAAGGTGGCCAGGCGCATAAAAAAAGGCGGCCGGCTGGTGATCCTGAAAGAAGACGTGGAGAGCGGGCTCAGGCTGCGCGAAGTCATAAAGAAGGAAATTAATAAAGGCGAGCGCGTAGAGGTCTGGGCCTGGAACCGGAAGGATTTCGCGCTCTGGAAGACCGCCCTTAAGGAAAGCAATTACCTTTACGGCGAGGCGACCGGCCAATCGCTTAATTTAGTCGTCAATGAAACGCCCTTCAGCGTGGACCTGGTTTCCTGCTAGACCCAGCTGAACGCTGGGCCTTAAGGCACTGGCGGTTTTGTCTCCGCGCAATATAATATACTGAAGGTATATTCCGCAGGAGAAAACTGAATGTCGCCAGCCTCAAGCTCTTTCCGTTTATTTTCCGCCATTTTTATCCTTACCCTTCCGGGCCTGTCGGCGCTCTTCGCCGGACCGGCCGCGGAACTTCTCAGGGCTGAAGCGGGGCTTTTTGAATTTACGCTGCCCCAGCCCTCAGAGGGCCGCCTTCAGAATTCTCCCTTAAACCCGGTCCGCGCCGAATGGTTCCGCGCCACCGGCCTTTATTCCGATAAAGTTTTTAAACCCGCCAAGCAGCAGCGGCTGGACACTAACGGCAGCAAGCTGGTGATGCTGCAGGGTTTCCACTGGTACGCGGACGATTACTGGTACCACCCGGCGAAGGGCTGGTGGGGCGTGCTGGCCGACAAGGCCGGCGAGGTGGGGAAGGCCGGTTTCGACCTGGTCTGGTTCCCGCCGGCTTCGAACGGCAGCTACTATCCGAACCAATGGTATAACGTGGACTCGCAGTGGGGCAAGAAGGAAGAGCTTTTCAAGGCCGTTAAGAACATGCACTCCTCGGGCGTGAAAGTTATAGCCGACATCGTGGTGAACCACCGCAACGGAACGAAGGACTGGGCCGACTTTACAAACCCCGACTGGCCGACGACGGTCGTGGTAAAGGACGACGAGTGGCAGGGCGGGGCTAAAAGCCCCAATTACGACGAAGGGCAGGGCGATTCCGGCTGCCGCGACCTGGACCACCGTCAGCAGGTCGTGCAGGACGAAGTAAAAATTTTCATGCGCTGGATGAAGAACACCGTCGGCTTCGACGGCTGGCGCTACGACATGGTCAAGGGCTACCCGGCCTATTACGTGCAGCTTTACAACGAGGCTTCCAGCCCGGTTTTCTCGGTGGGGGAATATTACGACACAAACCGCCAGGACCTGGCCAACTGGGTAAGCGCCACCGACAATACCTCCGGCAAGCTGAACGCTTCCACTGCTTTCGACTTTACCACCCGCTATAACATTATTTCCGCGGTGGAGAACGAGCGCTATGAACTGCTGAACGACAATGGCCGTCCTTCCGGGCTTATCGGCTGGTGGCCCGCTAAATCGGTTACTTATGTGGAAAGCCACGATACCTCTCCGCGCGACCCTAATTTCCTTCAGAACGCTTCGGCTGAATATAAAACCCAGCGCCTTATGGGCTATGCCTATATTCTTACGCATCCGGGCATCCCCTGCGTTTTCTGGCCGCATTTCTTCGATTGGGGTTCCGATTACCGCAACCGCCTGCGGGCGCTCATTAATATAAGGAAAGCCGCTGGTATAAGCTCGACCAGCCGTATGGGCATTCTGGCCGCCACCAATGAGCTGTATGCGGCCGTGATAGACGGCGATACTAACCGGGTTGTCGTGAAGCTGGGGAAGAACTGGGGCTGGAACCCGGGCTCCGGCTGGACCCTGGCCGCGAGCGGCGAGCGCTACGCCGTGTGGACTCAGCCGCTGCCTTAATAACTATTCTCAATAATAACCGCCGGCAGTTCCCTCTAAGGGTCTGCCGGCGGCTTCTTTTGCATTGAGGGGCAAGGGGTATGGGCCCGGCGGGCGCGCTATCGGCCACACCGTGGCCGCGCTCACCCCTCGGCCTCGGCGCTTACGCAAGCCTCGGCCTGCGGGAAGGCCCGCCGAACCCATACCCCTTGCCCCTCTCGTCGCTGATTAGAATCTAATTACCCCATAGGGCCTATACGGGCCTGGGTCTACTGGCTTTTTGAATTTGGGCCCTATGGTTGTTGACGAAAGTCAACTTGTGCGGTATAACATAGCAGAAGCAAACGAGTCTACTGGAGGAGTTATGAAAAACATCGTAAAAAATACCCTGACCGCCGCGGCCGCCATGCTGATACTGCCCACGCTTTCTTTTTCGGCCGGCAAAAGCATATACGGCGATGACAACCGCCTGGACTTCTTCCAGATGTCAGCCGAGATGAAAGGCCTCTCCAACTCCGTGGTCTCCTTCTGGGAAGCCGGACAGGTAACGGCCGAAGGTTCCGGCTTCAAGCTGAAGACCCTGAAATACGGCGACAGGGATTTCGGCGGCGGGAAGAAGCTCTGCCCCGGTGAAAAGTTCGCCGAGCAGGCCATCGGGGCTTTCTGCTCCGGCTCCCTGGTGGGAGAGGACATGGTCATGACCGCCGGCCACTGCATCACCAGCGAAGCGCAGTGCGCCGACACCAAGCTGGTGTTCGGTTTCGCCGTAACTAAGGAAGGCGCGGAGGCCGTGACCACCGTGCCGGCCGCCAATGTCTATACCTGCTCCAAAATAATTAAGCGCTTCCTGGCCGGCGAGCCAGGTTCCGACAACCCTACCGGGCAGAACCTCGGCCCCGACTACGCGCTGATAAAGCTTGACCGCAAAGTGACCGGCCGCAAGCCGCTGCCCGTGAACCGCGGGACCAGCCTTAAGGACGGCTCCGGGATCTTCGTGATAGGGCACCCCGTGGGCCTGCCCGTGAAGCTGGCCGGCGACGCCAAAGTGCGCGACTTCTCCAAGGTAGGCTACTTCACCGCCGACCTCGATACCTTCGGCGGCAACTCCGGCTCCCCGGTCTTCAACGCCACTACCAAAAAAGTAGAGGGGATCCTGGTACGCGGCGACAGGGACTTCGAACTCAGCCCCGCCGGCTGCGTCACCCAGTCCACCTATGAACAGACCGGCGGCCGCGGTGAGGATGTGACCAAGGTGGGAGTGATCTCCTCCTACATCCCGAAGAGCGCCGGCGACACCTCGGCGGACCTTTCCGGAGAAGTGCTGGAAGTGCGCGACATGGATTCGAGCGCGATAAAGCCCGCGGAGGCGGCGTCGAAGACGATAAACTTCGACTAGAGCTAAACAATTGGGCTTAAGAAAACACGCGCCCGGGGAAGTCTCCCCTGGGCGTGCTGTTTTTTGTCTTTTTATCACGTCACGCCCTTGTCGGGTTCATCTGCCAGGCTATCAGAGGTGAAAGCTCTGTTTGGGGGAGGGATGTGCGCAATAGAGGGGGCGTCCGCCGAAACGGAAATAGCCACGGTTATTGTGTCGAATAGCCGGCGGCCGGCTGCCGTATGTCAGAAAACATCCGGCTACTGCGCCCGCAACCCCGGCATCAGCCCGCTATCCCAAATAGTTCTCAACAACCTTCCTGGGTTCGAGCACTGGCTGAAAAATCTACCCGATTCCCGGCCCGCCCCCATCCAGCCATAATAACTGCCCTTGAAAAATTCGTGGAATGCGGCGTTATGCGCCGCGGCGTGTGTCCCAGTTGCGACGCTAAGCGCTCCGCAATAATTACTGCCGCGGCGATGGACAACCTGCTGCCGCCCGCGCCTTATAGGCAATGGGTGCTGGTGGTCCCCAAGCGGCTGCGGTATTTCATTAACCAAAGACCGGACCTGGCCGGGCAGCTTTCCAAAATATTCGCGCGGGAGATAGACCGCTTCCTGCGGCGGAACAGTGCGGGTGTTCCCGCCCGGCTCTTGCTGTTGCGCGGTTGATCTACTCGGCCAAAATCCGCTATTACGGCGCTCTCGCGCCAAGGTCTCCGCTGCGGGCGCTGCTGCTAGCGAAA
>JAVHPG010000167.1:0-37060 GCA_036170455.1 Elusimicrobiales bacterium
GCCGCCGCCCTGCGAACCCGCCTTCTCGCGGCAAGGAGCAGTGCGGGGCCGCGCTGCGTGGCCACGCCTGCGACGACATCTCGCGGATAAGCTCGGGACTCCTTCGATAAAACGGCTCAAAGACGACACCTAGAGCGCTTCATCGGGGTTTTCGGCAAAGAAAAGTCGAACTTTAGTGCGAAGACTCCGAATCTTTTTCTTCGAAAAATATTCTTTGTGTCCGGGAAGAAACGCAGGATAGCGTAGTCCACCCCGTTCCAATTAAAAAGCCCCGCAGGGGGCTTTTTAATTGCCGGGGCCGGGGCCGGCTTTATCGCGGGGCTAATTTTATACAATTGTTTTAACCTATGACCAATAAAGCCAGCATCCTCGTGGTGGACGACGAACCGCAGATAGCGGAGATGATCTCCGCCTCGCTGCAGCTGCACGGCTACGCGGTCTCGGTGGTCTACGACGGAAATCAGGCGGTTAAGAAAATAGCCTCCGAAAAATTCGACCTTGTGATCACGGACATCCAGATGCCGGGCATGGACGGCATCACCGCCCTGGGCGAGATGAAAAAGATAGACCCGGAGCTGGAGGTCATAATCGCTACGGGGCACGGGACCATGGGCACGGCCATCCAGAGCATGCGCAAGGGCGCCTTCGACTACCTGCACAAGCCCTTCGAGATCAAGGAACTCCTTGCCGTGGTGGGCAAAGCTCTCGAGAAGCGAAAATTCAACGACATTACAAAAGCTATTTTTTCTACCATAAAGCCGGAAGAGCTTCTGCGCGTTACTATAGACTCCGTAACACGGATACTTAAGGCCGAGGAATCGCTGCTGGTGCTGCCGGATAAGGACGGCCGCCTAAAAGTGGCGGTCTCGGAAGGCCTGGAGGACGAGGCGCGCCTGAACTCCAGGCTCGGCCTCTGCGACAGGATGATGGGGCGCCTGGGCGTGGAGGCAAAATCCGTCATACTTATAGACGAGCCGGCCAGGGACAAGGCCTTCTCGGACCTGCCCGGGATAAGCGAAATAAAATGCGCGCTCTTCCTGCCGCTGATGGAGGAGAACAAGCCCTCCGGCCTGATAAACATAAACCGCACCCAGGAGGGAGAATATTTTACCGAGGACGACCTGCAGAGGGCGAAGATCTTCGGCTCGCTGGTGAACCTGGCGCTCAGGAACTCCAACCTCTACCGGCAGCTCCAGGAGACCCAGTCGCAGCTGATCCAGGCGGAAAAGATGTCCGCGCTCGGCCAGTTGGCCGGGGGGCTCGCGCACGAGATAAACAACCCGCTCTCCGGCATACTCGGCCTTACCCAGCTGGTGCTGGAAAATACCAAGCCCGACAGCCAGAATTTCACGGACCTGAAAGATATAGAAAAAGCCGTCTTCCGCTGCAAGAAGATCATAGTCTCCCTGCTGTCTTTCGCCCGGCAGGAAAAGACGCGCATGGAGCCGGTGAACATAAACGAAGTTATAGAGGAAACCCTGACCCTTTGCGCGCGCCAGATGGAGCTTAAGAGCGTGCGCATAGCCAGGGAGTTCGGACAGGGCCTCCCGATGGTGACCGGGGACTACCAGCAGCTGATGCAGGTTTTCCTGAACCTGTTCACGAACGCGCGCGACGCGATGCCGGAGGGCGGCGAGCTAACCGTCGGAACCAGCCTCTTGAAAGACCCGGCGGGCCGGGAGATGATCATGACCACGGTCTCCGATACGGGGACCGGGATAAAGCCTGAAATACTGGCAAGCGTTTTCGACCCTTTCTTCACCACCAAACCCGTAGGCAAGGGCACGGGCCTGGGGCTTTCGGTCTGCCTGGGCATCATAAACAGGCATAACGGCACGATAAAAGCGCACAACCGCCCCGGCGGGGGCACGACCTTCACCATAGGCCTTCCGGCCTGAAGGCTTTCCGGTTATGGCAAAAAGAATACTTATAGTGGACGACGAGGACCTGGTCCGGAATTACGTGCGGCGGGCGCTCGCCAGCCGCGGCTGGGAGATAAGCGAGGCGGGCAACGGGGCCGCCGCGCTCGAGCTGCTGAAACAAAAAGATTTCGACGCTGTCATCTGCGACCTGAAAATGCCGGACATGCGCGGCGAAGAGGTCATAAAAAAGATCCGCGATATGCTCCCCGCCATGAAGATCATAGCCATCACCGGCTCGGTCTCCAACATAACCACCCCCCTGGTTCCGGGCGTGGAGCTGGAGGGCTTCCTTATAAAACCTTTCGGCATAGACGAGATCAGGGACCTGATGGCTAAGGTTCTCGGCTGCTGACGGCGGCCACCGCCTGTTTTTCGCCGCTCCGCTCAGTGCAGCCCGCATTCGTCCGAGATCTTCCCCTCCTCGTCCATGATCGTGATCACGGCGTTCATCTCAGGCACTGAAAGCCTGGGGAGCTCAGGGGAGCGGTGATAGGCCTGGAGCAGGGCGTAAAATTTCTTCCTGTCCTCATTATCCTTTATTTCGCCGCCCGGGTTGCGGGTCAGCTTTATGCTTTTAAAATTGGGGTCCCGCATCTGCAGCGCCCAGTACTTCGCCTTGGCGTCGAGGGCCGCCGTCTGCATGGAGGCGAGGCGCGCGCGGCGGGTATTGCAGCTGTCGGTGTTAAGGCTGGCGGGCGCGTCGCGGAAATTGGACAGCTCGGGCCTGAGCTCCGGCTCCTCGTCGCTGAACATGGCCGCCACCATCCTCAGGTCCGGAACCTCGAATTCAAACTCGGGCCGCTCCGGCAGTATCTCCCACTGCCTTTCGGTCTGGCCCTCTACGGTATGCAGCACCGCGCCCGTAACCGGGTCTATCATCTTGGCTATTATTTTAAGGTGCTCCTTCGTACCGAAGATAGTGCCCACGATTATGGCGTTGCTCGGGTCGATCTTCTTCCTGCCCCCGTCCGCGTTCTCCTCCGCCACCCCCGAGGCCGAAAGACTGCGCTCCTCCAGCACTTTATCCAGCTGAGACCGCTCGAGCAGGTTGACCTTGCCGGAGGCCACCAGGCAGGAGATGAGCTTCTCCGAGAAATATTCGCTCTCCTCGCGGGAAGTGCGGGCTTTGCGCGAGAAGCCGACCACGGTGACGTTCTTGACTTTTTTGTCGGTGGAGTACTTGGCGAAGTCGTTCGCCATTTTCTTGTAGGCGTCTTCAGCGAAGGAGTTATGGGGGGCGCCGAGCAACAGCCCGAAGGCGGCTGCGAAAGAAATTTTTAAGGCCGAATTTACGGTTTTCATAACCCCTCCTTTCCACGTTAATACTCTATCAGAGGGGAATACGGTAAAAACCAAAAAATTATCAAATTTCGGTCAAATGTAACTTTGGATACTCCGCTTATTCGAATTTGTAGCCGTGGCCGGTCACGCTGGTGATGTGCTCTCCGATCTCGTGGCCGAGCTTTTTACGGAGGGAGGAAATATGCACCCCGACGGTATGGGGATCGTTATAGCTGGCCGGGTCGTAGCCCCAGACCGTCTCAAGCAGGTGCGGTATGCCCAGCAGCCGGCCCTCTTCGGTTATCAGCGCCATCAGCAGGTCGAATTCCTTGCGGGTAAGATTTATCACGGAGCTCTTTATCGTCACGGTCCTCCCGGAAGGGTCTATCACCATCCCGAGCTTCTTTATCTTCTCCGTTTTCTCCGCCACGCCCTCGTAGCGCTTCATGACCGCTTTCACCTTGGCCAGCAGCACCGGGAAAGAAAAAGGTTTAAGGATATAATCGTCGGCGCCCTTATTGTAGCCCGCAAGAATATCTTCCTCGCTGATCTTGCTGCCCGAAATTATTATGACCGGCACCCCGGTAAAGCCCTCAGTCTCCTTTAAAGCCTTGCAGAGCGCGAAGCCGTCCAGCCCCTTCATCTGCGCGTCGGTTATGACCAGGTCCGGCTTCGACTCGCGCGCCAGGGCCACCGCCTCCGCCCCGTTGTTCGCCGCGGCGACGGTGAAGCCGCGGTCCTCGAGGTAGCGCCGGGTAGAGTTCAGCACCAGCTTATCGTCGTCAACAAGGAGTATCTTTTTATACATATTTCACCGCCATCTCCACGTCGTCGGTCCACACGGCTTTGGCGCCCAGGTCCAGAAGGCGGCGGACGTCGCGCGGGTGGTTGGCTATGCCGGCCGAGATCTCCACCCCGGCCAGGGCCGCCTCTTCCGCCTGCTTTTTAAAATCGAAAGCCGAAGCGCCGGCGTAGAAAAGCTGCTTTGTCAGCGGCCAGTCGATCCAGCCGGCGCAGACCTTCGAGGCGCCGGCCTTCACGGCCGTGGTAAGCATGTCCGAGGGGAAAAGAGGCATAACCGCCAGTCCCACGCCCGGCACGGCCGCGCGCGCAGCAGCCAGGAAACCGCTCCGGCAGGAGTAGGTCAGCAGGAAGGCCCGGCTCTGGACGCCCGCCTTTTTTATCTGCAGGGCCAGGTCCGCGGCGTCGGCTTCCTTTTCAAGCGCCATCTCGAAATAAAATTTCATCCCGGGATGCAGTATCATGAGGTTAAGGATATCGTCCAGGTGCGGGATGGGCTCTTTCCCGAACACGCGCAGGCTTTTCAGATGGGGCCAGGTAGTTCCGGAGATCTTCCAGTTCCTGCCGCAGGCCCGGCCGGTGCCGGCGTCGTGGAAAGCCACGAACTGCCCGTCGGCGGTGCGGCGGATGTCGCACTCCACGGCGTCGGCCCCGTCGGAAAAAGCCGCCTTGAAGGCGGCCACGGTATTTTCGGGGGCTTTAAGCATGCCCCCCCTGTGAGCGTAAACGGAGACAGAGGCCATAGGCTTATTTCCTTTTATGCGCCGCCGGTTATAAAATACCAGATAAGCAGGGCTATTATGAGGGAGAGCAGTTTTATCTGCCAGTTCTGGGTAAAAAGTTCCTGGATATTCATACGGTTCAGGCCTGCGGCGGCGGGGCCGCGTGGGGAGCGGCCTGGGCCTCCGGGCGCGGGGCTTTCCTGAGCAGGGTCTTTTCCGCCTTCGAGCGGTAGAGCTGGTACAGCATGGCCTCGAGGTCCTTCGGGTCTACGGCCTGCTGGAGCTTCCCGTTGCGGGCCACCGACAGCGTGCCCGTCTCCTCGGAAACTATGATTATGATCGCGTCAGCCGCTTCGCTGAGGCCCAGCGCGGCGCGGTGCCTCATCCCGAGTATCTTGGAAAGTTCCTGCTGCTCCGTCAGCGGCAGGATGCAGCCGGCCGCGACCAGCCTGTTATTGGCTATGACGGCAGCGCCGTCGTGCAGCAGGGTGTTTATATGGAAAACCGTCAGGAGCATCTCTTTGGAGACCTCGCCGTTTATGCGCACCCCCGTCTCCACGATGTCGCGCAGCGCCATATCCTGCTCCAGCACTATCAGCATTCCCATCTTCTCTGCGGCGGCGGCGCGGACGGCCTCCATCATTTCGCCTATAAAGCGGTACTCCTGGGACACCATCACCCGGCCCAGCGGGTTCGAGCCGATATTGGCGAGCGCGAAGCGGATCTCGGGCTGGAAGACCACTATAAGGAGAAACATGCCGGCCAGCCAGAACTGCTGCATCAGCCAGACGGTAGCGGAAAGGTTAAGGTACTTGGCCATGGCTGTGATGACGGCCAGGATAAAAACGCCCCAGATAACCTGCATGGCGCGCGTGCCCTTAAGCAGCAATATCAGGCGGTATACGATGTAGTATACCACCGCGATATCGGCCAGGTTTTTAACGTACTGCAGGTACATCCTTTACTGCCCCCTTGTAGCTTAAGCTGCCTTGGCCGCCGCCATCAAAGAATCTATCTCGGCGGCTTCGACCACCTCGTTCTCTATCAGGCGGGCCGCTATCGCGTCCAGCGCTTTGCGGTTGCCGGTGAGCGCGGCTTTGGCCTTCATATAGCTGTCGCTGATGATGCGCTTGATCTCTTCGTCTACGATGCGGGCGGTCTCATTGGAATAGCCGGCCTGGCGCATGATGTCTCGGCCCAGGAAGACCTCGGACTCGTCCTTCTTGAGGGACTGCAGGCCGATCTTCTCGCTCATGCCGAATTCCATCACCATCTTCTGCACGAAGCTGGTCACCTTGTTCAGGTCGTCGTGGGCGCCGGTGGTGATCTCGCCGATGGCGATCTCCTCGGCGGCGCGGCCGCCCAGCAGGACGCAGACCCGGTTCAGGATCTCCGTCCTGGAGGTGAGGTACTTGTCCTCTAGCGGCATCTGCATCGTGTAGCCCAGCGCCGGCCCGCGCGGGATGATGGTAACCTTGTGCACCGGGTCGCAGCCGGGGAGGGTCTTGGCCACCAGCGTGTGGCCGGCCTCGTGGTAAGCGACCACCCGCTTTTCGCTTTCTGAAATTATGCGCGACTTGCGCTGGGGGCCGGCGATGCTCTTTTCGATGGCCTCCTCCAGGTCCTTCAGGTCCACCGACTTCTGCTCTTTCTTGGCGGCGAGGATAGCGGCCTCGTTGACGATATTGGCCAGGTCCGCCCCGGTGAAGCCGGGCGTGTGGCGGGCTATCACGGAAAGGTCGGTGTCCGCGGTGAGCTTCACTTTTTTGGCGTGCACGTTCAGGATCTCGAGGCGGCCCTTGATGTCGGGCACCGGCACGTTGATGCGCCGGTCGAAGCGGCCGGGGCGCAGCAGCGCGGTGTCCAGCACGTCGGGGCGGTTGGTGGCGCCGATCAGGATGATGCCTTCCTTGGATTCGAAGCCGTCCAGCTCCACCAGCATCTGGTTGAGGGTCTGCTCGCGCTCGTCGTGGCCGCCGCCGATGCCGGCGAAGCGGGACCGCCCCACGGCGTCCAGCTCGTCGAGAAAAATGATGGCAGGGGCGCTCTTCTTGGCCCGCTCGAACAGGTCGCGCACGCGGCTCGCGCCCACGCCTACGAACATCTCCACGAATTCGGAGCCGGAAGCCGTGAAGAAAGGCACGCCGGCCTCGCCCGCTACCGCCCGCGCCAGCAGGGTCTTGCCCGTACCGGGAGGGCCGTAGAGCAGCACGCCCTTGGGCAGCTCTCCGCCCAGGGTCTGGTACTTTTTCGGGTTTTTGAGGTAATCGACTATATCCTTAAGCTCTTCCTTGGTCTCTTCGCAGCCGGCTACGTCCTTGAACGTGACTTTCTGCTTCTTCAGGTCCTGCTGCTTGGCCTTGGACTTGCCGAAGGACATCGCCTGCTTGCCGCCCATCTGGGCCTGGCGGATGAAAAGGAACCACCAGATGAAGACGAAGATCAGGATCCAGCCGATGTTGAGGATGAGCCCGGCGATCCAGCCCCGGTCGGCCTCCGCCTTGAAATTCGTCACGCCGGCGGCCTCCAGGTCCTCGATCAGCTTGGCGTCCGTCATCGGGATGGTCTTGAAGGAGACGGTCTTGTCGCCCTCTTTCATTTTGCCGCTGATCTGGTCCTGGCGCACGCTGACGTCGGTGATCTGTTTGTCGCGGAGCTTCTGCTTGAACTCGGAATAGGGGAGCTGGCGCTCCTTCTCCACGCCCTTCATGTTCTGGTAGACGGCCACGAAAAGCGTGAACGCCAGTAACCAGAACAGGAGCTGCCTTAAATTTTTTTTCAGCGGCATATTTTTTTTCCTTCTATCGCTTCCTTGCTGAGGACCCCGACATACGGCAGGTTCCGGTAGATCCCGTTATAGTCCAGCCCGTAGCCCACCACGAACTTGTCCTCGATGGTGAAGCCGGTGTATTTTATCGGGACCTGCGCCCGGCGGCGGCTGGGCTTGTCCAGCAGCGTGCAGATCTCGAGCGACCTGGGGCGGCGGGTCTTCAGGTTCTGCAGCATATATTCCATCGTCAGGCCGGAGTCGACGATATCCTCCACTATCAGCACGTCGCAGTCCTCTATGCTCTCTTTGAGGTCCAGCAGGATGCGCACCACGCCGGTGGAATTGGTGCCGGAATACGACGAGAGCATCATGAAATCCATGCGGGTGTCCAGCGAGATATTCTTGGCCAGGTCCGACATGAAAAGCACGCAGCCCTTGAGCACGCCTACCAGGGTGACGCAGCGGCCGGCGTAATCTTTGGAGATCCGCTCGCCCAGCTTTTTTACGCCCGCGTCCAGCTCCGCGCTGGAAACGAGGATTTCCTGCAAATCTTTATGCATCCGTCCTATATTTTAGGTTTTTTGGAGTGTTTTTGCCACGATAAAAAACGGCAAGCCGGGGCTTAAAAAACCCGGCTTGCCGTTCGAGGGCCGTACTTTTCTACTTTCCAGGAGAGAGCTGCGGGTAGAAATAGCTCTCCATTATGCCGGACAGCCAGCCAGGCTTGTCGGAAAGGTCTTCCGAAGACACTTTTTTAGCCTCGGCTATATCTCTGGAAAAAACCGAGTCCAGCCGGGCCGTAGAATCTCGGTCCAGCACGCTGATATTGAGTTCCGTATCGTACCTTTCGCTCCTGGGGTGCAGGTTGTAGGAGCCCAGGCTGCAGAAAACCCCGTCCACGGTCATGAACTTCGAATGCAGGGTCTGCCCCTGCTTGAGGTAGACGTTAACCCCGGCGTCGGCGAAGACCTTCAGCCCCTTGATTATGGTATCCGCGAAGGATTTCCCGTCCGAGTCTATGCTCTCCTTGGAATTGGTGAGGATATTCACCTCCACGCCGCGCGCCCTGGCCTCCATTACGGCCCGGGTGAAAGCCGGTATGGCGACGATGTAGGCGTTCTCTATATTAACGCGGTCCGTGGCGCCCTGTATGGCTTTCAGTATGCTCAAAAGTATCGGCGGGGCAAGGCTGGGCGGGTTCTGCAGGAGCACGGAAATGCGGGCCTGCCCGGTCCCGGCCGCGGGGCTCTGCGGCACGGCGACGCGCCTGGCCGGCTCTTTGACCTGGGAGTTCCACATCCCGGCAAAAAGTTTCACGGAGTCGGTTACGGCCGGCCCGGTGTACAGGACGTCCGTATCGCGCCACTTCAGCCCGGCCGGGTTCTTGTGGGAATAAGGGTCGCCGAAATTCATTCCCCCCTCGATGGCGTATTCCCCGTCCACTATGATCATTTTCACGTGCAGGTAGTCGTGGGTCCTGGGGCTCTCCTGGTAGCGCACGACGTCTATACCGGCCGCCGCCAGGCGCTTTAAATTCCTGCCGCCGAAAACGTAGGCCAGCTTATTGTCGGTCATGAACTTGATGTCCACGCCCTGCTTTTTTTTGGCCAGGAGGATCTCGGTGGTCTCGTCTCCGGTAACGTCGTCGTAGATAGCGTAGGTGGCCACGTAAATTGTTTTTCCGGCTTCCCGCATGAGGCGGTCTTTTTGCGCGAAAGAGGCCGGCCCGTCCACGAGGTAATCTACCGCGCCGCCCGGGAGAAACTTCGACCCGGTAAGGGCTTCCATCTCGTTTATAAAACCCTGGTCGAGCAGGAGCGAGGCCGCTCCCGCCTTCCGAGCTTCGTACCTCGAATTCTTGACCGCGGCCGCCGCTTTGCGGGAGATCTCGTCAAAGCCGGGGGCGGCGTCGGCCCAGGGCACGAAACCGGAATCGTTGATCTGGGCGCTTATGGTGTGGTAGGCCAGCGGCGCATAGCCCCAGACATTCCCGATAGGCATGCTGTTGCCGGCGGGCGGCTGCTCCGCCTTAGGAAGCGCCGGTACACGCAGGGGATTCTGCGGCGCGGGTTTTGGATACACGAAAACGGGCTGGGGGACGGGGGCGGAGGCTGCGGTTACAGGGAAATCCTCATAGACGCTGATCCCGAGTTCCTGCGCGGTCCTGGCTATTTTCGCTTCAAAATCCCTGGTTTTAGCGTCGCTGACGGCAGGGCTGTAAGCTACCTGCGCGGAAACCGATCGTGAGCATAAAACAAGAAGAAGAGCGGCTTGGCGGGCTATTTTTGTTTTCACACTTATATTCTACCCCGCCGGGCCTATTTTTAATAGAGCCGAAAGGTAATAAATATAAAAAAAACAGGCCCACGCTGCCGTGGGCCCTTGGGGCAGGCGGAAAGGTTCTTAGTCCAGGTCCCAGGGGGTTTCCGGCCTGGAGGTGTCGCCCGAATCCTTTATTCGCTTCTTCTCATTTTCGAACTTTTCGTCGAGCTCCTTCTTTTTATCCTCCAGGGATTTTCCCGCATTGGAGAAATAGTTGTCCAGGCGGAGCTTGTCTTCTTTCATCTTTTTCAGGGCTTCCTGCATCGGGTCTCCGCCTTCCTTGATCACAGGCTTCTCCCATTGGCGCAGGACCTTGCCGCTCTTCCTGTCCACCTCTATGCGCGCTTTACAGCAGGGACAATCAACTATAAAAGTTCCGTCGGACATAAGGCCTCCTATTTTATTCCCCACAGCGGGTGCTGCTGCGGCAGCACTTTAACCCGGCTCAGCCTGGAAGCGGCGTAGCAGGCCGCCGCCGCCACGAATTTTGCCGACGGCGGTTTCCCCCCGGCTTTCCGGGCCGTCGCGGGCTGTATAAAAAATGGGACCCCCGGCCAGACCGACGCCGCCAGGTCTACGGCCTTTTTCAGATCGGAGAGCTTCGTTCCAGAGGTAAGCACGGCCTTGATAAAGGTTTTTTCCGGGGCGGAGGAGAGGAATTTTTTATGTTCCGCCCAGCGCGCTTTCTGTCCCGTAGAGGAAGGGAGCTTTATATCCATGGCTATCACGTCGGCGAGACCCGCTACTTTTGAAAGCTCCTCATGGAGCACGCCGTTAGTCTCGAGGTGGAGGGTAAGGCCGGCTTTTTTCAGCGCCGGGGCCAGCGCTTTTATGAACCGCCAGTAGAGGAGAGGCTCTCCGCCGGTAAGCGAAACGTTTCCGGCTTTTTTCGCGCGGGCCAGCTTTATAACCGCCGCCGCGGCCTCCGCGC
Organism: Elusimicrobiales bacterium; assembly: GCA_036170455.1. GTDB lineage: Bacteria > Elusimicrobiota > Elusimicrobia > Elusimicrobiales > UBA9959 > UBA9959. The sequence continues at coordinate 10,750 of JAVHPG010000167.1, forward strand.
AGGTCATAAGCGCCGCGGCCGAAGCGTCCAGCGCCGCCGGTTCGTCGCAATAGCCGCAGGCCAGATTGCAGCCGGCGAAGCGCAGGAAGACCTGCCGCTGCCCGCAGTAAAGGCCCTCGCCCTGGACGGAGCAGAAGATCTCGGAAACCGGCGCTTTAATGTTTTTCACGCAGTCCTTACTTCAGCGCCGGATCTTTAAGACCTGCGTCCGCGAAGCCTTTCTGCCGCAGCTTGCACGAATCGCAATGGCCGCAGGGCTCTTTCCCGCCGCTGTAGCAGGACCAGGTAAGCTCCAGCGGGGCCTTAAGCTTCAGCGCGAGGCGGGCTATCCCCGCTTTGCTCAGTTTGATAAGGGGCGTAAGCAATTTTATTTTCTTTCCCCCCGCCCCGCTCCGGGTCCCGTGCGCGGCGGCTTTTTCAAGGGCGCGGTAAAAAGCCGGGCGGCAGTCGGGGTAGCCGGAATAATCCACCACATTGGGCCCGAGGACCACGGCCGCGGCCCCGACGGCGTCGGCCAGGGAAAAACCGACGGAGGCGAAAACCAGATTGCGACCGGGCACATAGGTCGAGGGAATGTCACCTTTCCTGCCGATCTCGGACAGCTTTACGTCGGGCAGCTTCATCCCGCCGTTGACCAGCGAGCTGGTTTCAAACCAGGGAAAAGCCAGTTTTATACCGTAAAGCCTGACCCCGAGGCGCCGGGCGATGGCGCGGGCGGCGGCGTTCTCGCGCGAGTGGCGCTGGCCGTAGTCAAAGGAAACCGCCAGGCACTCGTAGCCTTTGGAAAGCGCCCAGCAGAGGGCGGTGGTGGAATCCAGTCCTCCTGAAAATAAAACCACCGCCTTTTTCTTTTTCATCACTTGGCCTTCTTTCCGGCGGCATTGTCCACTATCCCCGCGCCGGCCCTGAATTTTATCCGCGGCACGGCCTTGATAAAACCTTTTTTAAGCGCCAGTTCCATGTCGCGCTTCCCGGTTTCCGGCCGGCCGGCGATAAAGTCCAGGACCCTGCCGCTGGCGTGTATCTCCTGCAGGGCCTGCTCGAAAATATCCCGCCCCTCCAGCTCCTCCGCCAGCGCGCGGGCGCAGATCATGTCTTCGACGTGCCGGCTGTCGTAGAACAGGCAGGCCGGCACGATAAGAGTGGGCTTCGGGCCGGCGAGGCAGTAAGAGACCAGGGCCGGGAAATTAGCGAAGCAGGCCACCAGGATCTCTTCGGCCAGCAGCAGGGAGGCGGCGGCCGGAGAGCCGGAATTAGTGACCGAGAGCGCGGGGCGGGAAGGGTCGGAGCCGTAAAGCGCGGTATAAGGGGAATTGTCGTACTGTTCAACGCCGGGCCCCATGTCTATCTCGGAGAAGAGGTCCGAATCTTTCTGCCGGCCGCGGGCCGCAAGCGCCAGCGCCGGGGTGGCGTAGACCCGCACGTCGCTGCGCCCGCTTTCGAGCAGCGCGCAGATAGTGTTGGAGAACCTGAACAGGTCTATCACGATGCCGCGGCCGCGCCAGGTGACGGCTTCCGCGCGGTCGAAGGCGATGCGTACGCTATTTTGCGGAGGGGGTGGAGACTTCTGTGACATATTTTATGGCCAGCGCGCTCAGGTAGATCTCCGGCTCCTGGTAAACGCCCATCTGCGGTCCGGACGGGGCGGAGTCCACCGTCAGTATCACGCCGTCGGCGCCGAGCTCGGCCGCCCTTTTCCGGACCTGCAGCTTAAGCCCGTCGATGGCGTCCTCGCCGGTCTTCGCGCTGACCCTCCCGCTGTGGATAATGGCTATCCCGCCCCAGGGGGCGCTCGTCTCGCCGCGCGAGGAATAAACCTCGACTTTACGCCAGTCGCGCGGGGCGAACCACGGGCCCACCTGTATCACGTCCAGCTTCGCCGAAGCGCAGGCGCAGGCGAAAACGATAAAGGATAAAGGATAAAAGACCAGGGGCAGAGAAGACCTCTTTGTCCGCCCGCGCTTCTTTCCTTCATCCCTCATCCTGGATCCTTCCTCCCGGCCTCAGGGCTGGTCTACTCCCAGGTCCCGGCAGATCTTGCGCACGGTAAAATCGGCTATTTCGGTATGCCTGGTAACCGGGACTTCCTTGGTGGTGACCGGGTTCATAAAAACAGAATACTTTCCGCCCTCGCGGGAAAGCACGCAGCCTTTGCTTACTAGGTGTCTTACAAGGTCTTTTCTTTTCATATTGTACCTCCCGGGGCCGGCTGGAAACGCGCGGCCGTTAAATATATTTTAGCATTCCCGGAACGGGGAAACATTTGGTTTAAAGCGCGGAGCCGCCCGGCCGCTTGCCGGCTAGTCGGCGCTGCGCGGTATGCGGTCTATAAGTTTCCAGGAAACATTGGCCTTCCCCGCAGTCACCTGGACGAAAGAGAGGGCGCCTTCGTCAAGGCTCTCGAAGATCATTATATTCCGGCCGGCGTCGTTGAAAACGCCTTTGCACTGCCCGTAGGAAGAAGGGAGCCCGCCGGGCACCAGCCGCTCTTCCCCCTCCATGCCGTAAGCCGAAGTCTGCTCGGGCTCCTCGGACTTCGAATCTATCATTACGACCGATTCCTCTGCGTCCTGCTCCTGCTTTGCCGCGGCGGCTTTTGCCTGCTCGGCCTTCCTGGTCTGCACGGCGTCCAGCGCCATCTGCTGGGTGGCAGCGGCCGTGAGCGCGGCCATCCCGGCCTTTATCTTTTTAGACGGTTCCTTCGCGCAAAGCGGCCCCGCGCAAACCAGCAGCAGCGCCGCGATTAAAGTTTTGTTCATATACTTAAACCTCCCTTAGCTAGAACCTCTTGACCGCCACTTTGCCTGTCCTGATCTTCAGCAGCTTTAACGCCAATTCCGAAAATCTGTCCGGCGCGTCGCTGACGATGAACTCGGAGCGCCCTCGCCGGGCCCGGTTAAGCAGGTTCAGCCCCGCCAGTTCGTTCCCGGCGCTTACGGCGGCGGCCCGCGCGGAATCTACTATTTTGGTGCGCGGTCCCATCACCCGCGCGATCACTTTTTTCAGCAGCGGATAATGGGTGCAGCCGAGTATGAGAACGTCGGCTTTTCCCCTGAAAGGCTCGAGATATTCGCGCGCCGTCAGCGCCGCAACCGGCTTCGAGCACCAGCCTTCCTCCACGAGCGGGACGAAAAGCGGGCAGGCCTTTTCCGTCACCTTTATCCCGGAGCCGGACGCCGCCAGGACCCGGGAATAAGCGCGGCTGTTTACCGTAGCCGAGGTCCCGGTAACGAGCACCCGGCCGCCGGCGGGAACCGCTTTCAGCGCGGCCTCCGCGCCCGGCTGGATAACCCCCATCACGGGCACCGGGGAAAGTTTCCGTATTTCCTCCAGCGCCAGCGAGGAGGCCGTATTGCAGGCCACTATCAGGAATTTTATCTTTTTTCCCAGCAGGAAGGAGGTTATCTCCTTTGAAAAGGACAGGACGGCCTCGGCCGACTTCGTGCCGTAGGGAACCCGGGCGGTGTCGCCGAAATAGATAAGGTCCTCTCCCGGCAGCAGGGAGCGCAGTTCCTTGAAAACCGTAAGCCCGCCCAGCCCCGAGTCAAAAATACCGATCGGCCTTTCGCTGTTTTTCATAAATTGTCTATTATCAGTGCCAATTCTTCAGCTCGCCGTATTTCATCACCGCCCTGTAGATAGCGTTGGCCACCTTAGTGCGCACTTTTTTGTCGTTCATGCTTTTCTGGTCCGAGGAATTGGTCATGAAACCAGTTTCGACCAGGATGCCGGGGGAGTAGGTGCCCCTGAGCACGTAGAAAGCGGCCTGCTTCACGCCGCGGTTCACGAAGGGGGTGCGCTTCTCCATCTCCGCGGTGACGAGGCCGGCCAGCCGGCTGCCCTCGTTAAGATATTCGTTGCGGGCCATGGAATGCAGCAGCATGGCCGCCGGGTCGCCCTGCCCCGCGCCGTCCTCGAGGCTGATCACGGAGTTTTCGTAGTCGGCCACTTCGGCGGCCCAGGGGTCTGAGGCCTTCTCGGACATGAAGTAGATCTCGAAGCCCCTCTCGCGCCTGTCCCGCGAGGCGTTGGCGTGAATGGAGATGAAGAGGTCCGCCTTGAAATTATTGGCCATGACCGAGCGGTCGGCGAGCGGGATGAACTCGTCCGTGCTGCGGGTAAGCAGGACGTCGAAATTGTCCTCGGCTTTAAGCTGGCCGTAGAGCTCTTTGGCTATAAGCAGGTTCAGGTCTTTTTCCTTCAGCCCGAAAAGTTTTTTTCCGCCCGGGTCCTTGCCGCCGTGGCCGGCGTCTATGACTATCTTTTTGCGCCCGGCGCCGCCCACCACCAGCTTGTCGGGGATATTCATCCCCGCCGTGGACGAGGAAGCCCCTCCCGCGACGGCGGTAACGGCCCCCGTTTCGAAGTCCCCCGCGGAGGGAGCTATGAAGGGAACAGCGCCCGGCGCCCCCGCGGCTTCACCCGTGATGCTCTGCTGCACCGGCGCGTCCAGCTTCGAGACGTCTATGACCAGGCGGTCCGGGTCGGAAAGCCTGAAAACGTTAACCTTGCCGAAATTAACGTCCGGGTTGATCACGAGGCGCGCCATTTTATTTTCCTGCAGCAGATCGACTCCGCGTACGACGCCGTCGCCCACTCCGAGCTTCTCCTCGCGGCCGATCACCCCGCCGAAGACGGTGATCTTGAACAAATTATTCTCTTTCTGGGAGGCCTGGAACTCAAGCGGCTCCTCCATGTAGACCACGATCCTCGTCTTGTCCTGGTGGGAGAAGTAATTGATCGAGGTTATATTTACCTCCCGCTGCGCGGCCAGCGCCCCGGTGGCCTGGTTGTACTCCAGCCTGAAGCCGAAGGCGTCCGAGAAATGCTTGGAGATAAAGAAGTTCAGCGCCAGGAAGGCCTTCCCCCCGCGCACTATCATCGGGTTGGGGAATTGCTCGGTCTCGTCGTTGATAATGACCGAATCGGACTTCATGAAAAACACCACTTTCTTGCCCTTTATCTGCAGCAGCAGCTTGCCGGAGACGGGGTACCAGTAGATCTTGCCCCCGATAAGCTTGGCTGTCTGCCCGGCGTCGAGGTAAACCGTCCCGCTCAGGGCGTAAGTGCCTATCTTCCCGGTATAAACCCCGTTCTTGAGATAGGTCACCTCGTCCACCCGCGCCTGCGCCGGCGCGCAAAGCGCCGCCGCCATGAACATGAACACAAGCAGTCTTTTCAGCATAAACTCCCTCTCTCTCCGGCTCCCCGATCCTCGATCCTCGATCCCCGATTCCCGGTTTTATTCGAGTATTATCCTGTAGTCTTCCCACGTCAGCTGCGGGTCGGAAGCTATCTTCACGCCGCGCTGCACGTTCTTTTCTATCATCCCCTGCTTTTTCTTCAGCACCTCGCAGAGTATGGGGTGCGTCACTATCCTCAGGTTCCCGCCGGGGCGGCCCATCGTGATATTGTGGATCTCGCGCTGTATCTTGATGCGGATGGTCTCGCTGGACAGCACGCGGCCGCAGCCGTGGCACTCGGGGCACTCCTCGGTGAGCAGGCTGACGGTGCTCTCGCGCTTGCGTTCGCGCGTCATCTCCACCAGGCCCAGGCGGGTGATGGGCAGGATCCGGATCTTGGCCCGGTCGCGGCTCACCGCTGCCTCCATGACACTGACCACCTTGTGGCGGTTCGCGGCCTTCTTCATGTCGATGAAGTCTATCACGATAATGCCGCCGATATTGCGCAGCCGGAGCTGGCGCGCCACTTCCAGGGCCGCCTCTATATTGGTGGCGGTCACGGTCTCCTCCTGCGACTTAGAGCCGGTGAAGCGGCCTGTGTTCACGTCTATCGCGCAGAGGGACTCCGCCTCCTGGATGATGATGCTTCCGCCGTTGGGAAGCGGCACTTTTACGCGCCGCAGCTCGTCGATCTCTTTTTCGATATTGAAAGCCTTGAAGATCGGGGTCTTGCTGTCGTACAGCTTTATGCGGTCCTTCAGGTCCGGGGAGATCTTGGCGGCGAACTCCTGCACGTTGTGGAAATCGTCCTTATTGTCCAGCATGTAAATGGTGGTTTCCTCGGAGAGGATATCGCGGGCCACCTGCATGGTCATGTCCATGTCCTTGTGCAGCAGCGCGGGCGGCTTGGAGGCGTCATAGCGGCCCTGCACGGTGTCCCACATCCTGAGCAGGTACTGCACCTCGCGCTCCATCTCCTCCTCGGTGGCGCCCTCGGCCTCGGTGCGCACGATGCAGCCCTTGGTGCCAAGGGTCTTGGTGTCGGCGATCTTGCGCATGATCTCGGAAAGCCGCTTGCGCTCCTCCGCGTCCTCGATATTCTTGGAAACGCCCACGAATTCCTGGAAGGGCGTCAGCACCAGGAAGCGGCCCGGCAGGGACACGTCCATGGTCACCTTCATGCCCTTGGTGCTGATGGCGTCTTTCGTGACTTGGACCATAACTTCCTGGCCCTTTCTCAGCAGCTTGTCTATCGGCTCCTTCTGGTTGCCCAGCACGTCGGAGATGTAGATATAGGCGTTCTTGTCCAGGCCGATATCCATGAAGGCGCTGGAGATGCCAGGCAGCACGTTCTCGACCGTGGCTTTATAGATATTGCCTACGATGTTCCCGGAGCTGCGGCGCTCCCAGAACAGCTCGGCCAGCTTCCCGGACTCCAGGATCGCTATCCTCGTCTCTTCGAAGGACGTGTTCGCGAATATTTCTTTCTTGATCTTTGCGTTTGCCATAAATGCTCCTTAAAACCGTCAGCTAAAATACTTCCAGCTTCCCGCCCGAATTGAACCAGTAAAGTTCCTTGCGCACTATGCGCCTGAAAACGGGCTTCCCGCCTGCCATCAGCTCCGCGACTATTTCCGGCTTCACGCTCTTGCCGGGCTCCAGCTTCAGCGTGACCTTCAGCAGCGAGCTCTCCTTGGCCGTTTGATGGGCATAGCCCCCGTACGGCACTGGCGCAGCTTCGTCGTAGGAGGCCGCCAGAACGGGCGTCCTCGCGTCCAGCACCTTGAGCTCTCCGGAGGGTTTTACCCTTTCGTAAGCCAAATTTTTAAGCGCCAGGAAGGCGTCCACCGCGGCCTGCGAGAAGCCCGCCGGGAACTCCGCCTCCATAAAGAACTCCGCCGCGTTCACGGCCGCCTCTATCGACGGGAAGAACACCGGGATGCGGCGCGCCGAGACAAGGCGGAAAAACTCGTCGTCCAAAGGACGGAGTTTCTCCGCCACCGCGTCCTCCCTGACAAATTCTTCCAGGTAGAGGTCGGAGTATTCGCACAGGCTTTCATGGCCCACCGAGACGGCCGGGCCGAAGGCCATACGGGGCATCGGCTTGGCTCCCGCCCCCTGGCAGAATTTTAAACCGCTGGCCGCCGCCCGGCCGCGCAATACCTTTATCTGCTCCAGGTGACTCAGGTCCTTCGCGGGCGCAAGACGCGCGAATTTAAGCCTTATCCTGGATTTCGGGAGTTCGTTCATAAGCTCAGACCAGCGCGTACCGCCGCGCGTACACCGACTCGGTTATGCCCAGCGCCATCAGCGTGGCCACCAGATTGGAGCCGCCGTAGGAAACCAGCGGCAGCGGCACCCCGGCCACCGGAGACAGCCCCAGCAACATGCCGAAATTTATGCAGAAATAGACCAGGAACATCCCGAAGATGCCGCAGTTCACCAGGTAGCCGAACCGGTCGCGGGCCAGCCGCGCGCCCTGCATCATCCTGCGCATCAGCAGCACGTAAAGCCCGGTCACCAGCAGCATGCCCCAGAACCCCAGCTCCTCGCCGATGACGGCCAGGATGAAATCGGTGTGCCTCTCCGGCACGAAGCCGAGGCGCGACTGGGTTCCGGAAAATACGCCGCGCCCGAGTATGCCGCCGGAGCCTATGGCTATGCGCGCCTGCAGCAAATTGTAGCCCGCGCCGCGCGGGTCGGTCTCCGGGGAAAGGAAAACTTCAAGCCGCTTCTGCTGGTATTCCTTCATCTGGTTCTTCACCAGCATGCCGGAGAAAAAGCCCAGCATCAGGACCAGGGCTGCGCCGGCGAAGTAGACGCCGGAGACATTTGCGTAAAGCCGCACCGAAAGCCTCCAGAGCAGCCAGCAGCCGAAGACCACGGAGGCCATGAAGGCGGAAGCGCTGAACCAGGAATCGGAAAGGTGGAAAAAATAGTTTACCAGCACATTGTCCAGGAGCTCGGGGGTAAGGGTAATGATGCTCCAGAGGACGGGAAAAAGCGCGGAAATGAAGGCGTAGCCTAGTATGATGAAAAGGTGGAACAGGCTGGCGCCCGAGGCGAAGAGCATGATCAGGACCACCGGGAAGGTTATCAGGATAGCGGAAAAATCCGGCTGCTTTATAAGGAGCAGGAACACCGGCACGCACAGCGCGAAAGCGCCCAGCACCGTGGGCAACTCCTTTATCTTGGAGATGCGCTTGTCCAGGAAATTAGCCAGGACCAGAATAAGCCCCACGCGGGCGAACTCGGAAGGCTGTATGGAGAAATACGGGAGGCGGTACCAGGATTTGGCGCCCTTGTCCACCACTCCGAACAAAAGAACCCCGACGAGCGAGGCCAGGAGCACGCCGTAGACGAACTTCCACTGGTCCTGGTAGACCTGGTAGTTAAGGCTCCAGGCCGCGCCGAAGGCGAGGATGGCCAGCGGCATGGCTATGAGCTGCACCCTGATTATCCGGGCCTGGCCGGGCAGCACCGCCACCGAAGAAAAAATAGCTATCGTGCCCAGCAGCAGCAGGCACATTGCGGCCAGGAAAAGCACCCAGTCTATCCTGCCTTTTTTTAGCCCGCCCTGGGGAGTGAAGATCATATGGTGCTCCCGGGACGCAGTACGGAGGGCAGAGGAAGTTTCGGGCCGTGCGGCAGCTTGGGCAGGGGAACCGGCGAGTTCTTAGCGGAAAGTTCAGAGCGCAGGGCGGCCTCTATCACGGCTTTCGCTATAGGCGCGGCCGCCGAGGCGCCGTGCTCGCCGTGCTCCACCAGCACGGCCACCGCTATCCTGGACGGCTCGTCGTTGACGGTGGCGTAAGCCACGAACCAGGCGTGGTCCTTGCCCTGCGGGTTCTGCGCGGTCCCGGTCTTGCCGTAGATCTCGGCGCCGGTTATTTTACCGGCCTGGCCCGTGCCCTCCTCCACCACGCTGCGCAGGCCTTCCCTGATAAGCTGCCAGGTGCTGTCCTTCAGCTGTACGCGGCTCAAAGTCTCGGGCTTGCCCCGGTAAAAAAGCTGGCCGTCGCTTTTCACTATGCGGTCCACGTAATAAGGGCGGTGGAAGACCCCGCCGTTTGCGACCGCGGCGATCTCGCCGGCGGCCTGCATCGGGGTCATCAGGGTCTCGCCCTGGCCTATGGCCTGGTTCAGGGTGTCGCCGATGAACCAGTAGCTTTTCCTGGCGGCCCGGAGGCTCGGGCCGAAAACGTTCCCCGGCTTCTCTCCGGACAGCGGGATGCCGGAGAGCTGACCCAGCCGGAAAGCCCGCGCCTGCTTCTCTATCGCCAGGGCCCCGGCTCGCTGGCCCGCGTTATAAAAATATACGTCGCAGGACTTGGTCAGCCCGTCTCTAAAGCTCACCTGGCCGTGCCCCTTCTTCTGCCAGCACTTGAAGATCCTACTGCCGGCGTCGTAGTACCCCGGGCAGTGGAATTTTTCTTCGGGGCTCACCCGCCCCGATTCCAGTATGGCGGCCGCAGTGATTATTTTGAAAATAGAGCCGGGGGGATAGCTGCCCTGCAGCGCCACGTTGAACTCCGGCAGGGTCTTGCCCGCCGGCAGCCCTTCCCTTTCGGAGCCCGACAGCACGAACATATTGGGATCGTAATCGGGCGCGGAGGCGAAAGCGATAATGGCTCCCGTCCGCGGGTCCAGCGCCACCACGGCCCCTTTGCCGCTGATGGATTTTTTCAGGCCTTCCTCCGCGGCGGCCTGCGCTTTAGAATCTATGGTCAGGAAAATGTCGGCGCCGGGAACCCATTTGCGGCTTTCCAGCACCCTGTTGAGCTTTCCCCTGGAGTCCACTTCCAGGTAAATCCCGCCGTCCTTCCCCTTAAGCTCCTTCTCGTACATCTGCTCCAGGCCGGCTTTGCCCAGCCGCGAGTCCATGGAATAATTCTTGTCCCTGGAGCGGGAGGACCATTCTTTGGGGTCCATCTTTCCTATGTAGCCCACCAGGTGGCTGAGATACGCGCCGAAAGGGTAATAGCGCCTGGCCTCGACGATAACGTCCACTCCGGGATAGACGGCCTTAAGCTCCGAAAGGGCCAGCATGATCTTGGGCGGCAGGTTTTCCGCCAGGCGCACCGGCTTCTCCCTCGAGGCCGCCTTATAAATATTCTTGCGCAGCGCGTCGAAATCGGCGCCCAGCGGCCTGGCCAGCGCCCGGGCCATGCGGTCGATCTCGGCGGCGCTCTTCGCCTGGCCGGGGAAATAAATGAGGCTGAAAGAAGGCTTGCTGGTGACCAGCGCCACTTCGTCGGAGGAGAAGATGCGCCCGCGCGGCGCGGCCTGGGCTATGATCTGGGTGCGGTTCTTCTCGGCTATCTCGCGGTAACGGGCGCCGCCCAGCACCTGCAGGTTCACCAGCCGCAGGATGAAGATGAGCGCGGCCGCGTAGGCCAGTATCCAGAGCAGCTCGAGCCTTTCCTGCGGTATCTGGCGGTCTATCATAATATTCCGGTCCGGAGTTTAAGCCAGTAAAACACCTGGAACACGACCGGCACCGCCAGCGCGTTCATGAAGGGCTCCGTCAGAAAAAGCTTGAGGCCCGTGGGGTTTATACTGAAAAAGACGCGGCTGAGCCCCATGTAGAACAGCAGGCAGAGCCAGGAAAGCGACAGCGCGGCGACCAGCTGGGAGAAAAAACTGTCCATGTCGAAGTGGCGCTTCACGACGTAAACAGCGTAGGCCATCAGCGAATACGTAAGGGCGTAGCCGCCGAAAGCGCTGACCCCCAGGATGTCGGCGTAAAGCCCGAGGAAAAAACCCCAGGCCACGGCCTTCACCGGCCCGGCGAGTATGGCCGCGCTCAGGGCCGCCGCGAAGATAAAATTGGGCGCGAGGCCGAAGACGGCCAGGTTCTGCGTCCACCACCAGTAAAACGTGCCGGAGGCCAGGTACAGGAAAATCTCGAGGATTATAGCCATCAGCGTTCAGCTCCGGCCGCCGGGATATTTTCCTGCTGCAGGTGCCGCCTCACCACGAAGACCTCTTTAATGGCGTTCAGATCTACCGCCGGGGTAACGTCGGCGGTTATAAAATTCATGAAAGATTCACGGGGATAGACTTTCTCCACTTTGCCCACCGGCACGCCGGCGGGGAAAAGCAGGCCGCCGGAAGCGGTAGTGATCTCCGCCCCCTCCGCCAGCTCCGACTGCTCCGGGACATAGTTCACCTTCAGCAGCCAGGTACCCTTGCCCTCCACCAGCGCCTCGAGCCCGGACGGCGCTATGGCGCAGACCGCGGAGGCGGCGCTGTTGGTGATCAGCAGGACCTTCGAAAATTTAGGATAAACCTCGAACACGCGGCCCGCCAGCCCGGCGCGGCCGTCCTGCATGCCGAGGACGGTGTCGTTCACTTCTATGCCGTCATCCGAGCCCTTGCTGATAAAAAAAGAACCGTACCAGTCGGACGGCGTCTTATTCACCACCCGGGCCCAGGAGCCGGCCCAGGGCAGGGTACGGGAAAGCCTCAGCTCCTGCGCGAGCCGCTCGTTCTCGGAAACCGTCGCGGAGGCGTTGAGGAGCTTCACCTCAAGCTCCTTGACCTTTTCCCTGAGGGCGCGGTTCTCCTGGTCCGTACTCAGCAGTGACACGAAATTAGCCGGGACATTGCGCACGAAATACCCGTATCTGGCGCCGTAATGCAGCGAGGGGTAAAGGCTGTAGCTGGCCACGATGCGGGCCGTATGCGCTATTTTTGATGCGGGGAAAATAAGGAGGAGAACCGACAGGACGGCAAAAAAAACTACCGCGTAGTTAGCTGCGTCCTTTTCTCTGCTCATCGCCTGTTGCCTTGAGGACCCTGCCTGAAAACCGCCCGCCCCTCAAAGGGGTCAGCTGCGGTAGGAATTCAGGAATTCGGGCCGCTGGATCTTATCCAGCTCTTCAAGATACTTACCGCAGCCCAAGGCGACACAGCTCAAAGGATCGGCAGCCCTGTGGACGGGCAGTTCGGTTTCCTGCCGGATCAGTTCCGGGAAACCCCGCAGGAGCGAGCCGCCGCCGGCCAGCACCATCCCGCGGTCCACGAGGTCCGAGGAAAGTTCGGGCGGAGTAGCCTCCAGCACCTGCTTGATCACGTCCACTATCAGCTGGACAGGCTCCATGAGGGCCTGCCTTATCTCTTCAGAAGTCACAAGAATCGTCTTGGGCAGCCCCTTGGCCTGGTCCCTGCCCTTAACTTCAATGGTCTTTTCTTCTTTTAAAGGGAATACCGATCCTATCTGTATCTTAACCTCTTCCGCGGTAGTTTCGCCTATGACTAAATTGTGCTTGCGCCGGAAATACTGCACGATGCACTCGTCCATCTCGTCCCCGGCCACGTCGATGGATTTCGCCACTACCATGCCGCCCAGCGAGATGACCGCCACCTCGGTGGTTCCGCCGCCTATATCGCAGATCATGCTCGCATGGGGTTCCGAAACCGGGAGGTCCGAACCTATGGCGGCGGCCATCGGCTCCTCTATCAGCTGCACCTCGCGGGCGCCCGCCTGCTCGGCGGATTCCTGAACGGCGCGCTTCTCCACTTCCGTTATGCCCGACGGTATGCCTATCACTATGCGGGGGTGCAGCAGGCTGCGCCTGTTATGCACCTTGCGGATGAAATATTTTATGAGTTCCTGCGTCAGTTCGAAGTCGGCGATCACGCCGTTCCTGAGCGGGCGCACCGCCACGATGTTCGACGGGGTGCGGCCCAGCATCAGCTTGGCTTCCGCGCCCACGGCCAGCACTTTACGCCTGTTCTTGTCTATGGCGACAACGGAAGGTTCACGCAGCACGATACCCTTGCCTTTTACATAGACAAGGGTATTGGCGGTGCCGAGATCGATCCCGATATCGTTGGAGAACAGGCTGAAAAAGTAGTCGAACAGTCCCATCAAGCTCCTGTATTAAACAAGTTTGACCAGCGCAGCTTCGGCCGCGTCGCCCCTGCGGGCGCCGAGCTTGAGGATGCGGGTAAAACCGCCGGGCCGCTCTTTGTAGCGCGGGGCGAGCACGTCGAACACCTTGTGGTACACGACCTTGTCCTTGATGATGCGGCGGACTTCGACGCGGCGGTTGTTCTTCGCGTCGGCGATCACGCGCTCCACCACGCGGCGCAGCTCCTTGGCCTTAGGGAGCGTGGTTTCCACCTTCTCGTGCAGCAGGAGGCTCGTAGCCATGTTGGAGAACATCGCCCGGCGGTGAGAGCCGGTCCTTGAAAGTTTTCTGGCGCCCAGGTTGTTTATCATAAGGGTTCCTTAAAAATAATCTTAATCTATCTTCATGCCGAGGTCAAGGCCCATCTCTTTGAGCTTTTCCTTGATCTCGTCGAGCGATTTCTGCCCGAAATTCTTCACGGCCAGCAGGTCGTCTTCGGACTTGCGGACCAGTTCTCCGATCGTGCGGATGCCGGCCACCTTGAGGCAGTTGGACGCGCGGGAGGAGAGCTCTATCATCTCCACACCCTGGTCCAGCTTGGCGGAATGCTCGCCGCCGGCTTCTTTCTTGGCCTCTTCGGCCTTGGCGGGTTCCTTCGCGGCTTCTTCGGCCGGCAGGAAAGGCATTATGGAGCGGCGCAGCAGCGCGGCGGTGTTGCTGACGGCGGCGGCGGGGGTCAGCGTCCCGTCGGTCCAGACCTCGAGCACGAGCTTGTCGTAGTCGGTGCGCTGGCCCACGCGGGCGTTCTCCACGGTGTAGTGGACTTTCTGGATGGGCGAGAAGATCGCGTCCATGGGGATGAACTCCATCGGGAGGTTCATGCGGGCGCGGATCTCGTCGGAAGTGAGGTAGCCGGAGCCGCGGGCGATCTCGAGCTCGGCTTCGAACTCGGCGCCGGATTCCACGTGGGCTATCACGAGGTCCTTATTGATGATGTCCACGTTGGAATTCTCGCGGATATCGGAAGCTTTCACTTCCTTCTTGCCCTTCACGGAGATCTGCACGGTCTCGGGGCCCTCGCCCTTGAGGCGCACGCGGAGCTTCTTGAGGTTGAGCACGATGTTCACCACGTCTTCCTGCACGCCGTTGACGGCGGCGTATTCGTGCCTGGCGCCCTTGATGCGCACGGCCACCACGGCCGCGCCCTCGAGGCTGGAGAGCAGGATGCGCCGCAGGGAGTTGCCCACGGTGTGGCCGTAACCCTTTTCATAGGGCTCGGCGGTGAACCGGGAGTAATTTTCCGTCTTCGACTTGTCGTCGATGTTGAGGACTTCGGGAATAACCAGCTGCTTTGAGAAAGTTGCCATTAGTAACCTCGCTTGCTTGGAATAGAATTAAACCGCCGCTTATTTGGAGTAGAACTCGACAATGCGGCTCTTATTTAGAGTAGAACTCGACGATGAGCTGCTCATCGACGGAGATGCTTGACTCCGCGCGGTCGGGCCAGCGCACGAGCTTGCCCTTCCTGGAACCGGCGTCCCACGACAGGAAGCTTGGGCGCTGGGTAGTTTTCTCGGCGTGCTCCAGCCCCTGCTTGACCAGAACCGTCTCCGCGGCCTTCGCGTTTATGGACACCTCGTCGCCGGGCTTGAGGATGGCGGAAGGGATGTCCAGGCAGCGGCCGTTGACCGTGATATGCCCGTGGTTGACGAGCTGGCGCGCCGCTTTAAGGGACACGGCGAAACCGAGGCGCCGCACTATATTGTCGAGGCGGACTTCCAGGAAGCGCAGCAGGGCCGCGCCGGTCTGGCCCTTGTCCTTGGAGGCCTTGTTGAAGAAGCGCTTGAACTGGGCTTCGGTCACCTGGGCGGAGAGGCGGGCTATCTGCTTCTCGCGGAGATGTTTGCCGTAATCCGACATCTTGTTCGGGCGCTTGCCGGCGGAGAAGCGCTTGTCTTTCTCGGCTTTCGCGGCGCGGTCCACTAGGCAGTTAGTGTGGCACTTGGTGCCCTTAAGGAACATCTTCTGACTTACTTTTACGCATTTCTTGCAGCTGGGTCCGGTATATCTCGACATTAAAAGTCTCCTTGCTGGTTTCGCCGGTCAAGTACTTGACGGCGTTATTATACTCTGCGCGCCTTGGGCGGCCTGCAGCCGTTGTGCGGGATCGGGGTGATATCCTTAATGGAGACCACGTGTATGCCGCTCTGGGCGATGCCGCGGATGGCGGTCTCGCGCCCGGGGCCGGGGCCGCTCACGAAAACCATGGCCTGCCTCACGCCGTAATCGGCGGCCTTGGCCGAGGCTTTTGCCGCGGTGATCTGCGCCGCGAAGGGGGTGCCCTTCTTGGTGCCGCGGAACCCGTTGCCGCCGGAAGTGGACCAGGCGATGACGCCGCCCTTCTCGTCGGTAAAGGTTATGATGGTGTTGTTGAAAGAGCAGTTAACGTACACGCGGGCGAACGCCACGGTGCGGTAACGGCGCTTGGCCTGAACTTTCTGGTCTGGTTTCTTCGCCCCGTCCTGGGCCTGGTTTTTATTTTCGTCTGACATAGTTTTAAATCATCCTCCGTAGTATTTTCCCCCGCAGGGCGGGGGGCTCCGCCTTAAGCCTTCGCCGGCGCTGCCGCCGCCTTGGCGGAGGAACCCACTGTCCGTCTCCGGCCCCTGCGGGTGCGGGCGTTGGTGCGGGTGCGCTGGCCGCGGGCGGGAAGATTCCTTCTGTGCCGGTAGCCGCGGTAGCTGTTTATTTCGACAAAGCGCTTAAGGTTGGCGGAGATCTCCCTGCGGAGCTCGCCCTCTACCTTGTATTCTTTCGCGATGTAGGCGTTAAGCAGACCCACCTGGTCCTCGGTGAGATCTTTCACCCGGATCTCCGGGTCGATCTGGGCTTTCAGACCCTCAAGTATTTTTTTGGCCATGGGCCGCCCGATGCCGAATACATAGGCGAGGGCGATACTGACCTTCTTCTCTTTGGGTAAATCCACACCTGCTATACGTGCCATACTTTCTCCTCTTTAGCTGCTGTTGATCGATATTTTTCCGGCGTTCCGCCGGGCCGCTGCCTGCCGGTTCAGCCCTGGCGCTGCTTGTGGCGCGGATCGTCGCAGATCACGCGTACCACGCCCTTGCGCCTGACTATCACGCACTTTACACAAATTTTCTTTACGCTCGCTCTTACTTTCATTGAAGCACCTCTGACTGTATTATTCCGCAACCGCTTACTAAAATTCAGCTTATTTTTCCCTGTACACTATCCGGCCCTTGCTGAGATCGTAGGGAGACAGCTCCATTTTCACTTTGTCGCCGGGAAGTATCTTTATATGATGGATGCGCATCTTGCCTGAGATGACGCCGAGTATCGTCTTGCCCGGGGCGATCTCTACCTTGAAAGTGGCGTTAGGAAGGGACTCTTTTACAATGCCTTCGATCTCTATTTTTTCACTGTTTTCTGACATATTTATATATTATACTAAATTATAGCCTCTTCGGGGCGAACCGTGCCTGACCGGCCTCGGGGGCCGCGCTTAGAATATCGCAGCCTTTCTCGGTCACCGCCACCGTATGCTCGTAGTGGGCCGCCAGGCTGCCGTCAGCTGAAACCGCCGTCCAACCGTCGTTCTTTATCACTACTTCGGCCCTGCCCAGGCAGAGCATCGGCTCTATGGCCAGCGTCATGCCGGCCCTAAGCACCGGTCCCGAACCGGGCCTGCCGAAATTCGGGATGGAGGGCTCCTCGTGGAGATGCCTTCCTATGCCGTGGCCCGTGAACTCCCGCACCACCGACATGCCGTTCTCCAGCGCGTATTTCTCCACCGCGTGGGACACGTCTCCCAGCCTCGCCCCCGCTCTTACTTCGGAGAGCGCAAGTTTCAAAGACCGGCTGGTCACGTCCATCAGCCTTTTCGCCTGGCCGGAGACCGCCCCGGCCGCCACCGTAACGGCGGCGTCGCCGTAAAAACCTTCGCAGACCGCGCCCATATCCAGGCTGACGATATCGCCCTCGCGGATAATTCGTCCGGGACTCGGGATGCCGTGCACGATCTCTTCGTTAATGGAAACGCAGAGCGTTGCCGGATAACCGCGGTAGCCCAGGAAAGCCGGGGCGGCGCCCATTTCGCGCACGCTGCTTTCCGCAAATTTATCAAGTTCCGCCGTTGAAACCCCGGGCTTTACCCGGGACTTGAGCTGAAAAAGAACTTCCGCGACCACCCTGGAGGCCTTGCGCATCAGTTCTATCTCGGCCGGGGTCTTTATTTCTATCACGGGTTACCTCTTCACCAGGGAAGCTACCTTTTCAGCCACCACCTCGGGAGCGAGCGCCCCGTCCGCCTCGAAAAAATTCCCGGAAGACCGATAGTAGGCCAGCAGCGGCTCGGTCTGGTCCCTGTAAACCTGCAGGCGCCGGTGAATGACTTCAGGCTTGTCGTCGTCCCGCATCATCAGCGGCTTGGCACAGGCGTCGCAGACATTTTCCTTGGCCGGCGCGCAGGTGATAGTGTTATAGATCCTGCCGCAGCCGGTACAGGTACGCCGTGAACCAAGACGCTTCGTCACTTCCGCCTCGGAAACATTGAGAAAGACTACTACGTCCACCGCCTGTCCGCGGGCGGCGAACCAGGTGTCCATTCCCTCTGCCTGGTCCACGGTGCGGGGCACGCCGTCGAACAGCATCCCGCGGGTTTCCTTGCTCAACCGGGTCTTGAAGACCTCGAGCACCAGCTTGTCGGGCACCAGGCGGCCGGCGGAGAGATATTTGGAGACCTCCTGACCCAGCGGGGTTTCCCTGGCGAGTTCATCGCGGAAGATATCGCCGGTGGAAACATGGAATAATCCAAGTTTTTGAGAAAGAACCTTTGCCTGCGTTCCCTTTCCGGAACCAGGGGACCCTAAGAGTATTATATTCATGTCTGTCAGTTAACCGCGAACGGTTCACTTGTTCACTGAATTTTTAAGTTTCGCGCGGCCTGGTCAGCTTCCGACGTTGAACCAGCGGCCTTTCACCTTGGAGTTCTTATAAAAACCTTCATAGTTGCGCATCACCAAGTGCGCCTCGGTCTGCGCGATAGTGTCGAGGGCCACGCCCACCACGATCAGGAGAGAAGTACCGCCGAAATAGAACGGCACGTTGAACTTGGCCCGCAGGTAGTCCGGCAGGACCGCGATCAGGGAAACGAAGAGCGCGCCGCCGAGGGTGATGCGGTTGAGCACCCACTCGATATGCTGCGCCGTCGGCTCGCCCGGGCGCATGCCGGGGATGAAACCGCCCCATTTCTTCATGTTCTCCGCCAGGTCCTTCGGGTTAATGCTGACGGAATTATAGAAGTAGCAGAAGAAGATGATCAGGGCGACGTAAACCAACTGGTAAAGGATGCTGGAGTGGTTCATCACCGCCATCAGCTTCTGGGCCCAGGGCGCGCCGGGGTTGAAAGAGCCTATGGTATAGGGCACGCTCAGGAGCGACACCGCGAAGATGACCGCGATAACGCCGCTTTGGTCGACTTTCAGGGGCAGGAAAGTGGAGGCGCCGCCGTACATCTTGCGGCCCACCATGCGCTGCGCGTACTGCACCGGGATCTTGCGCTGCGCCGTTTCCACCCAGATCACGAAGCCGATGATCAGCAGCACGACCGCCAGTATGAGCAGGCCGGTAAGCAGGCTGATCTCGTCTATCTGGATAAGTTTTATCATGCTCATCACGGCGGACGGCAGGCGGTCCACGATGCCGGCGAAGATGATGAGGGAGATACCGTTGCCGATGCCGCGCTCGGTGATCTGCTCTCCGAGCCACATCACGAAGATGGTGCCGGTGACCAGCGTGAGCACGGTCACGAAATAGAAGCCGAGGGTCGGGTTAGCCACGATCTGCGGGCCGCTGCCGCCGGCGCCCATCTTGGTCATGGCGATGGTCAGGCCCAGCGATTGGAAAGCCGCCAGGAACAGGGTGAACAGCCTGGTGAACTGCGTTATCTTCTTGCGGCCGCTTTCGCCTTCTTTCTGCAGGCGGTCCAGCAGCGGGAAAATATGCGCGCCCTGCACCAGGCTCATGATGATGGAGGCGTTGATATAGGGCATCACACCCATCGAGAAGATGGAGAACCGGCTGAGGGCGCCGCCGGAGAAAATATCCAGGAAACCCAGGATCGAGCCCTTCTGGGCCGCGAAGATGGCCTGCAGCGCCGCGGCGTTGATGCCGGGTATCGGGATAGTCGCGCCGAGGCGGTAGACAGCGAGCGCCCCAAGCACGAAGAATATCCGTTTTTTAAGATCCTCTATCTTAAAAATGTCGGTTATCTGTTGCATTATTTCTTGTCCGTTTTGGCGGCCTTCCGGGAGACGTTCCGGGCGTCCACAACGGCCTGCTTGGCCGCTTTAAGCCCGACGAGCAGGGTGATCTTGCCGCCGGCCTTGGTTATCTTGTCGGCCGCGCCTTTAGAGAAGGAGTGGGCAGTGACGTTGAGAGCTTTCGTAACTTCCCCGTTGCCGAGGACCTTCACCAGGGTGTCGTGCTTGATAAGCCTGCGCTTGAGCATGTCGGCCGGGGTGACTGTGGCGCCGGCGGCGAAATTCTTTTCGAGCGAGGAGAGGTTGATCCACTCGTAGTACTGCCGGAACTGGACGTTGCTGAAGCCGCTCTTGGGGATGCGGCGCAGCAGCGGGGTCTGCCCGCCTTCGAAACCGACGGGCTTGGTGCCGCCGGAAGTGGAGTGCTGCCCCTTCTGTCCGCGCGTGGAGGTCTGGCCGTGGCCGGAACCCTGGCCGGTGCCGAGGCGCTTGCGTTTGTGCATGGAGCCGTAATGGGGCTTAAGATTGTGAAGTGAGATCATAGTGTTTCTTTCCTTTGGAGGTGCCGTATCGGGCGCTATGCGCAGGAGACGGCCTCTTGTGTTTCCCGAAATCGTAGTTCCGACCGGCGGCTCTACTCCTTGCCGCGGATCTTCATTACTTCGCCCTTGCTCTTGAGCCGCTTGAGGGCGTCGAGAGTGGCGTAAACCGTGTTGAAAGCGTTGCGGGAACCGAGGTTCTTGGTAAGGACGTTCTTGACCCCGCCCGCTTCGAGCACGGCGCGCACGCCGCCGCCGGCTATCAGGCCGGTGCCGCCCACTGCGGGCTTCATCCAGACCTTGCCCGCGCCGAACCTGCCTTCGATCTCGTGAGGGATGGTGAAGTTCTCGAGCGGGAACTGGAGCATTTCCTTGCGGGCGCCGGCGGTGCCTTTCTGTATGGCGCCCTGCACCTCGTTCGATTTACCCAGGCCCACGCCGACCTTGCCGTTGCTGTCTCCGACCACGACGAGGGCATTGAAAGAGAAGCGCTTGCCGCCCTTCACTACCTTCGTTACGCGGTTGACCACCACGGTAACGATTTTCTCCTCGCCGGCGTTGGCCAGGTTGAGCTCCATAGCCTCGCCGGGGGTCTTGCCCTGGGCACTGAGTTCTTTGCTGGTCTTAAGCTGTTTCTGGTTTCTGAGCATTTTGGAGTCTCCCTTAGAATTTCAGGCCGGCTTCGCGGGCTGCGTCGGCGAGGGCCTTGATGCGGCCGTGGTAGATCCTGCCGCCGCGGTCAAAGCAGACCTCGGTAACGCCCTTGGCTATGGCGCGCTTGGCGAGGAGGGCTCCGACCGTCTTGGCGGAATCCAGGCTCTTGCCGGATTTGAACTTGCCCTTCAGCTCCTTCTCCAGGCTGGAGGCGGCCGCGAGGGTCACGCCTTTTATATCGTCGACGACCTGGGCGTAGATATACTTGGTGCCCCGGTAGACGCTCAGCCTCAGCTTATGGATGCCGTTGGCGAACAGGCAGTTCCTTGAGCGGATCTTGCGGAATTCGTAGCGTTCTTGTTTGCTTATCATGATATATATCTCCCGGATTATTTCTTAGCCGCACCGCCGGCTGCACCCGCGCTGGCGCCCGCCGCCGTCTTACCGGCCTTGCGGATGATGTGCTCGCCCTGATATTTAATGCCGGTGCCCTTGTAGGGTTCCGGGGGTTTAATGCGCTTGATCTGGGCGGCCAGGTTGCCCACGGCCTCCCTGTCGATGCCCTTAATAGTAAGGACGACCTGCTTGGGGTCGAAAGACATCTTGATCCCGGCCGGTATGTCCACGATCACGGGGTGCGAGAAGCCCAGCTGCATGGAAACGCGGCTGCCCTCCACGGCTCCCTTGAAACCGACGCCGCTGATCTCGAGCACCTTTTCAAATTCTTTGGTCACGCCGGACACCATGTTGTTCACGCGCGCCCTGGCGGTGCCGAAAAGCGCGCCCTTGTCGGCGGCGCCTTTGGCTATGCTGATATTGATATTCGCGCCCGAGACCGCGGCATCGATGCCGTCGGGCAGGGAGAACGAGAGTTTGCCCAGGGGGCCTTCAACGAGGACCTTCCTGTTATCCACCCTCGCTTTTACTTTGTCCGGAAGCGCTATCGGCTTTTTTCCAATTCTGCTCATAATTTATTACCTCTTTCCTAAAAATCAGCTCTTAACTCAAGATTCTCGATTTTCGATTCTTCTTACCAGACCTGGCAGAGCACTTCGCCGCCGAGCTTCTGCTTCTTGGCGTCCGCGTCCGTCAGCAGGCCCTTGGAAGTCGAGACTATCGTCACACCGAAGGCGGCGCGCACATGGGGCATCTCGTCGTGGGCCCGGTAGATGCGCAGGCCGGGCTTCGATACGCGGCGGATGCCGTTTATCACGGGCTGCTTGTCCATCGTGTACTTCAGCGTGATGCGGATCACGCCGCGCCGGTCTATGGTCTTGTCCAGTTTCGGGTCAAGCACCTTGAAATTTGAAACGAAGCCCTCGTCCTTGAGGACCTTTACGAGCCCGACCTTGATGCCCGAGAAGGGCACGTCCACCCGCTCTTTCTTCTTGGTCGTGGCGTTCTTTATCGCGCACAGCATGTTTGCTATAGGATCCATTTTTTCACCTCTTAATCTTAAAACTTACGCAGGCCGCGGTCCTAATTGCTTGTGACTTGTGACCTGTGACTAGTGACTTCCGTGTTACCAGCTCGACTTCCTAAGGCCGGGGATCAGGCCTTCGTGCGCCATCTTCCTCAGGCATATCCTGCAGAGCCCGAAGTCGCGGTAGTAGCCGCGCGGCCTGCCGCAGATCTGGCAGCGGTTGCGGAAGCGCGTAGAGAACTTCTGGGGTTTGCGCATCTTCGCCATCCAAGCATATGTAGCCATGTCTTTCTTTCTCCTGTTTTGTCTATAACTGACAAGGTGTTTGACACTTAATTGTGTCGCTTCGCTCCACCCCTATTATTAGAAACGTTCGACTTTAGTGTTTTACTTCCGGCTTCGCGGGCTTCTTGAACGGCATGCCCATATATTCCAGCAGGGCCTGGCCCTTTTTATTGTCGCCGGCGGTGGTCACGAAAGTTATGTTCATGCCGCGCGCCTTGGGAGACTTCTCCATGTTGACCTCCGGGAAGATGTGGTGCTCTTTCAGGCCGAGGTTCAGGTTGCCGCGCCCGTCGAAGAAGCGGGGGTCGACGCCCTGGAAATCGCGCATGCGGGGAACCGAGACCGACACGAAGCGGTCGAAAAACTCGTACATCCGCGCTCCGCGCAGCGTGACGCGCACGGCTATGGGCATACCCTCGCGCAGCTTGAAGTTAGAGATGGACTTCTTCGCGCGGCGCACCTGGGGCGCCTGGCCGGAGATGACCGTAAGGTCTTCCTTGGCGAGGTCCAGAGCCTGGATATTTTCCTTGGCCTCGCTCACTCCTATGTTGATCACGATCTTGGTGATCTTGGGGGCGGCCATCGGGGAAGCCAGGTTGAATTCCTTCATGAGCGCCGGCCTCACGGTGTTGAGGTACATGTCGTTCATGCGCACTTTGTAGCCCTTGGGCATGGGGATGACCGCGCCTTTATGGGCCTCCGTCACCTGCACCTTCTGGTGCTGCTCCTTGCTCCTGGCTTTCTGCTGCTCTTTAGTGGCAGAGTGCTCTTTGTGCTCTTTCTTCGGTTCTTTGGGTGTATCCTTCGCCATTTAAATTACCTCTTTAGATTATCGTCTCGCCGCATTTCTTGCAGGCGCGCATCTTTTCGCCGCCCTGTATCAGAACTTTAACGCGGGCGGGCTTGTTGCACTTGGGGCAGACCAACTGCACGTTGGAAATGCTCATAGCCGCTTCCATCTTGTGGATGCCGCCGGGCTTTTCCTTGGTCGTCTTCTTGTGCTTGGAGACTATGTTTATCCCCATCACTACCACCTTGCGCGTCACGGGCAGAAGCTCTTTTACTTCGCCTTTTTTGCCCTTGTCCTTTCCGGCTATAACTATGACAGTGTCTTTTTTCCTGAGTTTAAGCATATTTTTCCACCTTATTAGGCCTATGGCCATGCCGTATCAAGCGCTATGCGCCTCAGACGGCTAAATTACTTCCGGAGCGAGCGAGACTATCTTGAGGTAGTTCTTCGCGCGCAGCTCGCGGGCCACGGGCCCGAAAACGCGGGTGCCCTTGGGCTCGCCGTTCTCGTCTATTATGCAGACGGCGTTGTCGTCGAAGCGGATATAGGAGCCGTCGGCGCGGCGCACTTCCTTCCTGACGCGGACCACCACGGCCTTCACGACCTCGCCTTTCTTTATCGCGGCGTGCGGGGTGGCGTCCTTCACCGAGCAGACCACCGTGTCGCCCAGGAAAGCGTAGCGGCGGTAGCTGCCGCCCATCACGTGGAAGCACATGAGCTTCCTGGCGCCGGAATTGTCGGCCACGTTCAACATCGTTCTCAACTGTATCATAGATCGTTCCTTTTCACTGAATTCTGCTTGTCGCCCGCGGCCTTACTTCTTGCTCTTCTCCACTATGCGGCTGATGCGCCAGCGCTTCAGCGCGGACAGGGGGCGGGTGCTGACGATCTCCACCAGGTCGCCGGCCTTGGATTCGTTGGCCTCGTCGTGGGCGTAGAACTTGCGGTGGCGCCGGAGGGTCTTGGCGTACACCGCGTGGCTGATGACGTGGTCCACGCTGATGACGCGGGTCTTGGCCATCTTGTCGGAGACGACGACGCCGCGCAGGACTTTCCTGCTGGTTCTGGATTCGGTGGTTTCAGTTTGTTCTTTCATTTTTTAACCTCTGCGGCTTTGGTCTTCGCGATCTCGCGCTGCCGGAGATAAGTGTTTATCATGGCTATCTTGCGGCGGGAAGAGCGCAGGACCAGCGGGTTTTCGATGGGCGCGGTAGTGCGCTTGAACTTGAGCTGGAAGATCTGCTTCTTGAGGTCCGCGGCCTGCGCCTTCATTTCGGCGTCGCTCATGTTCTTCAAGGTCTCTTTGTCTTTGCTTTTCATGGTAAGCGCTCCTTAATTCTCTTCGCGGCACACGAGCCGGGTCTTTATCGGCAGCTTGTGGCCGGCGCGGATGAAAGCTTCCTTGGCGGTAGCGTGGTCCAGGCCTTCGACCTCGAACAGCATCCTGCCGGGCTTCACGACGGCTACCCAATGATCGGGCGCGCCCTTGCCTTTACCCATGCGGGTTTCGGCGGGGTGTTTGGTGATGGCCTTGTCCGGGAATATGCGGATCCAGATCTTGCCTTTCTTGCGCAGGTAGCGCACGATGCACACGCGGCAGGCTTCTATCTGGCGCGCGGTGATCCAGCGGGGCTCGAGGGCCTTCAGGCCGAACTCTCCGAAAGCCAGCGTGGTTCCGCTCTTCGCCATGCCCTTGATGCGCTGGGCCGAATGCGTCTTGCGGTATTTTACTCTCTTTGGCATTAACATAGTTATTGCTCCTTAAATAGCTTAAGCGCCGGGGTGCGCATCCCTGCGGGCCTGGCCCGATTCGTCCATCACCGGTATTTCGGTGGGATTCTCGGCTTCCATCTTGATCAGCTGCTCGCGCAGCTCGCGGGGCGTCTTCGCGAAGAACAGCTTCTTGAAGATCCACACCTTGATGCCGATCTTGCCCATGCTGGTCATGGCTTCGGTCAGGCCGTAATCGATGTCGGCGGAGATGGTCTGCAGGGGCACGCGGCCTTTGCGGAACCACTCGCGGCGGGCGATCTCGGCGCCGCCGAGGCGGCCGGAGGCCATGACCTTTATGCCGAGGGCGCCGGAGCCCATCGTGCGCTCCATCGCGCGCTTGATGGCGCGCTTGAAAGAGATGCGTTTCTCGAGCTGCTGCGCCACCGACTGGCCGACCAGGCGGGGGTCGAGCTCCGGGATCTTGATCTCGGATACGTTGAGGTAGACCTTGCGCTTGGTGAGGCGCTCGATGTCTTTCTTCAGATTCTCTATGTCGGCGCCTTTGCGGCCGATCACTACGCCGGGGCGGGCAGTGTGGATGGTCACTTTAAGGTAGGCGCCGGCGCGTTCGATGTCCACCCAGCTGACGGAGGCGAGCTGGAACCTTTCGGTGACCATGCGCCTTATTTCAAAATCTTCGCCGATGAGCTCCGGCATCTTCTTCGGGGAGAACCAGCGGGACTGCCAGTCCTGGATGTAGCCTAGCCTTAAACCGCGGGGATGTATTTTCTGACCCATATTATTTCCGCTCCTTGGTGTCCGAAACCGTGACGTTGATGTGGCACATCTTGCGCTTGAACGGCATCGCGCGGCCCTGGGGGCCGGGCTGCACGCGGCGCAGCATCTTCATCGGGCCCTGGTCGGCGCTGGCTTCCTTGACCCAGACGGCTTTCAGGTCGACCTTGCGGCCGAGTTTCACCGAGAGGTTGGCGCCCGCGGACCGGATGGCCTTGTCGACGATGTCGGTGGCGATCCTCGGAAGGCTCTTCAGGATATACTGGGCCTCCCAGATGGATTTACCGCGTACGGCGTCTAGCAGCTGGGCTACCTTGCGGCGGCCGAAGCGCTGGTACCTGAGTTTGCATATAGCTTCCATAAATTTCTCCGTTTCAGTGTCTCGATTTCCGGCTCTCTACTTAGGTAAGAGCGTTCGCTTCTTTGGTATGCGACTGGCCGTGGCCTTTGAAGAGCCTGGGGAAAGAAAACTCGCCCAGCTTGTGGCCGACCATGCGCTCGTTCACGTACACCGGCAGGAACTTCCGGCCGTTGTGAACCATAAGGGTCTGCCCGACGAACTCGGGGGTGATGGTGCAGGCACGGGCCCAGGTCTTGATCTGGACTTTGTTGCCGCTGGCCGCGGCAGCCTGGACTTTCGCCAGAAGTTTCTGGTCTACGTAGGGGCCTTTTTTAGAAGATCTGCTCATTGTATTCCTCCGTTAAGCGTTCGTCGACTTGCGTCTGTCCGACACTATCATCCAGCCCCAGATCTTTGATTTGGTCCTGGTCTTGTAGCCTCTGGAA
>JAVHPG010000168.1:0-9738 GCA_036170455.1 Elusimicrobiales bacterium
AAACCGGAGCCGTCACCCACAAACCTGGACGCCATCAGCACGCCCGTGGCGCTTACTGAAGAGACAATTACTCCCCCGCTATCGCGCCAGATCTGCGCCATGGTAGAAGGCAGGGAATACGCTGCCTTAATATCAAGACTGGCCTGCGGAGCATTGGTTGAGATACCTATGTTCCCGTTAGCGAGTATGCGCATACGTTCGGTAAGCGCTGTATCCGTTGTATTAGCCCGTGAAAGAAACACAAGGTCTCCTATAGTATTACCTCCGCCGCTAACCAGAGATCCTTTAATGCCGGCCCAACCGACTGAATTGACGTTGCGGGACTGGGCATTTCCGAACATCAAAGCGCCGCCGCTTCCTGCTACCGTCCCGGCTGAGTTAAGGGCGAGGAAATTGCCGCGCGCTCCGGCGTCGGTAATTTCCGCCACGGCCTGTCCCGAACCATATACTTCCGTCTTAAAAGCCGAAGAATTGGCTCCTATAGAGACGTTGCCGGCGAAGTAATTGCCGCCGGCGCCGCTTGAAATTATCACCCCTGTCTGGGAGATATTTCCGATGACCGTCAGCGCCTGGTTCGGTGACGTAGTTGCACCTATCCCCACATTCCCGTTCCTGTGTACTACCAGTGTATTGTCCAAAGCACGGTAATCCCTGGTCTCCAGAACCGCCGTCAGCCCCGCGTCGTCATCCCTCACTATACGCATCCAGTCGGCAAGGTCAGTAACCTGCCGATAGCCTTCAAACTGGTAGGTCTGGGCATGCAAACCTGATCCAGGATAAATACGCAAAGTCCACCAGGTATTACCGCCGTATGTCACCTTTGACAAAGCCGCTCCGCCGGTACCGTTGACGGCCCAGTGCCTGACCATCGCCGCGGCCGCCGCATTCGCGCTGGAAGCATCAATAGCGACTTCAAAGAGCGCCCCTCTTGGCACAGAAATATCCGACCCTCTTGAACCGTAGATTTTTCCAAAAAGCTTGTCGTTTGTGTTCTCCTGCGCGAGAAGGACGTAGTAATTATGAGTAGGATAACCAGCATCGCTGTGAGTAAAAGCCGTCTTAGTGTGATACCATTTATCCGCCAGAATATCTCCGTTTACCTCCAGGGTGGCTCCGGGAACGCCCGTTGCTATACCCACCTTTGTTCCGTCATTGTAAATAGAGCTTCCCGCCACCCAGGCTGAACCGTCATGGCGCAGGGTCTGGCCGGAGGAGCCGCCTGGGAGTGTTCCCGGCACCATGGTAAGCCCCGAGCCGTCACCCACAAACCTGGACGCCATCAGCACGCCCGTGGCGCTGACCGAGGACACTATCGTCCCGGTTCCGTCGCGCCAAATCTGCGCCATGTCGGTCTGCGCGGACCCGCCGGCCAGTACGTCCAGCCGCGCCTGCGGCGCCCCGGTGGAGAGGCCGACATTACCCATCGCGAATATGGCCGCATAGCTGTTGGTCGCCCCTGTCTGAGGCACTACATACAAACCATAGGAATTTGTAATCCCGGCCGTCCCCTGGTTTTCTATTTTGAGGCCATAAGAATTAGTCGGTTTATTCCCGTACATATATGCTGCAGGACCAATATTTAAGGCGGTCAGGTTATCAATGGCTCCGGTATAACTGGCTGAACTGTCGCCTCTGATATAATTTGCGTTAAAATTAGTAACCGTAGTTCCGCCGCCCTCATCAAGCATCCCTATAAAAACATTACCAAAAGCGGTGGAGAAGTTCCCGGTAGGCATTATAACCGACGTGGTTTGGAGAGCGCCGAGTCCATTCACAGAACCTGACACTTTTGGGACAATATTAATTGCTCTGGAGCCACCAACGGGCACTTCATATCGGCCTTTAATATTAAGCAAAGGTCTATCGTTAGAATTTCCGACTATCTCCAGCAAAGCGACCGGAGCGGAAGTCCCTATCCCCACATTCCCGTTCGTGGAGACATAAAGGTGCGGGGTTGTCGCCGAGGTGGAGACCCAGAGCGAAGAAGGTGCCGTGTCGGGCGCGATAACGGTAAGGGTTGAGCCCCTTATAGTAAGCTGCCCGGTCATTGTGTCGCCGGTTTTAGCCACCTTGGTGTCGTCGGTAGCGGGAACAGCGGGATACAACACGCCGGTGGCCGACATAGAAGATACTATGGTCCCAGCGCTGTTGCGCCAGATCTGTGTGAAGTCTGTGGCCAGGGTGCCGGAACCCAGCACATCAAGCCTGGCCTGCGGCGTGCGGGTGGAGATACCGACATTACCGGCTAAATAGTTATTTGCCTGTGGTTCAGCCTGGTATATAGCCCAGTGGTTTGTAATAGTGCCTCCGGAAACATGATTGGCGAGATACAGATCGTACAAATTGGTGACGGTACCGGACTCCACATATGGCGCAAGATGTATACCGTAGACATTAGTGGTAAGTGGGTTAGACGTGCCAACGGCCCTGTGCCCATAAATCAAACTAAGGCCCGTCATACGGGCCAGCGTGCCGTTATCCGTGGCATCACCGGAAACAGCGTTACGGACAATCCTTAAAGCTGAGTTGTATATCCACCCTGTATCGGACACCCCGGTCTCGTAATGCGCCCTTACCCAGTTATGAATGCCAGCATACGTTCCGGCTTGAGATACGGTGAATCTTGGCAGCGCGCCAAGATAAAGTCCAGAATACATATCAGGGGAAATAGTCGGATTAAGTGGGTTGAAGTCCAGCGTAAGCGCGCCTTTGAGAGAATTTGTGCCTACCCCGACATTGCCGCCTGTGGACACATAAAGGTGCGGGGTTGTCGCCGAGGTGGAGACCCAGAGCGAAGAAGCTGCCGTGTCGGGCGCGATAACGGTAAGGGTTGAGCCCCTTATAGTAAGCTGCCCTGTCATTGTGTCGCCGGTTTTCAGGACCTTAGTGTCATCCGTGGCCCCTGTAACCCCTGTTAGTCCGGAGCCGTCACCCACGATTTTTGTTGCCATCATAACGCCGGTGGCGCTCATTGAACCGACGATCACGCCGTCAGACTTGCGCCAGATCTGCGCCATGTCGGTCTGCGCGGACCCGCCGGCCAGCACGTCCATCCGCGCCTGGGGAACCCTCGTTGAGATACCAATATTGCCGTAACCGTCTATACGCATTCTTTCTCCCTGACTTACCCCGCCGATTAAGGTAGTATTAAAAACTATGGCAGACCCCTGTTTGGTATCAGTCCAATCCTCAGCCGCGATAAAATCTATCCAGGTACGGGCAAATGTCGTAAATTCTGTTGAGCCGTAACCACGCCCTGTCAGACGCAAAAACACATCTTTATTTAATACAGCTGATGGGATTTCCAGAGTTCCCCTGGAGCGCCGCCCCGCTATCACGAGTGAAGAATCAGGAATGTTTGAGGCCACACTAGAGTGTAATGAAGAACCAACAGTTTCGGAATATAAACCTAACAAGGCTCTTTCTCCAATGGGGGGGGCCAAATAGATCTGTCCGGTGAAAGTTGATTCCCCAATCACGTAAACATTGCTTGAGATCTCAAGCGCGCCGTTGATCACTACGCTGCCTGGGGCGGTGGAGATATGCGTCAGCACATTGGTGGAGCCAAAAATGGTGAAACCTTTCACTTCCATATCGGGGTCCGGCACCGTGCCGTCCGTGCCTAAAACAGTGAGGTCGTCCTCGGAACCGAGTTCGGTCTGGGACTGGGAAAAACAGGGGGCCGTGAAGGTAATGGAGAGGAGAAAAGCCAAAAAAAGGCCGATACTACGGGCCGAAGCTTCGGAACTAATATTTTTCTTTTCCAGGATCATATTTTAAATTAGTCCTAATTATAGTATGAAAGGTACCTGTAAATCCCGAAATGGAAAATAATTTATTTATTCCTAAGCCAGGCCGCTACTTTAGCCCCGGAATTGAAAATAGCTATATATTGCCCGGAGCTTTCAGATCCTGTCACGGCCAGCCTAGCCGAAGGGTTTTCCGTCCCTATGCCCACGGAGCCGGAAGTGGAAACCACTACCTGGTTCGCAGTTCCTGTTCCTATGGCAAGGCTGTAATTCTGGGTGTCCACACCCTTAAATAAAGCCGTACCTGTTACTTTGAGGGAATTATTTACATTTAGATCGGTTACGGTGCCTGAGGAAACATGGAAAGCAGTACCGGACTGCAGCGTCTCCTGGTTATGTATTGAGAGAGGATCGGCTTCGGCGCCGTAGGTGGCGCCGCAATTCCAAACCCCGCCTATCAGCTGGAGAACGCTCCCGTTACCGCAGCCGGAAGCGTTAAGTTTGGCTTTAGTGACCGCGCCGTCGGCGAGGTCTACTGTCTGTATAGAACCGTCCACGATATGGGTGGAAACTATCACATTTCCTATCCTATCGCCATTAATAGACCCGAAGCTTATTTTTGAGGCGTCCAGGTTATAAACCCCGGAGCCGTCCCCGCCAAGCCAGGCGGCGGTTACGGCGGAAGAGACCGTTATATAGCCGGTTACGGAATGAGTGCCAAGAGAAACTATCGGGTCGGCCCCCCCGCCGGCATGAGCGGCCGCGTGAGGGCTGTTGGAACCGGCGGTACCGATCCAGGCCGCTCCGTTCCAGAAGCTCATAGTATTGGAGGCAGAATTGTACCAAAGGTCGCCTGATGTAGCAGCCACGGGGGCGGTGAGCGAACTTGTATAGCGTTTGCCGGAGATCATAAGGCTGTTTACGGAATACGGAGAGGAAGTCAACTCTTCCCTGGGGGACATGCGGTTGCCGTCGACTTCGAGTTCCAGCCAAAGGCTGCCGGTCTGCCAGTCCGCTATGGCCGGTTCCAGAGTTACCCTGAAAACGCCTGTAGAGATATTCACATTGCTCTTCACAAGACTGGGACAAAGTTCCGTGCCGTTAGCGGAGGAATCGTAGATGCGGAAAACCATATTCCGGTTCCCATTGACAAGGAAGCCGGCCTGACGCAAATTTCCCTGGTAGTTGAATTTTACCGGCACTTCGGCCTGAAGCGCCGCTGGCAGGAAGGCACGTAGAATATAAAGGACAGCGGAAAAGGACAAAGCGCGGCCACGCCCTGTTAAGAGCTTATTCCACATCATTTTGCCAACCACAGCCTTTTTCATGTACTTTTCCGTCTTTACCGCTTTCCGCCGGCTCCCGCCGGGCCATTTCCGGCGGGATTCCTGCTTAAAGGTCTATACTGTTTATTTCTTCTTTATCCAGGCCGCCAGGTTACCAGCAACCGCGGGGTCCCCGGAATAGAACTTGGCTACATACTGTCCGGAGACATCATTCCCCTGCACTTTCAGGGCCGTGCCGCTTTCAGCCGCGGTGTTGATGCCGTGGATATCGGTTTTTGCGTCGCCAAGCTGGGAGTCGCCGTTCGCCAGCAGGTTCCCGGTCACGGTCATGGAACTGCCGTTCATCACCGTGGCGTCGCCCGCGATGTTGATCTTGTCGGCATTAGTGTCGCCAAGATAAACGTCGGCGTCAGCTTTGAAGGTGTCGGTAGATTCAAACGCGCCCTTTATGGTCATTGAAGAGTTCACCATGGTAATATTGGTGTCCAGAGCGTTCTGCAGGAACGCCGAATTCATCAAACCTGTGCCGGCGTCGTCGACCATCTGCAGGCGGCGTACGCTACCGAGAGCGGGCAGGCCTGAAATATCTGTCTCCCAATCCAGGAAGCCGTTGGCGGTAGCTTTCAGCACCTTTCCGGAATTGGCCGCGGCATTGTCAAAGAACAGGTTCGTAAGAGCGCCAGTATTTCCATTGTACGCTACCGTGCTCTGAAACGCGCCTCGCGCGGCGAAAGTTGAACTGCCGGCTGAATACAGGCCGCTGGATATCTGCACTATACCGTTCATTACAACGTTGCCGGTGTCGACCGGTATCAGATAATCCGCCTGTGTTGAGCCGAATACGGCGAACCCTTTTATTTCCACGTCAGGGTCTGCCGCGGTCCCGGCTTTGCCCAGCACAGTCAGGTCGTCCTCAATGCCGAACTCGGTACCGTTATCCGCGGCATACGCCAGCCGGCCTGCCGCCGCCACGCATCCCAGTGCAAGCGCCATTCCTATTAGCTTCTTCATACTGCCTCCTTAGCAATTACAGGAATCACGGAGGGAGAAGTCCCTCCGCGATTCCCTACCAAATCACCATTAGTTTTCCGGTCTTTGAATTTGAACCGGAAACCACGCGCCAGAGATAAACCCCGCTGGCCGCCCGTTGGCCGCCCGCGGTACGGACATCCCACTTGATTTTGGGGATTATCAGGCCCGCGGGAATGGGCAGCTTCCTTACAAGCCTGCCGTCCAATGTATAAATTTCGATGTCTCCGACCTGCGGAATATTAGCGAAAGTTATCCCGTCGGCCTCCGTGCCCGACTGCCCGGGTCCCGCGCCCGCATCGGAGCCGCCGGGCCTGAAAGGCACGGGAAAGGCATAGGTGTCTTTCACAGACTCGTCCACCGTACCTAGCAGCGCATAAACACCCGGAGAAAGAAAAGACACTGTTATAGTCTTTGAAACCTTGTCGGAGGAAAACAAGGGAAGTTTAGCCCACATCGCGATATCTTCATCCAGTGCCCAGGCCTTGATACTGTCTGTCCGCACGGGAGGATTTGAACCGTCGAGAATGGCGTCATTATTGACGTCATTATAACGCATAGAAAGCGCGCCGCTCTTTTCAAAAGGTTTGTTCCAGACATCCTGCTCGTCAAACAGGGACATCTCCGTGATATTGCCGGCTAAAAGGCGGGACCAGGCCCCGTAATCCTGCTCTATTTTATTGTTCGCTGAATTTATCAGACCCGGATCGGTGTTCAGCGGCTGCGTAGCGGGGTCGCCGTTAAGCGTAATATCGAACATTTCCTTAGTCACAGCTCCGGGAGGCAGGGTGAGACTTGCGGAACCGGCGTTAAAATTTATCACTGACGCAAGACCGCGCTGGAAGGTGAAATGCGGCGGATTATAAAAGCCGCCGCGGTTTACATATTCACCTGACAGGGAATTGCCTTGGCCGGCAGGAATAGTGTTCTGGCCTGCCGCACCTTTTGAAGAATACTCTCCTGCTGAAATCAAAGCCCCGCCCCCGTTATCCAGTACGGAGGATTCAAGCCGGTATTCACCCGCCGAGGATATAAGGGCGGCGCTTGGAAGAGGGAGAATCACTCCTAAGACACATAAATAAATACAGGAACGGCAGGCGGCGCGCGCCGAATTTAAGTGATATTTTTTTAAGCACCTTTGGTTCATGACAGTTCCCGCTCTTAATATTATAGGAGGCGGGAAGTCCTGAATCCCGAAGAAATCACGAAATAGTGAAAAGCAGGCTGAACTCAGCTTTTATCGTAATAGCGGAAACCTTTGCCGGCTACCGCCTGTATCTTTTCCGATAATTTCGGAGGGAGTTTCTTACGCAGATTGAAAAGGTGCGTGTCCACAAGGTTTTCAACAGAGACGGTATGCCAGACTTTATCAAGGATCTCCCTCCTTGAAAGCAGCCTGGGGCTGTTTTTTGCTAATGCGTACAACAGCTCGAATTCCCTGGGGGTAAGATCGCCTACAGGCTTGTGCTCATATTTTACGAGCTGAGCTTTCACATCAAGCTGGAGGCCTGATATCGTTAAGACCTCACCCCCGCTTTTATCCATGTCCACACGGCGCAGCAGGGCTTTCACCCACAGCAGAAGTTCTTCCAGATCTATTGGTTTAAGCAGATACTGGTCCACGCCGGCAAGAAAGCCCTTCTTCTTATCCTCCAGTTCGTGTTGTCCGGTCAAAGCGATTATCGGGATGTTTTTCTGCCCGGCACTGCCCCTGACCCAGAAGCAGACCTCCCGGCCATGCCCGTCCGGCAGATGCATGTCCAGAATTATAAGACAAGGATTGGTCCTGGCTATGAACTCTTTTGCAGTTTTAACGGTTCCGGCACAGTTAACGGCAAAACCGGCCTCTTCCAAAGCGGAGGAAAGCATATTGCAGGTTTCTTTATGGTCCTCGACCACCAGTATGCGGCTGCTCATAAATATGTACAAACCCCTTTAGCGGCAAATCAATGGCAACTTCCGGTATTTTACCAAAATTCACGGAAAAGCGCCGCTTAAGAATATCTTAAGTGGACCGCATAGTAAGAGTTTCGATATCATTATAGATTGCAATGGGCGTGCTGAATTTACAGATCATATCTACAGACACCGTTATCTACGGGCGCTGGGAAAAAGCTTTCCGGAAGGAAGACTGGAGTACGGTCGTAAATGGAACCGGCTCCCCTGTTGGGGAAAACTGCGCCAGGCGCGCGGAACTGCTGCTGATAGAGCTAGGCGCTCCCGGCTGCCGGACCCAGGAAGAGTTTAAGTCAATACTAAAAACGCTCCAACCGGTGTCAACACTGGTTTTCGGTGATCCGCAAAAAACTTCCAACAGCCAGATAACCGCTTTTCTTGAGGCTGGGGCGGACGATTTTTTTTACAAAAATATAGATGAACGGGTCCTGGTCGCCAAATTAAAGGCCCACCTCAGGAGACTTATACCTGCAATAGCTGAAGCAGCCGGAAAATTCACGTCCAGCTGCCGCAGTGTAAAAGTAGACCGCAGCCGGCGGGAGGTCAAAATAGCGGAACGCTCCGGCGGGTACACGGAACTTTTGAACCTTACACAGAAAGAATTTGACATACTTTCGCTGCTTATAGACCAGGAACGCAAGGTAGTTACAAGGGAAAGCATGCTTGAAAAACTTTGGGGCGAAGACGCGGCCGAAGTATATTCCGAGTGCATCGACAAGCACATTGAGTCGTTAAGAAGGAAACTTGGAAAATGCGGCGCTAAAATTAAAACTATTTACGGCTCGGGATACATGTTTATGGGCGGGAGCAAACCATGATAGGCAAGGGGAATTTACGGATACTTGTAATTGACGACGATTACGGCTGCAGGAACGTCTCTACTAAGTTCCTAAAATCAGCGGGAGGGTACATAGTTGAATCGGCGGAAAACGGCGAGGAAGGCCTGATAAAAGCCGCCCGCTTCAAACCCGACCTGATATTGCTGGATATGTACATGCCAGGTTTGTACGGGCTGCAGGTTATGGATAAATTGTGCGCAAACTCCGCCACCCTGGGCATCCCGGTAATGATCATTACCGGGGCAGACCTGGACGACAAGGAACGTGCAGACCTTATGACCAGGAGTAATTTCCGCGGATTAAAGCAAAAGCCGGTGAATTTCGTCGAACTGCTCCGTGAAATTCCAGAGATGTCAAAACCTGCCACGGCAGGAGGCAGAAGACAACACAAAGAACAGAGAGGTGTCCTCTATGCGGATATTAGTAGCCGAGGATGACGACAATTTCAGGATGCTCATCACGGAAGTACTGGAACAGGCCGGCCATATCCCGCTGGCAGAGGCTAACGGCCGCTTGGCCTGGGAGAGGCTGCTTCGCGGCGGCGCGGATATGTTGGTCAGTGATATAAATATGCCTGAGATGAACGGGTTCGCCCTGCTGCAAAATATACGCGCCCACGGGCTTTACCGGGAGATGCCGGTATTAATGCTGACCGTACGGCAGCTAGCCGAAGACCAGATAGCCGGTTACGAAACCGGCGCTGATGATTACCTCACCAAGCCTTTTGATAACGCTGTGTTCCTAAGCCGGATACAAGCACTGGCCCGGAGGGTATTAAAGGGCAGGCATTAAAACTGATGGCCGGATTCCGATACTGAAATCGGGTATGCAGGCGGACCGAAGAGGGAAAGCATGACTCGTCAATTAAGAATACTTTCC
>JAVHPG010000169.1:0-9694 GCA_036170455.1 Elusimicrobiales bacterium
CCCGTGCCCGGCGATGCCCATACCCTTGCCAGGCCCCCGACTGGACATCTCGCGGATATACTATCCGCTAAGTCTTAGTTACATGGATATTTCCGCTTTGGGGTAGAAGAGGATCAGGGTGCGGTTGGTTTCGGCGGTCTGGCCGACGTGGAGGACCTTGACGTTGAAGTTCTGGCCCTTGAAGACGCTCTCGCCCTCGACCATCTGGTCGGGCACTTCGAAGGCCTGGCCGACGAGGCGCAGCAGCGTCTGCTGCTGGCTGTCCACCACGTCCAGGAGGTGGATGGTCTTGGAATCCATCCCGGAGTTCAGCTCGAAATTGGCGTAAAGGATGCTGTTGTTCTCGTCTACAACTATCACGTAATTGGTGGACGGGATGATGATATTGAGGAGCGAGCGCCACCAGCGCTGTTCCGCCTCCTTGTAGGTGCGGTCGCGGTTGGAGATCCCTTCTATTTCCACCTTCATTTTTCCCATCAGCCTGGTAATGGCCCCGGAGAGGTCCCCGAACTCGTCGGTGCGGGCCGGGAAGCGGAGGTCGAAGTTCTTCAGGGAGACGCTTTCCACGCTGTCGCGCAGCGCGTCCATGGGAGAGATCACGTAATGATGGAAGAAGAAGTAGAGCGGCAGGCCCAGCAGGAAAAGCACGCCGACGGCGCCGAACACGTATTTGCGCATCGCCGAGCCTATCAGCAGCTCCGCGCCGGCCCTCGAGACCATCAGGTCAACTATACCGATGATCTCGCCGCGCACGGAGAAAGGGATAGCTATCTCGTACAGGGGCTCGCCCTTAACCTGGCGCACCTTCGGCATCTTGGAGATATGCGCCTGCGCGATAGCGTCGGTGGGCGGCGGAACCTGCTTCTGCAGCTCGTCCCAGCCCATGCCGATAAAGCGGGATTCCTTGTGCCAGCGCACGCGGCCGGAGCGGCTGAGGTAGAGCAGCGAAGTGATGCGCTCGTCCTTGTTCAGCGAGATCATGATGTCGTACTCTTCGAAAGAGATCGCGTTGGCGTTATTGAGCAGGCCGTTGCGCATGGTAGGCGCGTAAACCTTGACGGTCTCTATCACGTCCTGCTTGAGCTTCTCGTCGAAGGTCCACTTGAAAAGGTTGTAATAGAAAATGCCGCCGAGGAACATCACGTAGATGCCTATCCCGATGAACCACATCAGCCATTTGACCGTAAGCCGCATAAAATTATCCTCTGGCGGAAAGCCGCGACAGCGTTGACCTGAATAAATTCTACAAAGCGCGCGTTTCAAACTTGTTACAGAACGGTGAATAAAAGGGAACAGGCTACTTTATTTCAGGGAAATCCCCTGACACAAATAAAGTAGCCTGTCCCCTTTTTCCGCCCCAACAGGAGCCTACTGCCCGCCGGACAGGATTGACTCTATGCGCTTGAGGCCGGCCGCAGCGTCGGCATTGCCCGGGTCGAGCTGCCGGGCGATCGTCCATTCGTCGCGGGCCTTGTCGTAGTTCGAATTCTGGAAGGATTTGATGCCCTCCATATAATGCTGCTGCGCGGCCAGCCGGTTCTCCTCGGTCACGCCCTGTGGCTTCCTGCCTACTTCCTCTATGGCTACGCCCTTGCGCTTGGCTTCGGCCTCGGCCTTTTTACGGTCCGCTTCTTCCTTCGCGGCCGCCTCCTCCTCCGCCCTGGCGCGGCGCGAGGCTTCGTCGGCGCGGCGCTTCTTTTCATCCCCCTCCAGCTTCATCTGCTGGCGGGCGCGCGAAATAAGTTTGTTGATATAGGCCATGTTGGCGGTATAGGGCTTCGCTTTGTCCCACTCGCCTATAGCGTCGGGGTAGCGGCGCGCCCCGTAAAGCTTCTTGCCGGCGGCCAGGAAGCCGTTCTCCAGCTCGCTCTTTACCTCGGCCAGGAGCTTATTGGCCTTGGAATCGCCCGGCTGCACCTCCAGCGCGCGCTTAAGGCCCTCGTAGGCGTCCTTCAGCTTGCCCTGGGCGTAGAACTCCAGCGCGGCTTTGAGCATATCGTTCGCCTTCTGCTGGCGCAGCTCGTCCTCCACGCGGGTGATCCAGGTGATGACCAGGGTATCCCTCGGCCTTATCATCAGGGCGCTGTAAAAATTATCCAGCGAGCTTTTAAGGTCCCTGTTCTGGTAGTCCGAGGAGCCTTTCTGGAAATAATATTCCTTCAGGTCTTCCTTCATCTTGGAAAGCCAGTACTTCGCCTTGATATTGTTAGGGGCGAGCTTGACGACCTCGGTCATCTTGGTGTGGGCCTCCACGATGCGGCCCTCGGTATAGTAGGAAAGCGCCGTCTTGAAGCGGTCCTCGATCATCAGCTTCTCGCTCAGGCCCGGGCGCAGGCTGCCGCGCAGCTGGTTGGAGGCCTCCAGCAGCATGTGCGCGTCCTGGTGGTTGGGGTCTATGGCGATGATCTTCAGCGCGAGGTCCTTGGCGTCCTCGTAGTTGCCGTTGCGGTAATATTCGTAGGCGTTGTCGTAGATGTCGCCCAGCATCTTGCCCTGCAGCTTCACCTTCTCCAGGCGCACCAGCTCCAGGAATTTCCGTTTTTCGTCCATCTCGTTCAGGGCGCCCAGCCCCGTTTTCTGCAGGTCCAGGAACAGCGACTCCTCGCTTTTTACGCGCTTGATCTGCGCGGAAGCGGGGGCGCAGAGCGCGGCCGAGAAAAGTATCGCCAAAAATATGTTCGTCATAAAAAGCCTCTAGAACGGCATCCCGCCGGTAACCAGGTCCATTATCATCGGGGCCAGCATCAATATGAAGACCACCGGGAAAATGAAGATGAACAGCGGGATCAGCATCTTGGTGGAAGCCTGGGCGGCCAGCTTCTCGGCCTTGTTCAGGCGGCGAAAGCGCATGTCCGCGGAATAGTTGCGCATCAGCTCCACCAGGCTGGTGCCCAGTTCGTCCGACTGCACGATGAGGCCCACGAAGGAGCGCACTTCCTGGAGGCCGGTGCGCAGGGACAGGCGCCGCAGCGCGTCGCGGCGGGCGTAGCCCAGCTGCACTTCGTTGATGGTCTTTTCTATCTCCAGCTCGAGGCCCGTCTTCACCGGGGCGATCTTCACGATGCGGTCGAAAGCGGTCATATAGTCCAGGCCGGACTCTATCATCAGCGCCCCGAGGTCGACGAAGGTTGGGAAGTTGCGGATGATGCTTTCCTGGCGCCGGCGGATGCGGCCGGCATAGATGGCGGCGTCCGGCAGCATGAAGCCGAGGGGAGCGAAGATGATGCAGAAAGGGGACGCGGTGAGCACGAAGGAGATTATAGGGAGCGCCGCGCCCGCTATGAGCTTGAGATGAAGCATCTTCAGCGGGTTGGTGGTGGCCGGGCTGCCCAGAAGCATGAAGGTCTCGTCGAGCTTCTTCTCCATGCCCAGCTGCCTGGCGAAGAAAAGGTCGAGCTTGTCCCAGAAATTTTTGCTGTTCTCCAGCTTCGAAAAGGCGGAGGTTTCCTTCCCCTCCATGTCGCTGATGTCGCCTATCGCGGAGCGGGCCTCTTCGCGCGGCGCGAAAAAGCGCTGCACCGCCGTGAAGGCCGCGAAGGAGCCTACCATGGAGATGATCACGAGGACCACGCTGGTGATTTTATCAGGGCTCATACGCGTATGTTCCCGAGGCTGGCCACGACCTTCATGCCTATCGCCACCCAGATTACGCAGAAGCAGGCGGTGGCCATGCCCAGCGGCGAACTATAGAACTTTATCATCGTCTCGGGCTGGAACATGAACATGACGCTCACCATCACCCAGGGCATGATGCCTACTACGATTGACTGGATCTTCTGCTGGGCCGTCATGGCCTTGGTCTTTTCCTCCAGCTTGGACTCCTCGCGGATGTCGATCACGATGCGCTCGAAAACTTTTGTCAGGTTGCCGCCGACCGCGCGCTGAAGCACGATGGCCCGGATCATATAGGCGAGCATCTTGGAATCCACGCGCTCTTCCATCACGCCGAGCGACTTCTCGAAGGTCATGCCGAGCTGGTAGTTCTTGATCACCAGGCCGAACTCGTCGGAAATGGGCGGGATGAGGTCTTTCGAGACCATCTCGAAGCCCTGCACGATGTCCAGGCCCGAGCGGAGACAGTTGGAAAGAAGGATGAGGCCGTCCATCAGCTGCGTGTCCACCTTCCGGCCGCGGGCGGCCTTCATGGTGTTCAGCACGAATTGGGGCGTGCGCATGCCGATGGCCATACCCACCGCGCTCAGGAACAGGAAGGCCACGATGTTCATGGTGAGCAGGCCCAGCAAAGCGAACAGGGCCGCCGGTCCCAGAACAAGATATTTGACGTTGATGTTTATGAACTGGCGAGAGAAGGCCTCGGTGAAGGTCGAGACTTTCTTGGAGTAGTCGCCCATCATCGCGTTGGTCTTCTCGTCGTTCATTGCGAAGAAGGCCTGGACCGCCAGGAAGATCAAAATGATGCCCAGCATGGAAAGCGCGGTATTGAAGACCTTGGCTTTGTCAGATTCCTTGGGCGGGGCCTCGTATTTGCGCGACTCCCTGAAAAGCGTGCGGAAAGCGTCCTGGCTGAGCACCGCCGAGGCCAGCACGGCGTCGGCGTAGCGGCGCTGGTTGGTGCTGGAGATCGCGTCCGCTATAGACTCCATCTCCTTAAGGATAAGGACGAAATGGGACATGATAGTGCGGCCGCGCCCCCCCATTGAGTCGCCCATGGTGACGTCGCGGGTGCGGGCGCGGTAAAGCCTGTCCATCGACATCTGGAAGCGGATGCGGATATCCGCGTATTCCTTGACCAGCAGCCCCGGCTGGATATTGGCGCCGCCGGACTCCGGCGGAAAGGTCTTGCGGGTAAGCTCCAGGTATTCGTAGATTATGGAAACGGGGGTCTGCCAGAGCGTGGCCTCGGAGATCTCGCCTTCCTCCGGGTCCCGCCAGACTTTCCTCCCCGCCATCTCCACCACGGCGGGCTCCACCCACTTGGGCATGACGTAGGCGGACTTTACCCCTTTGCAGGTCATCGGGAAATTGACGACTTTCGGGTCCCTCGCGGGGTCCAGATAATAATAGAACAGCTGCGTCTTGAGGGCGGCGCAGGAAACCTCTTCCATCTCCGCCTGCGTAAAGACGCCGGCCTGCGCAGGCTTCCCCGCGAACATGCCGAGCAATATTATTACCGACGCCAGTTTCTTCATACGCTTTCCGGCTCTTCTCTCCCGATCCTCGATTCCCGGTTATCTCCCCGCGCGCTGCCGTTTCTGCTCTTCCGTCCAGAAAATATCCAGCGGGACCTTCATGCCGTGGGTCTCGAAATCCTTGTAGAACTTGGGTGGGTCGCCGGTGGCCGCGAAGTACCCGACCACCTTGCCGTTCTCGTCCATCCCGGTCTGGTGGTACTTGAAAATATCGTGGATGGTGATCTGGTTCTCCTCGCGGCCCGTGATCTCCGTGATCGCGGTGATCTTGCGGGTACCGTCCGAGAAGCGCGTCAGCTGCACGATCATGTGGACGGCGGAAGCTATCATCTCGCGCAGCGCCCAGATGGGCAAATCGGCGCCGGCCATCAGACACATGGCCTCCATGCGGGTCAGGGCGTCGCGCGGGGTATTGGCGTGAATGGTGGCCAGCGAGCCTTCATGACCCGTGTTCATGGCCTGTAACATGTCCAGGGCCTCGGAACCGCGGACCTCGCCCACTACTATGCGGTCGGGGCGCATACGCAGGCAGTTCTTCACCAGGTCGCGGATGCTGACCTCGCCCTTGCCTTCGATGTTCGGCGGGCGGCTTTCCAGGCGGACCCAGTGGTCCTGCTGCAGCCTGAGTTCGGCGGTGTCCTCTACTGTCACGATGCGCTCGTCCTCGGGGATGTAGCTGGATAACATGTTAAGGAAAGTCGTTTTACCGGTGCCGGTGCCGCCGGAGATGATGATGTCCTTGCGCAGCTTCACGCAGGCCTTGAGGAAGTCCACTCCGGTCTGCGAGATACTGCCTTTCTTTATCAGCTCGGCGTCAGTGAAAGGTTTGGCCGAGAAGCGCCGGATGGTCAGCGTGGGGCCGGAGACGGCCAGCGGCGGGATGATGCCGTTCACGCGGGAGCCGTCCTTCAGGCGGGCGTCCACCAGCGGCACGGATTCGTCGATGCGCCGGCCCAGCGGGGCCACGATGCGCTTCATCACCTGCATGATCTGCTCGTCGTTGCGGAACTTGTACTTGGTCAGGATCAGCTTGCCGGCCTTTTCTATATAGACCTTGTCGAAAGAGTTCACCATGATCTCGGTCACGGACGGATCGCGCATAAGCTCTTCCAGCGGGCCGAGGCCCAATATCTCGTCCAGGAGCTCGTTGATGAATTTGACGCGCTGCTCGCGGGTCAGGGGCGTGGCGGTATCCTTCTGCAGGAGGCCGTTGATGATGCCGTCAACGCGCCTGCGCGTTTCCTGGTTCAGGGCGGGGTCGTCTGAAATTTTCACGCGCTCGGTCTCCAGCGCGGTGACCACGTTGCGGTGGACCTTCATTTTGAGCTCTTCCCAGAAAGGCGGGACGTCCACGCGCGGCGAGCCGGCCTGGGACTGGTCCTTCGACTGGCCCGCGGCGGGCGTCAGCGGCGCTTCTTTCTCGGTCTGCCGCCAGAGCATGTCGGACCCGCCGGAGAACTCGGAGGCCGTGACGTTCGAAGCCCAGAGTTTTTCGGCGGGCTTGAGCTCGGCCAGGCGCCCGAGCAGGACGCGCAGGATGCGCACCCACTGGGTATTAGGCTGCTCGGCGATCAGGATCTTGTTCTGGTTGGCGTAGGCGGGAAGCGCGTCTTCCCAGGGCATGAAGGCCAGGATGTCCTTGCCCATCTGCTTGTAGAACTTCTCCACTTCCTTCGGGCCGATGGCGCCGGGCATGTCGAAAAGGTTGGCCACCACCTCGAACTTGTTCATGGGGAAATGAAGCTCGTTGATCTCGCGGAAAATGCCGGCCGTGGCGTTCAGTGAGGAGACGTTGGAATTGGAGACCCAGAACACCAGGTCCGAGATATCGAAGGCGAAGACCTGCATGGGGAAGTAAGGGTCCACGTCGATGAAGATGTCGAAATTCTGCGAGAGCCTGGAAAGCATCGGGAGGATGATGTCGGGCGACATCTTCGCCACGTCGCTGCGGCGCTTGCTCAGCGGAAGCACCCCGACGCCCCACTGCGATATCGGGATTTTTCCCTTCAGAAGGGCGCCCAGCGCGCCCACCGATTCGCGGCCCAGCTGCTTTATGATCTCCGCCATCGAGGGCGGGTTGAGGCCAAGCAGCTGCGCGTGCTCCGCGCGGCACATCGGGTCCAGCGGCAGGATCAGGACGTTGCGCTTCTGGTAATTGGCCCAGGCCAGGGCCAGGTTCATTACGACGGAGGTCTTGCCCACGCCCTCTTTAGGACCCGAGAAAGTTATGACGCGCGGCGCAAGATTCTGTTCTTCCATATAAGTAGGCCGGTGGGCCCGTCTGCCTGACTATTTAATGATGTCGAAAGTCACGAACAGGAACAGCGAACTCTGCTCCTCCACTACATCGGTAGAGCTGAAAAGCGCGCCGATCAGAGGCAGGCTGCCCAGGATCGGGACGCGGTTCTTGGAGACGTTGCGCTTGCTCTGCTTCAGGCCGCCGATGACGAGGGTTTCGCCGCTCTTCAGCTCCACCTCGGTCTGGATCTGGCGGGTCACCATAGAGGGGATCGTGGTTCCGGAGGTGACTACGGGCTTGGAGTAGTCCGGGTTCGAGACCTCGAGCTGG
This sequence comes from Elusimicrobiales bacterium, assembly GCA_036170455.1. Classification (GTDB taxonomy): domain Bacteria; phylum Elusimicrobiota; class Elusimicrobia; order Elusimicrobiales; family UBA9959; genus UBA9959. The sequence continues at coordinate 7,720 of JAVHPG010000169.1, forward strand.
ATCTGCACGTCCACGGTGTCTTTCTTCTCGGCGAGCACCACCGGCAGGACCACCAGGATCACGCCGAACTTCTTGAACTCGGCGCCGACGCCCTGGTTATTGGAATAGGGCACGGGGATTTCGCCGCCTACGGTGAAGTTCGCCTGAGTTCCGCTCTTGGTGATAACCTTGGGGTTGGACAGGATCTGCGCCTTGCCCTCGGTCTCAAGCAGCTTAAGCGAAGCCGTCAGCTGCGTCTTGCGCTCGAAGTCGCCCAGCGTTATGATACCCGGGATGGTCTTCTCGTTGAAGTCGAAGAACTGGTTCCAGGAGAAGCCGCGCGTTTTCTGGAGCGAGCCGCTTATCTCCACGATATCGGCGCTGACGGCCACCATCTGCGTGGCCTCGGCGGCCGCGATGGCCGGGAGGGCCAGCGCGGCTAAGGAGAAAATTAATTTTTTCATAAAGTATCCTTATTTTATCAGCTGCTTGAAAGAAGCTATCGCCATCGGGTGCAGCTCCACGTCGCCGAGACCGCGGACTATGACGTCCACCGTGCCCTGCTTGACGGAAAGGGCCAGGTACTGCGCCTCGTTGGGGTTGAGCGCCAGGCTGAGCGCCGCCTTCTCCGAGAAAGCCTGGTCGGCGGCCTCGGCGGCGGCCTTGGCTTTGGCCTGCGATCCGGAAAGGCCCTGGCCGAGGTTCGAGCCCACGCCCAGCACAAGCACGTTCTGCAGGATGGTGGCGGTCACTTTTTCCTTGCGGTTGTCGCCCATCACGGCGTCAAAGCTTACGAGGATGTCCACGCGGTCGCCGGGCTTTATCAGCCGCAGCAGATCGCTCTCGAGGGGCAGAACGCAGCCGCGGTAGCCGGGCGGGACTTTCACGCTTAGGCCGGCCTCGGGGCTCAGGGAGACCAGCGCCGAATTCGTTATCTGGTTGCCTTTGGGGATGCGGATCAAAGTCACGAGGTTGCTGACCAGCTTTATGTCCGACTGGGTCTTGACCTCGTATGCGTCCTGTTCCAGGTACATGCGCGGGACTTCCCTGGTCTCGACCACGTCGACGTTCATGATGGTGCGGGCCGGGAGGTCGAACCGGGCTACCAGCACGGTGGCGCGCTCGGTCTGTGCGGCCAGGGTGCGCTCTTTGGAGGTGAGCACCCACCAGTAAATACCGGCCGCGGCCAGAGCCAGCAGCACGGGGACAAGCATGCCTTTCTTTTCCATATAGATATTCTCCAACTAAATTATTAACTTCCCGTTAAATCCGTGTTAAGTTTAAAATCTTTTTCCGTACCGGCCTACTGGAAGTACGGCTTCTCCACCGGCATCTGCACCGTCACCACGATATCTTTGACGCGCTGGCCCTTCACGTCCGAAAGCAGCTGGCTGGAGCCCGGGAAAATAAGTTTGTACCTGTATTTAAGGGTCACGACCAGGTCCTCGCCCATCTGGCCGGATTGCGGGTCCTTAAGAGTAGGCACCATAACGCCGTCCACGCTGATATTAGGCGAAGCGTTGAACATCTGGTCGAGCACTTTCTTCATCTTCATATTGGCGATGGCCTGGCCGCCGCCGGAGCCTGCCCCGGTAGGCCCGGCGACCAGCGACCCTATCCGGGCGAGCTCGTAAGTGCAATGATGGGCCAAAATGGTATTAAAACCCATATTGCCCATTTCCATTATAAAGAACAGGAGCAGCATGAAAACAGGCAGCACCAGCAGGAGTTCGATGGTAACCTGCCCCGCCTTTTTCAGGCGCAGCATCATATACGCCGCGGCAGCCCGCGGCCCTGCCTGGAGCTGTTTCACGCTCATAAAGACGCAACTTTCTCCGGGCCCTGGCCCGGAAAAACCGCTATATGACCCGGCCCCGGCGTTTTCCGCACCGGAACCGGCCAAATCCGGTCTCTTACTGGTTTCCGCCGGAAGCGCCCAGCGTGCTGGCGGCGCCGTTGATCATGCCCTGGATGCTCTGGAACAGCGTCGGCATGT
>JAVHPG010000170.1:0-9625 GCA_036170455.1 Elusimicrobiales bacterium
AGCCTCCGTAGGGAACTTTCATCCCCAAGCGTGCGCGCATGCCGCGCGCACAAAGGGGAAGCCCCTGCCCCGCTATCGAGACAGGGGCTTCCGGAGGCCGCGCCTCCCTGACCCACCCCCCGCGATCCTGAAATTTACCTGCTTCCCGGCCAGGACTCTATACGCTCCACCAGCTCTTCGAAATCGAAAGGCTTCGCATAGTAAGCGTCGGCGCCCGCCGCGAGTATTTTCCGCCTGATCTCGTCGGAATCGTAGCCGGTAACGGCTATGACCAGGGTCTGCCTGCCGGCGGCCTTGATCATCTCGCAGACCTTGAACCCGTTTATGTCCGGCAGCATTATATCCAGGATCACCACGTCGGGCTTAACGCTGCCGACCAGCGCGCCCGCCTGAAAGCCGTCGCGCGCCGTAAAGACCTCCCACTTCCTCCGGAAAGTTTTGAAGAAGCGCTCCGTCAGCTTGAGGAATTTAACGTCGTCCTCCACGATAAGCACTTTTTTTCCCGCGTGCAGGCGCTCGACCAGTTCCATTGGCTCCGGGATCTTGTTCTCCTTCAGAAAGACCTCCAGGTCCTCCGCCTTGATCCGCCGGTGTCCCCCGAGCGTACTGTAGGCCTTAAGGCGCCCGGCGTCCACCCAGTTAGCCACGGTGCCGGGCGAGAGCTCCAGCATCCTGGCTATTTCAAAAGTGCTGAAAATTTTTTGTCGCATTATGAATTCTCCCCGGTGTTGTGACTTTTGTGAATTTTGGCCTTTTTACTATTATAGCAGAAAATTAAGAATTTTCAAGACCCACGCGCCCGGAAGCAGGCAGAGGCCCCGGCTTTTACCGTGAAACGGGAGCCTGCCCGGCAAAACACCTCCCGCCACGGCAGCGGCCGGCCGGCTTCTTAACTTTCCTCATTTATAGACCCCGTTTTTTGCACCCGTTTTTTGCAGGTTGCTTTCCTATATATTATTTTTTATAATGATATTCAGGCTGGCGGCAGCTTCTATTTGATTTTTTTTTGGGGGGGAACCTTGCAGGGAAAAAAAATACTTGTGGTGGATGACGACCCGAACGTGGGCCTGCTCATCTCCGCCGTCCTGAAAAAGTATAACTACGCCGTGACCACCTGCTACCAGGGGGAGGAGGTTATAGCACTTCTTAAGGACAATAAGCCGGACCTGATCCTGCTGGACCTGCGCATGCCTGGCGTCGACGGCTACACCCTCTGCAAGCGCATACGCGAAGCCCCGGATACCCGGGACATCCCTGTCATAATCCTCAGCGGCGTGGCGGAGGTGGACGCCCGGGTCAACACGATAGAGCTCGGCGCCGACGATTTCATAACGAAGCCTTTCGACGTGCGCGAGCTCAGGGCCAGGATAAACCGCATCCTGAAACGCAAAAGCGCCGACACCGCGCTCAACCCCCTTACCCACCTGCCGGGCAGCCCGGCCATAGAAGAGGAAGTGACCAGGCGCATTACCGAAGAAGAGCCTTTCGCTTTCTGCTACGTGGACGCGGACAATTTCAAGGCCTACAACGACGTTTACGGCTACGCCAAGGGCGACGAGGTGATCAAGCGCATCGCCCGGCTGCTCGGCGAAAAAGGCAAGGCGGTAGCGGGCCACGATTATTTCGTCGGGCATGTCGGCGGGGACGATTTCGTCCTGATAACCTCTCCCGAAACCTGCGAAACCGCGGCCCGAGCCATCACGGAGGAGTTCGACCGGTTCATCCCGGAATTTTACAACGAAGCCGACCAGAAGCGCGGGTTCATAACCACCATGGACCGCAAGAACAAGACGAAAGATTTCCCGATAATGTCGCTGACCGTGGCCATAGTGGCCCCGCGCACGCAGCAGCACTACGCCAAGATAGTGGAAAGCGCGGCGGAGCTTAAGCACTACGCCAAAGAGCTGACGGCGAGGCGCGGGAGCATATTCGTAAGGGACAGGCGCATCTAGCATGGACACAGAACCTAATCTGGCCGGCACCGTTTTCGCCGGCTGCAAAATAATCTGCAAGCTCGGCCAGGGCGGCATGGGCTCGGTTTACAAAGCGCACCAGGAAGCCCTGGACAAGATCGTCTGCGTAAAACTGCTCGCGCCCGAGCTGGCCCGGGAGCAGCGGAATATAGATTTTTTCCTCAGGGAAGCCCGCTCGGCGGCCAAGCTCGACCATCCCAACATCGTCCAGATCTACAACTTCGGCCAGGAGAACGGCTCCTACTTCATCCTTATGTCCTACGTGGAAGGAAAGACACTGCAGGACCTGGTAGCCGAGAAAGGCCCCCTGTCGGTGAAAGAAGCCACGGATATAATGTCCGGGGTGTTTAAAGGCCTGGGCCACGCCCATTCAAAATCAATTATACACCGCGACATAAAACCCGCCAATATCCTGGTAGGGCTGGACAAGATCCCGCGGATAGTGGACTTCGGCCTGGCGCGCAGCATCAGCGAGGAGAAGCAGCTGACGATGGCGGGGGAAATGGTGGGCACGGCCTATTTCATGTCGCCGGAGCAGGGCCTGGCCGGCACCGTGGACAGCCGCGCGGACCTCTACGCCGCAGGGGCGACCTATTTCTACATACTCACGGGCAGATATCCTTTCGACGGAAAATCCTCGATCGAAGTCATCCATAAACATATCCAGAATCCTGTCCCGAACGTGATGCTGATCAAGCCGGACATCCCTATCTGGGCCTGCCGCGTGATAGAGCGGCTGATGAACAAAAAGCCCGAAGAACGCTATCAGTCCGCCAGCGAGGTCGTCGCCGAATTCGAAAAATACAACTCCGACGTGGAATATGTCGAGCCGACCTCGAACGAGAGGACCTTCGATATCCCCGAAGTCACGGCCAGGATCACCGCCGCCCAGGAGACCCCGCAGGCCACGCTGGAGAGGTCCGATCCCAAGCCCTCCGGAAGGACTCAGGCGCCTCCTCCGCCGCCGGCGCCGACGCTCAGGCAGTCGCAGATGGAGCCGCCCGCCCTGAAACCCGCCCTCCAGCTCGCCTCTCTTCATAACAGCCTTAAAATTGCCATGCACCTGGCGCTGACTCTCGCCGGCACCGGGTTCTTCGTCCTGTCCGGAGCCTCCGGCACCGTCCCCGGTTCCATTACTTCGCCCCTCGACTCCAACCCGGCTGCGGCGCTGATGCTCGCCGGGGCAGGGGTCGTACTGTACGGCTGGGCGCTCTGGCAGAAGCCGCTTAAATTCACCATGGTGTACAGCCTTTTCGCCCTTTCCGCCGCGGCCGCCGCTTACGCCGGCGGGGCGTATATCACGGCTCCCGCCGAAGCGGATGTCATAAGCAAAGGTTTCCTGGCCCTTAAAATAGGCCTCGAGAACATGTTCTCCGGCGCAAACACCATAGTTTACGCCCTTTTCCTCTACCTGGCTGCGTCGAAAGCAGTTTTCAAGGGGAACTGGGTCTTCAAGGTGCTGTCGGTAGCGGCCTACCTCGGCGGCCTGGCCCTGACCTACTTCTATTTCAAAGCCGGGGCGCAAGTACTCCCCGAGCAGCTATGGCTGGCGATAGGCGGCCTCCTTGCCGTGCTTGGCCTGGTAGCGGCGCTTACCCAGAAAGAATTTTCCCTGTTCTTCAACCCGCAGTTCCTTTTCCTGGCGGCCAATCTGGCCATGTTCTCCATGTTCACCAATCCCCAGATAGAGAATATTACGGCCCAGAAGATAAAGACCGAAGCCGAAACGGCGGCGCAGACCAACAGCCTCAACCTCCAGAACTACCAGCAGGCCGTCCTCGCCGCGCAGGCCGAGATCCTTTACGACGAGGAAGGCCGCCCGCTGGAGCCCAAACTGCCCCGCAAACCCGACGAGGCCAAGCCTCCGGAAAGCGGCAAGCTGCGCACCGAGGCCAGGCTGGACTACTACAAGACGCTGGGCCTGCGCATCAGCGGCACCCTGGCCGGGTCAGCCGGTATAATTTTCATAGCTTTTTTCCTCGCCCTGATGGCTAACGCCTGCTTCGTGGACGAGCTCGTAGCCGCATACAGGGAGAGAGAACTTTATTAACCGCGGGGCGTGTGAGGAACAGGTAAACAATGCGCAAATTCATTTTTTCGGATATTCTCTGGGGCACGGCGCTCACGCTCGCCGCCCTCTTCTTCTATTTCACCGGCACCGGCCTTGAATCGGCCGAGCTGAAGTTCTACGACTTCCGCGCGCGCCTCAGCGCCGGCGTTCCCGCCAGGAGCGACGTGGCGGTGATAGAGATAAACGACGACAGCATCTCGAAGGTCGGCCGCTGGCCCTGGCCCCGCTCCAAAATAGCTGACATGCTGGTCCTGCTTTCCTCGGCGCCGGCGAAGCCTTCCGTGATAGGCCTTAATATCCTCTTTTCGGAGCCGGAGAAGAACAGCGACGCCCAGCTGGCCGACCTGCTTAAGAGCAAATACACCGCGCTGGTGGCGGAGAAAAAGATAAGGGAAACCGGCAAGGACTCCGAGTTCCTGCGCGCCATCGAACAGGCCAAGAAGGCCATGGACAATGACCTGAAGCTCTCGGAGGCCGTCGCTTCGGCCGGCAACGTGGTACTCCCGCTTTTCTTCGACACCGGCATCCCCGTCTCCAAGCCCAAGCCCGAGCCCGCCTGGATGAAGCGGCTCGCTCCTTCGATCTCACACAAAGCCGGCCCGGCGGATATCGCCGTGGAAGGCTCGGCGATAACAGCGCCCATAGACGTCCTCGCCTCCTCGGCCGCCGGCGCCGGGCACGTGAACGTGTTCAGCGACATGGACGGGACCACCCGCAAGGAATTTCCTTTCATTCCCTACGGGCAGAACTTCTACCCGTCCTTCGCGGCCGAAATAGTGCGCGTGCAGCTGGGGCTGACGCCCGAGCAGGTGACGCTGGCGCCGGGCGACTCGGCGGTCTTCGGCAAGAGCACGATGAAGCTGGACCCCTCCTCCTCCGCCCTGATCGCTTTCAACCGCACCAAGGCCTTTAAATATTATTCCTTTTACGACGTCATGAACGGCAAGGTGGTGCCGGAAGCCTTCAAGGACAAAATCGTGCTGATAGGCCTGACCGCTCAGGGCGTGGGCAGCCTTTACGTCACCCCCACGGACAGCGCGATGTCGGCGGTGGATTTTACCGCCAATGTCGTGGACAATATACTTTCCGGGCGCTTTATCTCCCGGCCCAACTGGGCCCTCCCCGTGGAGCTCGCGCTTATTTTTATAGCCGGCGTCTTCACGGCCTTCGTGCTGCCGCGCCTCAAAGCGGGCATGGGCGCGGTGCTCGCGGGAGGCATGTTCGCTGCGCTGCTGGCCGCCGGCATGTTCTTCTTCACTTCCAAAGGCCTGTGGCTGAAGATCATGTACCCCGCCGTAGTCCTGACGGCCGGTTATATCTTCGTCATCACCAAGCGCTTCTTCTCCACTGAAAAGTCGAAAGAACTTATCGAGGTTTCCCAGATAGAGACCAATAAGATGCTGGGGCTTTCTTTCCAGGGCCAGGGCATGCTGGACCTCGCTTTCGAAAAATTCCGCCTCTGCCCTCTGGACGACAATATGAAGGACACGCTCTATAACCTGGCGCTGGACTTCGAGCGCAAGCGCCAGTACAACAAGGCCGTGGCCATCTACGAGCATATCTCCAACAAGGACCCGGAATTCAAGGACGTGAAGGCCAAGATCGACGTGCTTAAGAAAGCCGCCGACGGCGCGGTTTTCGGCAGCGTGGGAGGCAAGGGCGGCGGCGGCAGCGACGCCACCATGATGATGGCCGGCTCCTCGGCCACGCCCATGCTGGGCCGCTACGAGATCAAGAAAGAGCTCGGCAAGGGCGCGATGGGCATAGTCTACCTCGGCGTGGACCCCAAGATCAACCGCACCGTGGCCATCAAGACCATGCGCTTCGAGGAAGGCCTCGACGAGAAAGCCATGAAGGACCAGAAGGACCGGTTCTTCCGCGAGGCCCAGGCGGCCGGGAATCTCACGCACCCGCACATCGTAAAAATATACGACGCCGGCGAGGAACAGGACATAGCTTACATCGCCATGGAGCTCCTGAAGGGCGACGACCTGAAGAAGTGGGCGACCAAGGACAATCTGCTGCCGGTCCCGAAGGTGCTCGAGTACATCCGCGACGCCGCCGAGGCGCTCGGCTACGCGCACAAGAACGGCATCGTGCACCGCGACATCAAGCCGGCCAATATCATGCTGCTGGAGGACGGGAACATCCGCGTGGCCGACTTCGGCATCGCCCGCATCACAGAATCCTCCAAGACAGCCACCGGCACCGTAATGGGCACGCCCTATTACATGAGCCCGGAGCAGATAGCCGGGAAAAAAGTGGACGGCCGCGCCGACCTGTTCTCGCTGGGCGTCACTCTTTTCGAGATGCTCACCGGCGAGCGGCCCTGGAAGGGGGGGGAATCTATCGGAACCCTCCTGTTCCAGATAACCTCGGACCCCTACCCGGACCCTCTGCTCGTGCGGCCCGACCTGCCCGCCGCGATAGTGCCGGTGATAGACAAAGCCCTTAAGAAAAATCCCGATGAGCGCTTCCAGACAGGGACCGAGATGGCCGAAGCGATAAGGGCTGTCATGGCCGGGAAGACGCCGAACCTTAATTCCGCGCCCGCGGCGACTCCCGCGCCTGCGCCCCAGGCTAAACCCGCGGCAGCCCCCGCCGCCGCGCCGCAGGCCAAACCTGCTGCGGCCAGCGCCACAGCGGCTCATCCCAAACCGGCTGCGGCTTCCGCGACCGCGTCACAATCAAAACCCGCGGCAGCCCGCGCGCCTGCGGCGCAGCCCAAGCCCGCGGCGCAGGCTAAACCGGCGGCAACCGCCGCGACTACGGCTGCGCCAAAGCCCGCGGTCCAGCCCAAGCCCGCGACAGCGGCCCCGTCGCCAGCGGCGCAGCCCAGGCCGGTCCTTCAAACGCCAACTCCCGCGGGTATAGAGCTTGCCCCGAGGGCAGGCCTTGAAATGACCATGAAGGCGGCTGCCCCCGTGCCGCCCGCGAAGCCTGCTGAAACAAAGCCGGTCCAGGCGAAGCCGCAGAACACCGCCTCGCCCAGGCCGGCCACAGCCAATTTCGAAGACAGTTTTCCGGTTATCTTCCCGGATGAGGAAAAGAAATGACGCTTAAAATTGATTTCGCCGGGGCCTCCGACATGGGGAAGGTCCGCAAGAACAACGAGGACAGCTGGCTGCTGGCCCCGGAGCTGGAACTGGCCATAGTAGCGGACGGGATGGGCGGGCACAACTCGGGCGAAGTTGCAAGCTCTCTGGCCGTTAAAGTCACGCGCGACAAATTCGAATCGATGAAGCGCACCGGGATGAAGCCGAACCCGTACAATGACAAATTTTCCCTTGAGGCCAACCAGCTCGGCTTCGCCGCGCAGCTCGCCAACTCCGTGATCTACGAGGCCGGCACGGCGGGGCCGGAGAACAAAGGGATGGGAACAACGCTGAGCGCCGCCCTGCTCAACGGTTCGAAGCTCTCGATCGCCCACATCGGCGACTCCCGGATCTACCTGCTGCGCGCGGGCGTGATACAGCAGTTGACCGAGGACCACTCGCTGGTGATGGAGCACGTAAAAAAAGGCCTGCTGACCAGAGAGCAGGCGGAAGTCTCCCCGCTGCAGAACATCCTTACCCGCGCGCTGGGAACGCAGAAAGCCCCCGCGGTAGACCTGGTAGAGACAGCGCTTGAAGTCGGCGACAGGCTCCTGTTCTGCACCGACGGCCTGTTCAAGGCCGTGAAGGAAGACAAGCTGCACGAAATGATAAAAAGCCAGCCGGACAATGCCAAGGCCTGCGCCGGGCTGGTGACGGCCGCCAACGAGAACGGCGGGCCTGACAACATCACGGTAATAATAGGGACCGTTCTAAAGAAGCCGCTCAAAGAAACCTTAAAGGACATGTTCAGAAAATCATATGCCTAAATTGATGCTTAAATTTGAAGCAGCCTTTATCCGGGAGATAAAGCTGGACAAGCCGTCTTTTACCATAGGGCGGAAGCCTGACAACGATATCACGCTGGACAATGCCGCCGTCTCCGGGCACCATTGCCGGATGTACGAGTCCGGCGGAACCTGGTACGTGGAAGACCTTAACTCCACCAACGGGACTTTCGTGAACGGGAAAAAGACCCTTAAGGCCGGGCTCAAGAACGGGGATACTATCAACCTGGTAAAGTTTTCTCTGGTTTACGCCGATGAGTCGGCCGCGCCGGCTCCCGCCGAGCAGCCGCTGCCCCGGCAGAGGCCGAAGACCCCGATGGGCGCGCTGGAAGTCCTGGCGAACCCGGCCGACGCCAGGAAGGATTTCGAGCTGACCGCGCTTTCCACCTACATCGGGAAATCCGCGCAGGCGGCCATACCTTATAAGAGCGGGGGGCTCTTCGGCGGGGGGCCGGAGCTTGCGCTGGTAATAACCATGCGCCCCGAGGGCTACTACCTTAACCCTATTAAGGAAGGCTACGCCAAGTACAACGGCAACCCTCTTACCGAGAAAGTAATGATGAAAGACGACGACACCTTCGAGGTGGGCTCGACCCGCTTCAGGTTCTTCCTAAAGAAATAAGTAACCCCGGCCAGGAAACGAAGAGACCGCCGCGACCCGGCGGTCTCTTTATTAGCAATCAGGCGTCAAGAGTGCTATTGACACCCCCTGCCCCTTTTAGTAAACTAGCAGTAGAAGAGTTCAAGTGCTAAATATAATTTACAGAAAATCACAGGAGGCAATACTTATGGCAGAGACAGCTACCAAGATCAAGATCCAGCCCCTCGGCGACAGGCTTATACTCAAAGCCGTGGAAGCCAAGGAAGTAAAGAAGAGCGGGATCATCATTCCCGACACCGCGAAAGAAAAACCCCAGGAAGGCCTGGTAGTGGCCGTGGGCAAAGGCAAGCTGACGGAAGAAGGCAAGCTTATCCCCATGGAAGTGAAGACCGGCGACACCGTGCTCTACGGAAAGTACTCCGGCACCGAAATAAAGATCAACGATGAAGAATACCTCATCATGCGCGAGGAAGACGTCCTCGGCATCGTGCGCTAATATATAAGGAAGGAGAATTAAAATGGCTAAACAGATAATTTACTCGGAAGAAGGCAGGATGCGGCTGAAAGCCGGCGTGGACAAGCTGGCCAACGCCGTAAAAGTGACCCTCGGCCCCAAAGGCAAGACGGTCATCCTCTCGAAGAAGTTCGGCTCCCCGACCATCATCGACGACGGCGTGACCATCGCCAAAGAGATCGAGCTCGAAGACCATTTCGAAGACATGGGCGCGCAGCTCGTCCGCGAAGCGGCCTCCAAGACCAACGACATCGCCGGCGACGGGACGACTACCGCCACCGTGCTCACCCAGGCGATCTTCGGCGAAGGCCTTAAGAACATCACCGCCGGCGCCAACGGCACCCAGATCAAGCGCGGCATCGACAAAGCCGTCACCGCCCTGGTCGAAGAGCTCAAGAAAATGGCGAAGCCCGTGAAGACCAAGGAAGAGAGGGCCCAGATAGCCACCATCTCCGCCAACGACAAGGTCATAGGCGACCTCATCGCCCAGGCCATGGAAAAAGTGGGCCACGAGGGCGTGATCACCGTGGAAGAGGGCAAATCCTCCGAGACCGAACTTGAAGTCGTCGAGGGTATGCAGTTCGAC
>JAVHPG010000171.1:0-1956 GCA_036170455.1 Elusimicrobiales bacterium
GTACCTTTCGATTCGTTATCACTAGGCCCCTGGAATTTTGGGCACAATATGGCGATGGTAAAGTTGTCGGATTGGATCAAATGTTGAGGGCCTGATGCTATTGCCTGAATCCGTGAACGGATTCAGGTGATAAAATTATATATGTAACCATATCACCAGTAATAGCATATATCTTGTATCGCCAACTTCACGGCGGCTGTGAGGTGGATGGCGATGAAGCGGATCAAGATGCAGGCGTCGGAGAGGCTCGAATTGACGGGCATGGGCGGACTGGTGCTTGTGGGGGCGTTGCTGAAGCGCTTCACGAGTTTCCAGGCTGACTTCAACAGCGCCTTTGCGAAGGGACCCGGTGGCATCCCTTATGGGGACGTGCTGATCCCAGGACTGGCCATGCTCTGCACGGGCAAGAGCGACTTTGAATCCGTGTCCCTGCTGAGGGGTTCGACCTGGGCGGCGCGGGCGTTGCAGGTGGGCCGCATCGCCTCGCCGGAAACGCTTCGGCAGAATCTGGATCTGCTGGGCGAGACTGCGTTGCCAACGAGCCTTGCGATCATCGAGACGGCGTTGCTCGATCTGCTGCGCAATACAAGCATGCGGCCCACGGCGCTGTGGACGGGCCATGTCGCGCTGGACATCGACACCACGCCGCAGGACAACTCAAAGACGAAGAAGGAAGGAGTCGGGCGCACGTATAAGGGCTGCGATGGCTACTGCCCGATCCTCGCATACGCAGGTCTGGAGGGCTTCCTCATCGGCGCGGAGTTCCGCACCGGAACCCAGCACAGTCAGAAAGGCGCCCCGGCTTTCATCGCCAAGCAGATTCAGCGGCTGCGGAGTCTGGGCGTGGACCATGTGCTGGTGCGGCTCGACAGCGGATTCGACGCGGCGGAGACGATGCTCACCATTTGTGATGGAGGCTCCGGCTCCATGAACGAAGTGAATGGGAGCAGCGCATGCGCCGTGATAGGTGGAGACGCGGACTTCATCATCTCGGTCAATCCGCGTGGAGAGAATCAACAGCTCTGGGTCGAGCAAGCCAAGGCCCTGCCTGCCTCCGCATGGGTCCGCCCCGAGGGTGTCCGCAACTTGCGCATCGCGTACCTGGAGCGCGTGGAAACGCGGCGGGACAAGCAGGGCCGGGAGATCCAGGTGCGCCGCATCGTACGCGTCCATAAGCGGCTGATGGTGGAAGCCGCCGAGCAAGGCGGTCACACGCCCATCCTGCGCGCCTGGGTTGCCTACGAGGTGGGATCGAGCTGGAGCACCAACCTATGGCTGCCCGCGCCCGAAATCGCCCGGCTTTATGAGGACCACGGGACGAGCGAGCAGTTCCATTCCGAGTTGAAGGGAGAACTCGATCTGGAGCGGCTTCCCAGCGGAAAGTTCAAAACAAACGAGCTGGTGTTCCAGCTCGGATGCCTGGCGTTCAACCTGCTGCGCGTCCTCGCCATCAAAGGCAAGGCCGTGTTCCGCCATCGCAACCCCAGCAAGCGTCGGCGCATCAAAACCGTCATTCAGGAACTGATCCTGCTGCCTGCCCGCTTTCTCGGCGGATCAGGCCAGATGAAACTGGACCTCGGCAAATCCCATCCCGGCAAAGACGCGATCCTCGCACTGCATCGGGAACTGATTCCGCCGCTGCTCACGGCCGCCTGACCCGCGGAAGTGTGCGGATAAAGCCCACGCCCGGCCGAAGGCCTGCCTCGAAAAGTGCTCGAAGCGAAAAAGAGGACCAGGAATGCTTCCCTACCGCCCAAATGGCCTGAATCCGGCCTGCGAGAGCCTCAAGGAAGGGCCCACTGGGACTAGAATTGGCTAGCCTGCCGCGAGGTTCACGGATTCAGGAATAACTGAATCACCTTCTGTCGCTGTTGGCATGATCAGTCTGATGGCAAAACATGATGCCATGCCCACGCACCTGTTTTCATTCCACAGCGGGTCCCCCGCAGGGGGATT
>JAVHPG010000172.1:0-9587 GCA_036170455.1 Elusimicrobiales bacterium
GACAGCAGAGCGATATCTGAAGAAGTGGGTGGGCTCATCTGCCGCACCGGGTTATCGCGCTCCCATTCCGGGGTGATAGTTGTGCGCCGCGGGATCTTTGCCACCGAGGCGCGCAGCTCGGGGTATTTATTGTAGAAGCTGTTCGTTATCGCCAGCGGCACATACCGGTTGAGCAGCTGCTCCGTGCATTCATACGGGTAGTGTACCAGGAAGGGCAGGCTGTTAAGCACGGTAAGGATAAGCTGCGGCTGGATCTCCAGGTGCAGCGACTCCACTTCGCGGGTGGGGTCGGCTGACTCGAGCTCCGGCAGCTTGAAGGTCTTGGTAGAATTTCCGTCGAGAGACGCCACGCCGGAAGCGATCAGCCGCTCCCGGGAAGGCAGCACGGGCAGGTCGTTCTCCTGCGCGTCGGCAAGTGCCCCCGCCCTGGCCACGGCGCGCACTTTGTAGGCGGCGGTACCGCGCGGCGCCTGGATCTCCCAGTATAGCGACATCGTGCCGTTCGGCTTGACCGTAAAAGCCCGCGAGAGGTCCTTCAGGCCGAACTTGTCGTGGGCGGCTTCGCCGTCCAGCGTTACGGACAGCGCAACGTCGCCGGAAAGCTCGACGGCTGTGTCGTTAGTGATAACGGCCGTCAGCCTGGACCTGTCACCTTCGCGGAAGAACCTGGGGATATCAAGACGCACCATCAGGTCTTTTTTAGTCACGGCCTCGGCGCTGAAAGAGCCGCGCCGGGCGCTTTTCGTAAGCAGGTAGGAACTTATCTTCCACGAGGTAAGCCGCCCGGGGATGGTAAAAGAAAACCTGCCCGCGCCTTTAAAAACCTTAAGCTGCGGATTATAGTAGGCCGTCTCCGAGAAGTCGGTGCGCGTCTTGACTTTGGGTTCGGCCCGCTTTTCCTCAGGAGCGGCGGCTGGCGCCTCCGCTTTATCCTTTCGCGAGGATTTCTCCATGGCCCTGCCGGGGGCGGCCGCCTCGGTCATATTCGAGCCGGAGGCGCCGGCCAGGGAGGCCATCGCTCCATCCTGCATGGAGAGTTCCGCATCCCCCTCAAAAGCCAGGCTTTTAGCGAAGCCGCCCCTCACCGCGCCGGGGAAGGAGTTGCGGCCGTAAAGCCCCGAAGAACCGATGCGCAGCGAAGCCATGCGCTCTTCGCCGGTGGCCAGCCTGAAAGCGTCCAGCATGCGCTGGATCAGCCCGGTGCGGATGGGCAGCGCCACCGCATAGGGGGTGAACAGAGAGCCCCAGGCCTCGCCGGAGGAGCGCCTGGCGGGATAGAGTCCGTCGCCCCAGAAGCCGGCGTCGCGGCCATAGTATTCAAGCGACCGGTCGAAGATTTTCACCAGCGCCTCGCCGAAAGCCGGCCTGCCGGCGGAATCCTTCGCTTTAAGAAGCCAGGAGGCCTTCTGGCCCGGCGCCAGGACCTTGTCGTAGTCGAGCGAGAGGGAAATATTCTTATCTTTAAGAGGAACCTCCGCCCCGTCCATGGCGGAATAGACTTTAAACCCCCCGGCCCCGAGCCAGCGCAGGCCGAACCCGCCGCGGTGTTGCCCGGCGACTTTAAGGCTATAGACCGAAAGGCCGCCTTCCTTCAGCGTTTCGCGCGAAAGCATGAAGCTTCCAGCCAGGATCTCGACGTATTTAACTCCTTTCAGCGACGAAGCGCCGATAAGGGCCCTGGCCGTCTCTCCGGCCTGGTAGGAGTCGTGCTCGAAAATAGCGACCGGCGGCAGTTTGATGGGCGCGTTCCTGCGGCCGTCCGCCGACGCTGAAATAATTATAAGCTGCGACTCGCTCTCCCCGCCCCAGGGGTCCGAGGCTTTAAGCTTAAGACGGTAGACTCCGGGCGCAAGGCTGCCGAGACTTATTTTAGCCGCGCCCTCCTTTAAGAATTGCACTTTGCCTTTCCCGGCCTGCGGCCCGTCGGGAACCTGGCTGAAAGCCTGCTCCAGCGAAGGATTATTGCCGAAATACCCCCATTCGCGCCGCCCACCCTCCTCTGACGGAGCTTTCTCCAGCCGGTAAAGAGAATACTCGCCGGCCCCCGCCTGCTGTATGTCGTTGAGGTCCATGAGCCGGGCGTTAACCAGGGCCGCTTTCTCAGGGGTAAAGAAACCGGCGTCCGGCTTTATGTCGAACAGGTAAGCCTTGGAACCGGCCCTGTAGGAGCGAGAGTCGGTTATAGTGCGCCCGCCGGCGTCGCGCGCCTCCGCCTCTACCTGGTAGGAGGACGGGTAGGCCGCGTAGGCCGCGCTTTCCGACTGGGGCGTAAAGCTGAAGGCGAACTTGCCGTCGTCCCCGGTTTTGATCTCGCCCGAGGCGACTTCGGACGAGCCGGAAGCCCCGTAGAACCAGGACCAGTAGCGGCAGTACCAGGGGATATAGCGCGAACGCGTAATTCGGTATTTAACAGCCGCGCCGGGAACCGGCGACCCGAAATAATATTTAACGTCGCCGGTCACTTCAGCTTTCTCGCCATAGCGGTAAGGCTTCCTCGCCTCGCCCAGCTTGACTTCGAATTCCGGCCGCTTATATTCCTCAACGCTGAAACCGGCCGAGCCGCTGAAATTATGACCGTACTCTTTGATCTCAGCGGTTACGGAATAACCGCCCAGCAGGCGGCCCGCCGGGACCTTGAAGGAACCGGCGGCGCTGCCCAGGCCGGTGAAGGGCAGCGTCTTTTTGTAGACCTCCTGCCAGTTGGGATCGCGCGCGGTGAAGGTAAGCTTTCCTTTCCCGTCGTAAACCCTGAAGCCGCGGGGCTCGCGGAGCAGGGCGGTAGCCTTGAATTTAACTTCCTGTCCCGGCCTGTAAACGGGGCGGTCCGTTTCCACGAAGATATTAACCGGCTGCGGCACGCTCAGCCAGGCCGAGGCCTGCGAATTCCAGTAGGCGTAAGCCCCGCCGCTGCTGAGGAGCGGGTCGAGAGAGAAATATTCGTTGGAGGGATAGGAGACGGGAAAGGCCTGGACGAAGGGCGCCGCGCCGTCGGGACCTGATTTAAGTGCCGCCTTTTGCCAGGAGCCGTAGTTAGACCTGTGGTAAAAAACATCGATATCGGCGCCGGCCAGGGGCTTGCCGGTAAGCGCGTTAACCGCGTAAAGGCGGAACATGTCGGAAGACGCCTGCCGCCCGGGGGCCTGGGGGTCGTAGAGGAAATCCTCCGGATCGCCTTTTATGCCCGACGTGCCCAGCAGAAAGATATCGGTGATATTAAGAGTCACGGCCTTTATGAGCGAAGAGCCGTCCTCGAACCCGCTGTCGCCGGAGGCGATAACTATGTAAAGGCCTTTTTTAAATGCCGGGACCGCCACTTCCTGGTCCTTGTACTGGTACGGGGCGGGATAGGAAACCTTCTGCTGCCATTCGAGGTCAGCGTTCCTGGCGAGGAAGTTCTTCACCGCCTCCTGCTGGAGGTACTTGACCCTGCTCCACGCCTGGTCGCCGTACTGGCCAATGGAGGAAAGTTCCTGCGGCGAGGTTCTATAGGCCCTGAAATATACCGACGGCAGGTTCCTGGCGTTGACCCTCAGGGTTTTCTTGCCGGGCGGCGGGGCGAAAGAGGCTGAAAGTTCCAGGGAAGGCATCTCTATCTCGGCGCGTATCTTCGAGCAGAGCGTGGCGGGCTTCGACTTGGGAGCTTCCACCCCGGCCTTTTTACAGAGCTCTACCGCGGCTTTATAATCCGGGGCCTCCTGCTGCAGGGCCGCGGCGTGATAGAACGCCCAGCTCCTGGCGAGGGCCGTCTTGAAAGAAGCCGCCCAGCCGTTAAGCGTAACCAGGGCCTTCCCGCGCAGCGCGGCGCGGTCGAAAGGCGCCACCCTGCCGCCGTGCTCGAAAGGTATCAGGAGGCGCTGCAGCCGCCAATATTCGCGCGCGAAATCCATGTAGGAGGAACTCATCCCGGCGGCGTCCTCGAAGATGGCGGCGGCTTTCAGCGCTGGCGGGGCGGACACGCTGTAATCCGCGCTGTAGGCGGATTCCGCGAAACGGTCGGCCGGCGGCAGCGTGCCGCCAGCTTCGGACTCGTCCAGGAGGTAACTGGTCCAGCGCAGCACCGCGAAGTCCCAGAGTGTCGGAGTATAGGCCAGCTCGGCCCCCTTGAGGTCCATGAAATAATCCTGCCCCTCGAGGCGGTGTTTAAGCAGTTCCCCCCTCAGGTCCCAAAGCGAATTATAATCGGCCTCTATCAGGCCGCGCCACTGGGCGGAGGTAAGCTTGGTAACATCTTTCACGCCCTTCCGGGTATCCGCCGGCAATGAATAGCCGTACTGCCGCAGGAACAGGCGGCCGGTCTCGGCCCGCAGCAGCAGGAACCTGCCCTGCCACAGAGGGTCGGGCGGGAGCTTCATGTCCGACAGGCGCTGGGCGGCTTCGCCATAGCGGAACAGCAGGGCTTCGCATTCAGCGGAGCGGTAGAGCGCTTTCAGCCCGTCCTCCTGCCCGGCGGCGGCCGCGGAAGAATAGATCGTCAGCGCCTCCTGGTAAAGGTTCTTTGAAAAAAGCTGGTCCGCCTTCTGCAGCTCGCCGGCCGCTGACGCGAAGCACGGAAAAAGGAAAATGGCAAGAATCGCTTTCATTATATCCCCCCTGACGGTTTCCTAGAATTCCCCCAGCAGTATCTGTTCAAGCTCCAGCTTGACGCCGGTCTTCTCTTTTACCCTGGCGCGGACTTCGCCGATGAGCGCGTAGATGTCGGCGGCCGTAGCGGCGCCGGAATTTATAATGAACCCGGCGTGTTTGGCGGAAACCTCCGCGCCGCCTATCTTGTGGCCCTTCAGCCCGGCCGCGTCGATAAGGCGCGAGGCGTAATCCCCGGGCGGCCGCTTGAACACGCTGCCCGCCGACGGGTGATCCAGCGGCTGCTTGGCCTCGCGGGAGGCCAGCACGCAGGAGCGGTCCTGCCTCAGCGTCGCCGGGTCCCCGGGCGTGAACTCAAAACTGGCCGAGAGTACGGTCAGGCCGTCGAGCCCCCGCACCCGTCTGTAGCCGAAAGAAATGTTTTTCTTCGGCAGTTTAACGACCGCGCCCGCGGCGTTAAAAGCCTCCACGCAAGTCAGGCAGTCGAAGGCTTCCTGTCCGAAAGCCCCGGCGTTCATATGGACCGCTCCGCCTACGGACCCCGGGATGCCGGAGGTTTTTTCAAGCCCCGCGAGCCCGTTTTCCGCCGAGAGGCGCGTGACTTCATCCCAGAGGACCCCGGCCTGGGCGGTTACGGCGCGGCCGGAAACTTCGATTTTCGAAAGCCGCTCCGTAAGCGCGGTAACTCCCGGCAGGCCCCTGTCGCTTACCAGCACGTTCGAGCCCCGCCCCAGCACCAGCAGCGGCGCGCCGCTGGCGCGGCACCAGGCGGCCAGCCATAGGAGCTCTTCGGCGTCAGCCGGCCTGACAAGGACTTCGACGCGGCCGCCCGCCCGGTAGGTGGTAAAATTCCCTGCCGGCTCGCTGAAAAGGCAGTATTGTCCGAATTTATCTTTAAGGGGAGAGTATTCAGGCATGCTTCTTAAAAAACTTGGCGGATAGCGCATGGAACAGGCTGTTCCTCTGGGCTATCCGCAAGTCTCCGCGACCAGGGAGCTAATTTTTCAGCACTTTCTTTATGCGCTTGAAGGCCCAGTCGATCTCTTTTTTCGTGATGACCAGCGGCGGCGCCAGGCGTATGACATGGTCATGCGTTTCTTTCGCCAGGAGCCCGAGGCCCATCAGCTGCTCGCAGTAGGGGCGGGCGGCCGTGTCCAGCTCGATGCCGATCAGCAGGCCTTTGCCGCGCACTTCCTTGATATGCCTGCCCTTGATCGAGCGCAGCTTCTCCATAAAATACTGGCCCATCTCTAAGGACTGCTCCACCAGCTTCTCGTCGATAAGGACCTTGAGCGCCATGCGCGCCACCGCGCAGGCCAGCGGGTTGCCGCCGAAGGTACTGCCATGGTCGCCGGGGTTGAAGACGCCCAGCACGGCCTTTGAAGCCGCCACCGCGGAGATCGGCATTATCCCGCCGCCCAGGGCCTTGCCCATTATTATCATATCCGGCTTCACGTTCTCGTAATCGCAGGCGAACTTTTTGCCGGTGCGGCCGAAGCCCGTCTGGATCTCGTCGGCGATGAAAAGCACGTTATTGGCTTTGCACAGTTCCAGGGCGGCCTTGAGATAGCCCGCCGGAGGAACTATGATGCCGGCCTCGCCCTGTATGGGCTCGACCATGAAAGCGGCGGTGTTAGGATTGACAGCGGCCTTGAGTTCGTCGATGCTGCCGTAGCCTACTATCCTGAAGCCGGGCGTGAACGGCCCGAAACCGTCCTTGTACTGCGCCTCCGTGGAGAAGGAAATTATGGAGATAGTGCGCCCGTGGAAATTATTGGAAGCGACTATTATCTCCGCCTTCCCCTCCTGGACGCCCTTCACTTTATAGGCCCATTTGCGGGCGGCCTTTAACGCCGTCTCCACTGCTTCCGCGCCGGTGTTCATGGGCAGGATCATGTCATAGCCGGTGAACTCGCAGAGTTCCTTGAAGAACGGGCCGGTCTGGTCATTATTGAAAGCGCGCGAGGAGAGCGTCACCCTCTTGGCCTGTTCGGTCAGGGCCTTTATGATCCGCGGGTGCCTGTGCCCGTGGTTCAGCGCGGAATAAGCGCTGAGCATGTCCATATATCTTTTACCCTCGGGGTCTTTCACCCAGACGCCTTTAGCCGTAGAGATGACTATCGGGAGAGGGTGATAATTGTTGGCGCCGTAATGCTCGGCCAGTTCTATGTACTTGTGGCTTTCAGTATTCTGTGTCTGATTCGGTTCCATGTTGTTCTCCTTAGGTGGATAGCTGGAAAGTCAGACCGCTCGGCAGCTTTCTTTAGGAAAGCTGCCCGGCCGTCCGGCTGTCCGGCCGCTTAAAATTTCGCGCCGGCGCCCAGCGAATAGCCGGTCTGCCCGTGCAGCATATTATAGGCTCCGTAGACGTAGAGCAGCGGGAGCGGCGAGAAGCGCACGCCCACCGTATAGCGGGGTTTAGAGATGGTTCCGGAACCGCTGATCCCGGGAACGTTCTTCACCTCGAGCTTCGTCCTGTCCAGCCCGACGCCCGCAAAAGGCTTTATGACCGGGATATTAAAAGAGGCCGCCGCGTCTATGGACATATGGGTGCCCTTGAAATAGTCATAGGTTATCACGTCGTAATAGGCGGAAACGGAGACGTCGGGGATGAACATGGTCACCGTCCCGCTCTTTAACACGGGGTAGCGCAGGCCGCCGCCTATTATCGAAAAGCCGGAGAGGCTGATTCCCCGCAGCATCACGTCGGCGCCTATAACAGGCAGGGCAGCCCCCGCGTGCAATACCGGCATCCCGAAGGAATTCACCTTCGCGTTGCGGAGAATGCGGTTCTCGGTGCCGGGCTTGGACTGGATGGTGGCGGACAGGCCCGCTTCGAAACCGGGGAAGCCGATGGCCGCGCCGGAGTGAAAGTCGTTGCCGCCTAAAATGCCGCCCAGGTCCGCGGCAAAAGGCTTAAGCTGGGCCGAGCCGAGGGCCTGGATCTGGGCCTTGAATTTGGCGAACGGGTCGGCTTTTGCGCCGGCCGCAAGCAGCGTCAGTATGCAGAGCGAAAGTATAATTTTTTTCATGGTATTCTCCTTAGGCTTAGGGGCGTCCGGCCCCTCCCCTTATTATTACAAAATAATAGTATGGGCTCAACCCCCAATCCGGCCGCCCGTCTCCCTGGCCGCGGCTTTTTGCTATTATTTGTTAATGAGTTTCCTGCCGACCACCCCGGAAGAGATAAAAAAGCTGCGCTGGGACGCCGTTGACGTAGTCCTTGTCACCGGGGACGCCTACGTGGACCACCCCTCTTTCGCCATGGCGCTGGTCGGCCGCGTGCTCGAGGCGGAGGGCCTGCGCGTAGCGATCCTGGCCCAGCCGCGCTGGGAGAGCTGCGAAGATTTCAGGAAGTTCGGCAGGCCCCGCCTGTTCTTCGGCGTCTCAGCCGGGAACATGGACTCGATGATAAACAAGTACACCCATAACAGGAAGATTCGCTCCTCGGACGAATTCTCTCCGGGCGCGCGCCCCGGCCTGCGGCCGGACAGGGCCACCATAATCTACTCGCAGCGCGCGCGCGAAGCTTACCCCGACGCGCCCATAGTCATCGGCGGGATAGAGGCCACCATGCGCCGCTTCGCCCATTACGATTACTGGTCGGACAAAGTCCGCAAGAGCGTGCTGCTTGACTCCAAGGCCGACCTCCTGGTCTACGGCATGGGCGAGCGCCAGGTGAGAGAAATAGCCGCCCGCCTGAAGGCCGGTGAAAAGATCTCGGCCCTCAGGGATATACGCGGCACCGCCTACCCGCTGGGCGCGAAAGAAGCCGCTGGGCCGGCTATCCCCGGCGCCCTCGAGCTCCCTACCGCCGGCGAAGTCGCCGGGGACAGGGTTAAATTCTCTACAGCCACCCGGCTGATCTACGAAGAAGCCAACCCCTACAATGCAAAGCCGCTGGTCCAGAAAAGCGAGGGAAAGGCCGTAGTGCAGAATCCCCCCGCCCTGCCGCTTACCACGCAGGAAATGGACCTGGTCTACGGTCTGCCGTTCACAAAGCGGGCCCACCCCTCGTATACCGAGCCCATCCCCGCGCTGGAGATGATAAAAGACTCCATCATCATCCACCGCGGCTGCTTCGGCGGCTGCTCCTTCTGCTCGCTGAGCCTGCACCAGGGCCGCTTCATACAGACCCGCAGCGAAGCCTCAGTCGAGGCCGAAGCCAGGAAACTGCTGGACACGCCGCGCCACCCCGGCAATATCTCCGACCTCGGCGCGCCGTCCGCGAACATGTACGCCATGCGCGGCAAAGACATGAAGATCTGCGAACAGTGCAAAAAACTTTCCTGCGTGCACCCCGTGATCTGCCCCAACCTTGGAACGGACCATAAGCCGCTGCTTTCCCTGATGCGCAGGATCCGGGCGCTCAAAGGCCTTAAAAAAGCTTTTATCGCCAGCGGCATCAGGATGGACCTGGCGCTCCGATGCGGCGAATATATCTCCGAGATCGCCCGCTTCCACACCGGCGGCCAGCTCAAAGTGGCCCCCGAGCATATCTCCCCCAAAGTTCTCTCCGTAATGAAAAAGCCCTCAGTCGAGGTCTTCAAAGAATTCGCCGATAAATTCCTTTCCGAATCGAAGAAAGCCGGCAAAGAACAGTACCTCGTCCTCTACTTCATCTCCGCCCACCCCGGCTCCACCCTTCTCGACATGGCCGAACTGGCCGTCTTCCTGAAAGAGCGCCGCATCCGCCCCCAGCAGATCAACGATTTCCTCCCCGCACCCATGGAGCTCGCCACCTCCATCTACTTCACCGGCCTCGACCCCTTCACCCTGGAACCCGTCTACGTCCCCAAAAAAGAAACAGAGCGCCGCATGCAGCGCGCGCTCCTCCAGTACTACAAACCCGAGAACAAACCCCTGATAATCAAAGCCCTCCGCGAGATCAACCGCCCCGACCTGATCAAAAAACTCCTCAACCCATAATGCCTCCGGTCCGACGCAGGGTCCGGGTTAGCAAAAGCCCGTCGGAGGCCGAGACCGGCAGGCGCGCGCACGGTGTG
>JAVHPG010000173.1:0-9548 GCA_036170455.1 Elusimicrobiales bacterium
GCCGGTTTTGCCCGAAAGCGCCTCGCTGCGCATGGCGGCCGGCGCGGCGGGCGCCCCGTTGCGGCCCAGGAACTCGCGCCGGTCTCCCGTCACGAAGCGCTCCGTCTCGCTCACGTCGAGGAAAACCACCCTGTCCGGGAATTCCTTGTTGTAATGGTTATAGGCCGTCAGGGCGCCGCTCTTGGGATCCACCTCGGTCAGGATATGCATGTGGGTGCTGTCGCGCAGCGTCCCCATCACCAGCTCGTGGTAGGCGGCGGCGGAAAGCTTCCTGGCGCGCCCCGAAGTGTTCTTCACCTTCAGCACGGCGAACTTCACCGGCTGGTCCAGGGCGACGAATACCTTCAGCTCGGAAGAGATGCCGTCTTCCGCGTGCTCGAAGACGGTGTAGCCGAAGCCGTGACGCGAGATGTAGCCGGTGCTCCCCCTGGCCGGCAGCGGCGTCGGGGACCAGAAGCGCCCGCTTTCTTCGTCGCGCAGGTACAGGGCCTCGCCGCTGGCGTCGGTGACCGGGTCGTTCTTCCAGGGCGTCAGACGGAACTGGTGCGCGTTCTCGCTCCAGGTATAGGCGCTCCCGCTTTCGGAAATTACGGTCCCGAACTGACGGTTGGCCAGCACGTTCACCCAGGGCGCCGGAGTGGTCTGCGAGCGCCCGGTGGAGATCACGTATTCCCGCCCGTCGCGGGTAAAGCCGCCCAGGCCGTTGAAATAGACCAGGTCGGCGCGCTGCGCCGGCCCTTCGTCCTCCGGGGGAAATGTTTTTTTTACAGTCGCCGCCAGCGGCCTGGGGGCGGCGGACTTGGCCACGCGGTCCAGGTGTTCGGCCAGGGTGCCGCCCCTGTCGGAGATCACTATCCTGGCTACGGTCAGCATGAGGATCCTGTCCTCTTCCGACATCTGGTCGGCGCGCCGCGAGAAGATGCGGCCCTGCTGGCCGGAGGGCGCCTTGGCGCTGGCCGAGATCAGGTCGTTTATCTTTTCGCTAAGCGAGTCGCGGTAAACGGAGCGGTTTTCGTTCCAGATGACCAGGTCCACGGCCAGGCCTTTTATGCGCCAGTAGGCGTGCGCCTGCGCCATGCGGGCTATCAGCCCGACGTTCTCCTGGTCCTCCACCCGGACTATGACGATGGGCAGGTCGCCGGAGATACCGTAGCCCCACAGGTCGGTCTGCCCCCGGCGGTTCTGCTTGAGCACGCTGGCGTGCGCGCGCCACTCGCGGTTGGCGTAAATGATGGCGCTGGCCAGGCGGCCGTACACCTGAGCGTCAGATTCGGAGGCGTTGATCTGCTGCAGGGTCACCTGCCCGTGCGTCCAGGCCAGGTCGAAGACCCGGTCCGCCAGGTTGCGGTCGCGGTACTTCTCTATCAGCGCGCGGGCGGTATCCCGGCCGGGGCAGATGCCGGTGACGTAATCGATGACGGCGGATTCGCCGGGCTCCAGCCGGATGACGCAGCGTATGGAGACTACGGGGTCGAGCACCGCCCCCTCGCTGTCCGACAGCGGGCCAGGGGCCCGCAAGGCGGCCGGCCAGGCCAGGGTGTTGCCCCTGCCTATGAACTTGTCACGGTCCGTCTCGTAGGAGGCGCCGGCCACGGACTTGCCGTGTACGGCCATGAAATGGGCCAGGACCGGGAAGCTTTCCTTGGCGGACCGGGGCCGTCGGCTGCAGAGGATGGCCTGGTGGGACTTGATGAGCTCCGTCTGCACGAACAGGTTGCTGAAAGCCCGGTGGGCCAGGTCCGCCCCGGCGTGGTTGAGCACCACCTCCGCGTAGCTGGTCAGCTCCAGGGTGCGCGGAGCGCGCGAGAGGTTCCTGACGTTCACCCGGCGCAGGTCGATATTATCTTCGGGCGAGACCGCTATCTCCGTGTGCACGTCTATATTGTGGTCCCGGCGCTTGAACTCGGCGCGCGACCGCGAGAAGATGGCCTCGTACCGGTCCGGCTTCTTGAGCGTCGGTTGGTAGGCCGAGGACCAGAATTCTCCTGTCTCGGTATCGCGCAGGTAGACGAAGGTCCCCTCATTCTCCAGCGCCGCGTCCTCGTGCCACCTGGTGACCGCCAGGTCCTTCCACCTGGTGTAGCCGGCGCCGGAATTGGTCACCATCAGGTTGTAGCTGCCGTTGGACAGCAGGTGCGTCTCCGGCGCCGGGGTGTTGGGCGTGGTGAAGACGCGCGACAGGGCGTCTCTCTCTTCGGTCTTGCGCAGCAGGCCGGAGACCTCGGTGTCGTAGAGGAAGGCGGAGGCCTTGGGTACCCGCTCCTGCAGCAGCAGTTCGGTGGCCTTGAACATGGGGTCGGCCAGGAAGCGCCGCTGCATGGGCCGCCCGAGCAGCGTGTAGGCCAGGGCCAGCAGGCTCATGCCCTGGTGATGGGCCATATAGGACTTTACCGGAGCGCACGCCCCGTCGTGGGCGGCGCGCGACGGGGTGTAATCTATGGCCTCGTAAAAGCCGTGCTCGCCGCCGAAGCCGGCCGCGGCCAGGCGCTGCAGGTTGGCGCAGGCCAGCTCCGGCTCCACCATCAGGGCCAGCGCCGAGGCGTAGGGGGCCACCACCAGGTCTTCGGAGAGCCCGCGCTTGAAGCCCAGGTCGGGCACGCCGAAAGAGCGGTACTGGTAGGTCAGGGCCGCGTCCAGTTTGTTGTAGCCGGATTCGGACATGCCCCAGGGCAAGCCGTTGCCCTCGGCGTATTCTACCTGGCACGCGATCATGGCCTTGTAGGTGCGCTCCAGCAGCGTGGCTTCGTAGACCGGCATCACCAGCAGCGGCATGAGGTATTCGAAAACCGAGCCGCCCCACGATACCAGCACGGGGTCGCCGGAGTACTTGGAAAGCAGCCGTCCCAGCATGAACCAGTGCTTCTGGGGCAGCTTGCCCTGCGCGATGGCCACGTAGCTGCACAGCCTGGATTCGGAGGCCAGCAGGTCGTAGCAGCCCGGGTCCACCCGGTGCTCGGAGACGTTGTAGCCGATGGAAAGCAGGTGCGCGCCCTTGTTGTAGAGGAATTCGAATTCTATTTCTGAAAGCTCGGTGCAGCTCAGCGCCATGGCCTCTATGGCGGTTACCCGCTCGCTGGCGCGGTCGCCGGTTTCCTTAAGCGCGGCCCGCAGGCGGGTGAACCACTCTTTTTCCCTCTTCGCGTCATAGTCGGCCATGTCGATGCCGGCTATGATAGCGTCTATGACCTGAAAAAGATTCAGCTCCAGGCGCGCGGCTTCGCCCAGGGTCGGGACGGAGTCGAGTCTGATCAGTTCGGCGCGCAGACGGGCCATGCGCTGGCGCTGCTTGTCGTCCCCCCGGTCCCACATGCCCGGTATCTCCGGCGGAAGCAGCACCCAAGGCGCTATGTAGGCCATGTCCTCCAGGTAGTCGTAGCACTGCTTCTCAAAAGCGCGTATCCAGCGCCGGGCCCTGTCGAAGTGTTTGCCCTCCAGCCCCGGCAGGATCTGCGAAGATTCCGCGGACAGGCGCCGCAGCAGGGCGTGCGTCTCCGCGAGGGAAGCCGTAGGCGCCTTGACCTTGGCCGCCAGCCGGGCCGCCTGCCCGGCGATAGCCCGCCCCGCCTCGGCGGCGCCGGCTATTTTGCTCTTCTCCAGCCCGGCCGCGCATTCCTGCAGCAGGGCCAGGGTATCGGCCAGCCCGTCGAACATTTTGGGCGCTACTATCTTATTGCCGTTCATTTCCAGCAGTCCCGCGCGCAGCACCAGCAAATGCCCCGCCATATTGCCGCTGTCGACGGAGGAAACATAAAGGGGTTTGAGAGGCTTGAGGGATTCGGTATCGTACCAGTTGTAGAAATGGCCTCTATATTTTTCCATACCGGCCATGGTTTTAAGCGTCTTCTCGGTCCTATTGAACAGCTGGCCCATCGAGACGTAGCCGAAGTCGTAGGCGGACAGGTTGGAGAGCAGCGACAGGCCGATATTGGTGGGCGAGGTCCTGTGGGCCACAGCCCCCAGGAACTCCTCCTGGAAATTGTCCGGCGGCAGCCAGTTGTCGCGCTCGGTCACGAAGGTTTCGAAGAAACCCCAGATGCGGCGCGACAGGCGCCTGAGAAAAAGTATCCGGGCGGGCGACAGCGCGGCTTTGCGGGGCGACGGCGGCCGGCTGATCAGCCAGGCCAGGGCAGGGGACAGCAGCCACAGCCCGGCGATAACAGCCGACAGCGGGTCCGCGGCGCCGCTGAGAAAAGACAGCCCGGCCAGCGCCGCGAGCGGGCCGGCGGGCATGCCCCTGAAATATTCGGGGATGGTCCTGGCCGCCTGCAGCTCAGCTTCTCCCGACGTGCGCCATTCCAGCAGGCGCCGGCGCGACACGAGCGTGCGCCAGCAGGTGACGGCTATGGCGTGGAGGCCGTAGACCGCTTCGTGCGCCAGGAAAGCCAGCGAAAGCCCGAACTGCGCGCAGCGCACCGCCAGCGAACCCAGCACGGAACTTAGATGCGCCTGCAGGGAGATGTCGGCGCTCTTGGCGCCCGCGTCCACACAGGCGGTGAGCGCCAGCGGCAGCAGCGGCAGCAATATCACGGCGGTCAGCCAGAACCAGGCCGGCTGGAAGAAGAACCAGCCCCCCAGCGCCAGCCACATGGCGGCGGCGGGCGCCGCGCTGCGCCGCAGGTTGTCCAGGATCTTCCACCTGCCCAGCGCCGAGAGCGGGTTCCTTGCCGGGCCGCCGGGCCCGGGCACGAAGGGCAGCACCCAGGCGGCGATCTGCCAGTCGCCCCGGGTCCAGCGGTGCCGGCGGTTCATGTCCGCCAGGTAGGTGGAAGGATATTTTTCGTAGAGCTGTACGTCGGTGACCAGCGCCGAACGGGCGTAGCAGCCTTCCAGCAGGTCGTGGCTCAAGATCAGGTTTTCCGGCAGGCGCCCGCTGAGCGCCTGCTCGAAGGCGTCCACATCGTAGAGGCCCTTTCCTATAAAGGAGCCCTCGAAGAAGAGGTCCTGGTAGACGTCGGAAACTGTTTTGGTGTAGGGGTCTATGCCGGGCTCGCCGCCGAAGATCTTTACGAAGAGCGACGGGTCGTCACCGGGGTAGCCGAGGTCCACCCTGGGCTGCAGGATGCCGTAGCCCGAGACCACGCGGCCTTTACCTTCGTCGTAGACGGGGCGGTTGAGCGGATGGGACATGATCCCCGCCAGCTCGCGCGCCGCGTCCCTGGGCATGCGGGTATCCGTGTCCAGCGTTATCACGTATTTTACGTCCTGCAGGCGCTGCGTGTCGCCGCTGACCAGGCTGAAGCGGTCCTGCCCCCCGCCCCTGAGCAGGGCGTTGAGGTCGGCCAGCTTGCCCCTCTTGCGCTCGTAGCCCATCCAGGTCTTTTCCCGCGCGTTCCACCTGCGCGGCCTGTGGAACAGGTAAAAGACTTCATCCTTCTGCCGGCGGTATTTTTGGTTAAGGCGCTCTATGCCTTCCCGGGCCTGCTCCAGCAGCGCGGCGTCGCCCGGCAGGGTCTCGGCGGCCGCGTCGCAAAGATCCGTCAGCAGCGCGAACCCCACGTTGGCGTCGATATTGGCGAGGTAGCAGACTTCGATGTTCTCCAGGAGCGAGTCCACGCCGCCGGCGCTGGTCAGCATGGTGGGGATCACCGTCAGCGTATGCGCGTGCGCGGGGATGCCCTGCGAAAAGTCCAGCCTCGGCAGCTTCCTGGGTTCAATGGTTTTGGTGAAGAACCAGTTCACCAGGGAGAGGGCGGCCTGGCTGGAAATAAAAAGCAGCGGCAGCCCGAAGGCGGCGAACCGCGGCCAACCGCTCAGGCCTTTGTCCCAGGCCAGGAGCAGTACCGCGGCCGAAAGCGCCAGCGTCAGGGCCGTTACGGCGCCCGTGTACAGGGCGAAGTGCAGCGAGGTCTTTTTAGCCCCCAACCTGTCCCTGAGCCGCAAGCGCAGGCCCAGGGCGCGGCAGAGAGCCTGCAGCCCGCGGTCCGTGAGGTAATACCCGACGTGTTCCGCCGCGGCGCCGCGCCCTCCTGAGGTTTTGGCCTCCAGGGCCAGGGCGACCGCCCGCGCGGCCACCTCCTCTTCCTGCAGCCGGCTGCGCACCGCGAGTTCTTCCACCGCGTGGCGGTAGGCGTCGCGCGTGGCGAAAGCCATCCCGGGATAATGGCCGGAAGGGTCCTTGCGCAATTCCTTTTCCACCACGCTGAGGTTTTCAACGAAGTCGTGCCAGTCGGTGACTTCCAGGAAGCGCAGGCTCTCTATGGTGTTGGCGATAGAGACCTGGTCCGCCGCCTGCTTGTGGTTGGCCGACTGGATCAGCCGCTCTATGGTCTTGCCCTCTTCGGCCAGCTTTTTCTCCAGCCAGACCACGGGGAGGTTGAAAGCGGGGCTTTGCCCGTGGAGCTGCCGCACGAACTCGGCGACGAAAGAGTCCGACATAGGCAGGTCCAGCCTGGCCAGCGCCGCGATCTCCAGAATTACGCCGCTGGTGTCCTTGGCCAGCACCTCCAGTATCCTGTCGGCGTGGTGCTCCGCGCTGTCGCGGTCCATCTGCGAGAGGATCATGCGGGAGGCGATGCGCCGCAGGTTCTCTATCAGCGCCAGGCGGATCATGATGGGCACGGCCCACAATTCGCCCAGCTTGAGGTGCTTGACGGACTGATAGGAGGCCACGAAGCCGGCCAGGCCCTTGATGTCCAGGCGGCCGTCGCCGTGCGAGACTATCTCCATGGCTATGTCGTAGACCCTGGGGAAGCCGGCCACCGGCCCCCGGGTGAGGGTGGGCAGCTCCTCGCTGTAGCCCTTGGGCAGGAATTTCTGCGCCAGCCGGATCTGCTCCTCTATAAGGTAATAGTTGTCCAGCAGCCAGTCCCCGGCGGGCGAGATGCGCCTTTTGTCGCTGCCGGCCTGGTTGAGCAGTTCGTAGGCGCGCAGGATGATCGCCTCGTTCTCCTTGAGGCGGGCCAGCAGCCTGTCGCCGCTCTTTTTAAAACTGACGCTGTGCCTGGAGGCCAGGGCGGCGGCGTAGGTCTTGAACTGGTTGATGGTGAAAAGCTCGGCTTTGAGGGGGTGTTCTTCGGAGATCCGGGCCGCGGGCAGAAGGCCGCTCAGGCGTTTCCTGAGGGCGGGGAGGGTGCGCTTTGTGAACTGCGAAAACATCAGGCGTCTCCTGCTGCCGGGATAAGATAGAGCCCACCTATTCTACCATAGATGTCCGCCGTCGGGGACCGCAGGCGAACCGGGGTTTATAGTTTGGCGGCGGCGCCGGGCTAATCCTTCCAGGGGCCGGGCTTGAAATAGTCGTAGATGGTCTTGCCGTCCTGGTCGCGGCAGGTCTTGTAAAAACTTTTCCAGTCCGGACCGGCCAGGGCCTTCAGGCCGTATAGCGGGTTGTCGGCGGCGCCCGCCGAGCCGGGCCCGCGCAGCTGCAGGCCGCGCTGGTCCGCCGAGATGCGGCCGATAAGGTCTACCGTATTGGTATTGTCCGTGCCGGTGCGGCAGAGCTGCAGGTTCATGGGCGGCGTGGTTTTTATGTAGGCCTGTCCCCCTTCGCAGTCGAACCGCTTGCCCAGCAGCTTGTCCCCGCAGTACGCGTAGTTGTTCTCGTATTTGCGGTAGATCACCGAGCGCAGCCGCAGGCTGGAAACATAGCCGCCCTTGAACAGGGGCCTGTCGAAAGCGGCGTCTATAGCGGCGACGTTCTTTAAAAGGCAGGCCGAGATGGTGTCGTACTGGCCGGGTGAAAACACGGCCGGGTCCACGAAGATATCCCGGGGGTGGTACTTGGCCGCCCTGGGCCTGAACTTGCCGTCCACCGCCGGGAACAGCAGGTACTTGTCGGCGGGGTCCAGCAGGGTGTAAGCCTCCAGCGGCCCGCCGTGGGATAAAGTGTCCACCTCTACCCTGGGCAGGCCGCCCACGGCCAGGTAGAGTCTCGGGAAATGGCTCAGCGGCATGTCGGGTGGGCCGTAGAACTCGTTTTCTTCGAACTGCAGCTTGAGCCCCCCGCAGTCCAGCTCGATAACGGTCTCCAGATCATTTTGCACGCAGCCGGCCAGGCCGGCCAGCGCGCAGGCGCA
This sequence comes from Elusimicrobiales bacterium, assembly GCA_036170455.1. GTDB lineage: Bacteria > Elusimicrobiota > Elusimicrobia > Elusimicrobiales > UBA9959 > UBA9959. The sequence goes on from JAVHPG010000173.1 coordinate 8,016, forward strand.
GATAATATTAGCGAGTTTCATGTTTTTCTCATTAAGGGCGGCAAGTGTCGCCGCTTCCCGGAACAAAACCGCCGGGCTTGCCCCGGGCTTCACACAATTAAGAATTATGAAAGCGTCCCCTGGTTAAAAATCCCATAAGCGGACCAATTTACTGACTACGTAGAAGAAAGCCGTGTTGTCGGTTTTTTCAGTAACGGAATAAGTTTCCGCAGTTGAGACGTTCAACGCCATCAGCGGATAAAGTCCTTGTAAAGCCACCGCGTCGGCGCGGACAATGCCCTTGGTCCCCCATTCCAGGGACCCTTCCTGTTCGATATCTTTGGTGTACTCGCGCAGCTTGTCGCGCAGGGCCGGCTCTACGGTGCGAAGGTCGGGGTATTCGATCATCGCGCCGGACATCCGGGCTCTGTAAAAATCCTTTCTCACCTCTTTAAGGACCTTGGCCTTCGCCAGGCGCCTGAGTGAATTTCCCGCCGCCGCTTTCTTCAGCCCCAGCGCTTTCGCTATATCGCCCGACGTCCATGCGCCGGTGCCGTTGGTCAGCAGCAGGCTGCACTTGTAAGTTTCCGGCGAGTACAACATCGCGCTGAACTGGGTGGGCGTGAGATGGAACTTCTTTTGCGCCAGGGAGCGCCCGAGCGCCTTGTGTAGCTGCGAAAGTTCCTGCCCGGGCGCCCCGCCGTTGTCATGATAAAAGCGGTATGCCGTGGAAAAGCCGGACTCTTTGCGCAGCCTCTTAAGGGTATCCGAAAATAGCGTTCCCATCGTTATGCCTCCCCGCCGTTCAAGTACATTTAAACTAATATACGGCCGTCTTGGCAAAAGAACCGGGCCCGCTTGCCGCCTGGCCCGGTCTTAACTGGCGTTTCCGTTTTAAAAAAAGAAAGAAGAACTTGCGCGCAGCTCCCTGATATTCCGGTCAAGGCCGGCGGCCAACTCGGCCACGTTCCGCCCGCCCCACGCAGCGCTGCCGGTAACGTCCTCTATGCTTTTGGCCAGTTTCGCCAGCTTCGCAGGAACGGGAGTCATCCTCCCGACCGCGGCGCGGACTTCGCCGATATCCCGGGCCCTGAGCGCGAGGTCCAGGTCGTAGAGATCGCTGTCCAGCTCTTCAGAGGCGGCGACAAGGCCGTAAATATATTCCGCTGGAGCGGAGGCCGGCGTATTCTCCAGCGACTTCATACGGAGCGCTATGGTCTTTAACGTATTTGCGGCCATCCTTGCGCGCATTACCGCCTGGTCGAACGCCGCGTACCCGCCGCCGGCGCGCGCCGGTTCAGCCGCAATGGGCGGTCCCGGCAAAGCTGCGCCGCTTAGCTGCGCCGCGCCGGCTTTGTTTAGTTCGAATGCGGGCAGCCAGCCCTGCTCCGCCCTGCAGGTAATGACGGCCAGCACCATTATAGCTATCGCGATCATATTCCTCATTTATATTTCTCCTTATGTCTGCTCCGATGTCAGTTCCGGTTTTCCGCGTCAGCTTCTTTTCCGGGTTCGCCTTCCCCTCCGGTTAAGCTATGTAAATATTCTAACAGT
>JAVHPG010000174.1:0-1943 GCA_036170455.1 Elusimicrobiales bacterium
GTCGTCGAAGACGACCAGGTCCGCGGCGTAGCCGGGGGCGATCGCGCCCAGGTTCTTGATCCCGAAGTACTCGGCGGTATTGATAGTGGCCATCTGGATAGCGCGTATCGGGTCCACGCCCAGCCGTATCGCGGTGCGGACCAGGTAGTCTATATGGCCCTGGCGGAAAACGTCCTCGAGGTGCCTGTCGTCGGTGACGAAGAAAAACTTGCGGGAATTCTCGGAATTCACCAGCGGCAGGAGGTTTTTGAGGTTCTTCGCCGCGGTGCCTTCGCGGATCATGATATACATCCCGGCGCGGAGCTTCTCGCGGGCCTCGGCCACGTTGGTGCATTCGTGGTCGGAGCGGATGCCGGCGGAGACATAGGCGTAAAGCTGCTTGTCCTTAAGCATCGGGGCGTGGCCGTCGATCACCTTGTTCTTCGCTATGGCGATCTTGCGCATAACTTCTTCGTCGCGGTTGATGACTCCGGGGTAGTTCATCATCTCGCCGATCCCCAGCACGCGCTCGTCGTTGAGCAGCAGGCCCAGGTCATGGGCGGTAAGCTCGGCGCCGGCGGTCTCGAGGTTGGTGGCGGGCACGCAGGAGGGCAGCATAACGTAGACGCTGAGCGGGCTGTCTTCGCTGGAGGCCAGCATATATTTTATCCCGTCAAGGCCCAGGACATTGGCGATCTCGTGCGGGTCTATAACCGCCGAGGTGGTCCCATGCGGCAGCACGACCCTGGCGAACTCCGGGATCTTGACCATGGAGCTCTCTATGTGCACATGGCCGTCTATGAAACCGGGGGAGACGTAGGCGCCTTTAAGGTCGATGGTCCTGGCGGCCTTGTAGTCGCCGAAGCCGACTATGCGCCCGTCGTGGATGGCGATATCCGTGCTGTGGATATCGCCGGAGAAAGTGTTTATGACGCGGGCGTTCCTGAGCAGCAGGTCGACGCGCTTCCCGCCGCCGGAGATCTCTATGGTATTGCTGAGTTTTTTAAGGCGTGAATCCATATCCATAATATATACCTCTTATAACGAGCCGATAATAATTTTACCTTGTTATGGCCCCGGGAGCAAAACATATATAATTGTCCTATGGATTTCCTTCATTTGGCCCAGCCTTACCTCCCCCTCGCGCTCCTGGTCTTCCTGGCCGGCTTCGTGGATTCCATCGCCGGCGGCGGCGGGCTGATAACCCTCCCGGCCTACCTGGCCTTCGGGCTGAGCCCCGCTGTCCTGCTGGGCACCAACAAGCTCTCCTCCTCGCTGGGCACTACGGTGGCGGCCGCGAAGTTCATCAAAGAAACGCGGTTCGGCGCGGATTTTCTTTTTATACTCGCGGTTCTGGGCGCGGGCGGCGCCCTCCTGGGCGCCAGGGCTATTTCGATGGTCCCGCCGGAAGCGATACGCTATCTCCTCATCGCGCTGCTTCCCCCGGTCGCGATCTTCCTTGCCGCGAAAAAAAGCTTCGGGCTGGTCGATACGAGCAAGGCGCACACCGAGGAATCTCTGCTGCGGCGCTCCGGGTCGCTCTCTTTATTTATAGGTTTTTACGACGGGCTGCTCGGGCCGGGCACGGGCACCTTCCTGGCGATCGGCTTCGCCCGGCTTTGCGGCTTCGACCTGCTGCGCTCCACGGCGCTGGCCAAGCTGCTCAACCTGGTCTCCAATCTCGGGGCCCTGGCTACTTTCCTCTACCTGGGCAGGGTCGATATAAAATTGGGGCTGGCGATGGGCGTGGCGGGCATGGCCGGGAATTACGCCGGCTCCCGCCTCGCGCTTAAGAAAGGGACCTGGATCATACGCCCGATGCTTTTCACCGTCTCGACAGCGCTGCTGATCAAAATAGCGTGGGATATGCTTAAGTAAGCCTTTACTCCTTCAGCATCGCCATCAGGCCGAAGCGGCCCGTTTTTTCCCCGTCCCGCCGCCACGAATAGAGCATTTCCTTCTCG
>JAVHPG010000175.1:0-1937 GCA_036170455.1 Elusimicrobiales bacterium
TAGAGGTAGCCGATAGTGATCTTCTCGTGGAAGGCCTCGCCGGTGCGGCCGTCGTACAGCTTTATGCGGCAGTAGTCGTCCGGCAGGTACTCTTCCTTTACGCCCTTGGCCTTCAGGTGGTCCTTGGCGAGCTGTACCATCTGTATGACTCCGGGCTTTTCGGCGCCGGGGTTCTTATCGATGTCGTGCAGCACGTCCTCGATGGTTATCTCGCCGCGCTTCTTGTTGTGGGCCTTCTTCCAATAGTCCCAGTACAGCTTGTTGTCCTCAGCGGCGCTGTCGAACACGGGGCAGTACATCTGGGTGTCAAGCTGCTTGCCGGCCCAGCCGAGCATGGTCTCGAGGATCTGGCCGATGTTCATGCGGGAGGGCACGCCCAGCGGGGACAGCACTACGTCCACCGGGGTACCGTCGGGCATATAAGGCATGTCTTCGCGCGGCAGGATGCGGGCGACGACGCCCTTGTTGCCGTGGCGGCCGGACAGTTTGTCTCCGACCTGCAGGCGGCGCTTCAGGGCTATGTGCACGCGCACCACTTTATTGACGGTGACGGGCAGCTCGCCGGAGGATTTCAGCATTTCCTTCTCGCGGGCGAACTTGTCCTTGATCTTTTTCTCCATCTGCTTGCAGAACTCTTCGGTGTCGGAGCCTTTCTTGGAAGTTTCCTTGCGGAACTCCTTGAGGGCGTCGAGGTTCATGTTCATTTCCGCGTCGATCTCTTTCTTGCGGCGGTCTTCCTCGGGGCGGGACAGCTTCTCGCGGCGCACGAACACGCGGGCGCCGATGATCTTGCCGTACACGCCGGGGGGTACGCGCATGGAGGTGTCGGTGACGTCCTCGGCCTTCTTGCCGAAGATGACCTTCAGCAGGCGCTCTTCGGGGCTGAGCTGCTGCTCGCCCTTCGGGGAGACCTTGCAGACCAGGATGTCGCCGGGGCGCACCATGGTTGAAGGTATCACGACGCCGTCATTGTCGATATGCTCCAGGGCGTCGGTGCCGACGTTCGGGATGTCGCGGGTAATTTCTTCGGGGCCCAGCTTGGTGTCGCGGGCTTCCACCTCGAACTCCTCGATGAAGACGGAAGTAAGCTCATCGTTCTCTACGACCTTTTCGGAGACCAGTATGGCGTCTTCGTAGTTAAAGCCTTCCCAGCTCATGAAGGCCACGAGCAGGTTCTTGCCCAGTGCCAGCTGGCCGTCCTTGGTAGCGGGGCCGTCGGCTATGATATCGCCTTTCTTTATATCCATACCGCTCTCCACTATGGGCACCTGGTTGACGCAGGTATCCTGGTTGGAGCGGCGGTACTTGATGAGGTGATAAATGTCCGGCTCTTTGGAATGCTCCGGCTTTATGGCTATCATGTCGGCCGAGACATAGATGACCTTGCCCGAAGTGCGGGCGGCGATGCAGGCGCGGCTGTCGCGGGCGATGGCCGGCTCCATGCCGGTGCCTACGAGCGGGGCCTCGGTGACGAGCAGCGGGACGGCCTGCCTCATCATGTTCGAGCCCATCAGGGCGCGGTTCGCGTCGTCGTGCTCCAGGAACGGGACCAGCGCGGCGGAGATTGACACCACCTGCATCGGTGACACGTCCATGTAGGTCACGTCGCCGGAGTCCTTGAATTCGTACTCGTCCTTGATGCGGCCGTACACCTGGTCGGTGGAGAGCTTGCCGTTCTCGATCGGGGTGTTGGCCTGGCCGACGAAGATGTCGTCTTCGATGTAGGCCGTGACGTATTCGGTCTCGTCGGTGACTTTCTTGCCGGTGATCTTCCGGTAGGGCGTCTCGATGAGGCCGTACTGGTTGACCTTGGCGTAGGCGGCCAGCGAAACGATAAGACCGATGTTCGGGCCTTCGGGCGTTTCGATGGGGCAGACGCGGCCGTAATGCGTGTAGTGCACGTCGCGGACTTCGAAGCCGGCGCGCTTCCTGTTAAG
>JAVHPG010000176.1:0-1936 GCA_036170455.1 Elusimicrobiales bacterium
ATATACTCAGTTCCGAGCTCAAGAGGATAGGATCACGAAGCTCGAACAGGAAAATACTCAACTCAAGCAAGATAACTCATCATTCAAGGTTGAGCTCCAGAATCAACAAGCCCAGATCAATGAACTCACCAAAGCAATCCGAGCAAAACAATAGAGTTCCCACTCAAACAAATACGTGCTGTTAACATTTCTTGTTTTGTTATTCCGTAGGAATCTCTTTCAAGCTTATCTTAAGAGATTTAGATAATTTCTTTCTCATAATCTCAAGAAAAAGGGATTCCTCTGCTTCCCTCGGAATGATAAAAAACCAAATTTGTGAATGTTATTTTAAGCTATCTTTTTCTATTTCAAGGCTCTGTATCATATCTGGATTCTTTATTTCTAATTTTTCTTCTATATGAAATCCTCATTTCTTTCAACCGTTGCTCTCGTGGCAATCTCTACTCTCTTCCTCGCATCTTGCGGGCAAATATCTGTGAAGGATGTACCAGTCCCAGTAGAAAAAACTGCAAAGACAATACAATCATCATGAGCACTAGCAAACCCTATGATGCCGGATCAAAATGCTCCAACAATTGAAGAATCTCTAGCAAAAGTTGGCACCAAGCTCAAGGCCGAGCCATCTTATCGAGCGTGTATTGCTCAGTCTGTACAGATGTGTGGATCACAAGCTGTTTCGCAGGTAACCCGAGATGGAAAAGATGCTACCGCGTGTAATATATTTGAAGATCCGAGCCTCAAGGCGACTTGTTCTGATGCTATCAATACCGAGCTCGCTCAAAAATCACTCGATACAACTCTCTGTGATAAGGTGAGTTCAACAAGTAAGGCAAGTTGTGTACGACAAATAACCGTTACAAAAGCTATCCAAACAAAAGATATAAAAGTCTGTGCAGCACTCAAACCACCGAAAGTAGAGAACACCACAACAGGCGTAGTTATGCCTCCACTGATGGATACAAGCGAGGAATCCCAATGTGTCTTGCAAGTTATCATGACTATGGATGCTAGCGATGCAACACTCAAGGACTGTGATACTCTCGATGATGAGATGATACGTACTCAGTGTACCCAGTCGGTCAAGTCTCGCATCGAAATGGAGAAAAATATGCCAATACCTCCGAAGGATATCCCAAATCCTCCGAAAAATCTCTCTATACCATCATCAATGATCAATGAAGGAGTTCCATCGTCCGCGACTTCACCTGTTTCTAGATAGGGAGTCTTGAGATCAAGAATTCTCTCTTGATTTGATACCGAAAGTAGTATCAAATACTCTTTCTCTCTTTCCTTTCGATTTCCGGAGTCCTCCCATCCTCTAATTTCTCCCCTATGTCCGTCAAGCCTTCATCTCCTACTCCACGAACTCCTCAGAATCTTGTTCGTCCGATATTCACCTGACTCTTCTTGGCTTTTATTCTCGGAAGTGCAGTCTATGCTACTACATCGGGATTCAAGCTTATCAGTCTTGGATGAATGGATTTTGCCTCTTTTTTCCAGGATAGTGGCGCAGGTCTCTGAGTGGAGGCAACCTCCTTCCATGCGAGTGGGAGTAATGTCTGGCTTGCCAATCCAGCCGACAATGCTAACTATATCTGAGGAAAGACCTATTTTGGAGATACAAATACGGGAGTGATAACATCGTCAGGAAGTGTGGGCATCTGAACTACATCCGTATCTTCTTGAGTGGCACTCGAAGTGGTAGGACAAGTGAAGATCACAGACGGGACACAATGACTCAACAAAATCCTCACCAGTGATCCAAACGGTCTGGCATCTTGGCAGCCAGCACCGGCAGCTGGTATAGCAGTTGAAGTAGATCCAAAAGTCGGAACCCTCTCTGATAACTATATACCAAAGTGGAATACAGCAGCAACGAAACTCATCAACTCTCTGGTGTATGAGAGTGGCACCAGTGTCGGTATCGGGACCACTA
>JAVHPG010000177.1:0-9496 GCA_036170455.1 Elusimicrobiales bacterium
TTGTCCGGAAAAACCCGCGCAGGTGAAATGCTAAAATAGTTCAATGAAAGCGGTTGAAATATCCGGCCTTGTTAAAAAGTACTCCGACTTCGAGGCCGTCTCCGGACTGACTTTCGACGTGCAGGAAGGCGAGATCTTCGCCCTGGTAGGACCGAACGGCGTGGGAAAATCCACCACTCTCAAGACCATAGCCACTATCCTCGCCCCTACCTCGGGCTCAGTGTCCGTATTCGGCCTCGATACCGCGCGGGACGCCCACGGCGTCCGCGAAATAATAAGCTACCTGCCCGAAGAAGCCGGCGCCTATAAGAACCTCACGGGCCGGGAATATCTTGATTTCATGGCGCTGGTCTTCCTGCGGGACAAGAAAAAAGCGGCGGCCGCCGTTGCTTTCGGCGCGGAGCTCTCCGGCCTTAAGGACAGGCTGAAAGACAAGGTCAAAACCTACAGCAAAGGGATGACGCGCAAGCTGCTGCTCGCCCGCGCCGTGATGGTAAAGCCGAGGCTGGCTATCCTGGACGAGCCTACCAGCGGCCTGGACATAGTGAACGGCTACGAAATCCGCAAAACTATAAAGCAGCTCGCCGCCGGGGGCATGACTTTCCTTATCTCAAGCCATAATATGTCCGAGATAGAGTTCCTTTCCGGGCGGATAGGGGTGATAAACAAAGGCAAACTGCTCGCCTGCGACACCCCCGCCGCCTTGAAGGCCCGCTTCACGACAGACGACCTGGAAGAGGTTTTTATAAAGCTCACCCAATGAATATCTTTTTCGTCCTGGTAAAAAAAGAGATAAAAGAGCTGCTGACGCTCCAGGTCATACTCTCTATAGCCGCGATGCTGCTTATCTTTCAGGTCATCGGGAAGTCGGTCGGCAGCCAGAACAAGGCCTCCGCCGCGCACAACAGCGTGGTTACGCTGGACTTGGACAGGTCCGCGGTTTCGCGGCGGCTTGCGGCGGCCCTCGCCAAAGAAGGCTACGAGGTTAAACCCTCCAGGGCCGGCAGCATGGAAGCCGCCCTGGCCGCCCCGGAGCACGCCGCGGAAAATTCCTTTATCCTGATACCGTCAGGGCTGGAAAAAACGATAAATTCCGGAAAAAAGTCGCGCGTGGAGTTTTATTCCAGGTTTAAAAAGAACGCTTCCGGGCTCGGCCCCGTCCTCGCGGCTTCCAGGACCAGGAAGGCCGCGGCGGTGCTCTCCGGCGAATTGAGCTACTATGTGCTGGAGCGCCGGGCGCCCGGCGTTTCCCCGGCCTTTCTCAGGAATCCCGCCCCGGCGGTGGAATTCGCGGTGGTGGACGGGCATGCGGAGGAAGTCCCGCTGGCGCAGGTGCTCGCTTTCATCCAGTCGCAGACCTATTTTTTCCCGGTAGCGGTTTTCTTCATAGTCATCCTTTCGGCCCAGATGATAATGACCTCCGTGGCGGGGGAAAAAGAGAATAAAACGCTGGAAACCCTGCTGAGCTCGCCCATAGACCGTAGGATGCTGGTCATGTCGAAGCTCGCGGCCTCGGCCGTCATAGCCGCCGCGCTTTCGGCGGCCTATATGCTGGGGATGCGCTCGTTCATGTCGGGTATCACGGCCGAGACCTCCCTGGGCGCCGCCGCCGGCGTCTCCGCGGCCGGCCCGGCGCTGGCGAAGCTCGGCCTCCTGATCTCCCCTTCCGGCTATTTTCTCGTAGGGCTCTCGGTCCTTTTCTGCATCCTCTGCGCGCTCTCGATCGCGTTCATCCTCGGCGTGCTTTCAGAGGACCTTAAAAGCATACAGGCGATGATGACACCGCTGATGATGGCGCTGATGCTGTCCTACCTGCTCCCGATCTTCATAGACCTGAGCTCCGCCAATTTCGGCATAAAGTTCCTGCTCTACGCCATCCCGTTCACGCACGCCTTCATGGCGCCGCAGAACATGATGATGGGGAACACTCCGCAGGTGCTCTGGGGCATAGCCTACCAGGCCGCGGTCTTTACCGTCTGCGTAATTTACGCGGCCCGGCTTTTCTCGGGCGAGGCCCTGCTTACGATGCGGCTGAAGTTCTGGCGGAAAAGATGAGCTTTTCAGCCGGTCTCCGCGAAATATATTTTAGCCGTAAAGGCGCGATGATAACGGGCCTGCTTATTGCGGCGGAGCTGGCCTGCCTGCCGGGCGCGGTTTCCGCCGAGCCCCCGCCGAAGACCGAGGCCCAGTCAATTTCTCTTTCCCTCGACGGCGCTTTCGACAGGTACGGGACCACGCACAGCGAGTCGCTGCGCGCCGGAGCGGAGTTCGAATGCGCCTCCGAACTGAAGCTGGGCAGGTCGGCCCTGGACTGGAACCTGCAGCTTTACTACGCCTATTCCCACAGCGTCACGGACGGGGCGGCCACCAACGCCAGGTCCGTGGGGATCGACTTCGCTAAAATACTCCTTTCCGGCTGGCGCGGGAAAGAGTTCAAGACCGTTAAGCCCTATTTGCTGGCCGGGGTAGAGCTGACCTGGCTGAAAGAGCCGAGCTCCGAAGTAGAAGGGGGGTATCTCTCCTCCCGCTTCGTTTCTCCCACTCTAGGCTACGGCGTGGAACTAAAGATCAACCACAGCGTCAGCCTTAACGTCGAATACCGCCGGAACCTCTCCGGCGGCGCCCGGCGCGTCTCCGGTATGACTTTGGGCCTCTCCTACGCCATCCTCGGCGGAGACGAAGAGGAAGATGAAGCTGAAAAAGAGAAGGAAGCCCAGGTTCCCGAAAAGCTTCTTTTCCCCTTTGCCTATAGACCTCTAGGCCCTTTGGCACTTTAAAGGTCAAGCGGTCTCCCCTATAATATACTCATGAAAGTAAAAGCCCAGGAGACTTCAATGCGCAAGCTTATAGCGTTCATTTCCCTTTTCCTGCTTTCTTCCTCCAGCCTCCGGGCACAGCTTAACGTGTACTACATAAACGTCGGGCAGGGCGACGCCACTTACATCGAGCTGCCCAACGGCCATAATGTTTTGATAGACGGCGGCCCCTCCGGGGAGCCGGTGGGGAAATTCCTGAAGGACAAGGGAATAACCAAGATAGACCACGTCGTGCTTACCCATCCGCACAGCGACCATTACCGGGGCCTGAAAAAGGTCTTCGCCATGGTCGACGTTAGGAATTTCTACGATTCCAGGGCCGAGAACGTCGAGGCCAAGGGCGACAATAACCTGCGCGAACTGGCCGACGCGGAACCGGCCTGCAAAACCCACTATCCTGAAGCCGGCAGCAACCTCAACTGGGACTCCCGCGTGACCGTAAAGGTCCTCAATACCTGCTCCGAACCCGTGCAGCTCAAATACAATGACGACGTGAATAACTGCTCGGTAGTCCTGCGCTTTTTCTACAACGGCACCGGCCTGCTGTTCACCGGCGACGCCGAAGCTTCCATAGAGAACGCGATGATGCGCATCTTCAAGTCCGGCCTGGAGTCCTACGCGCTGAAAGTCGGTCATCACGGCTCGCGCTATTCCTCCACCGACGGCTTCCTGGCCCGCGTCAAGCCCAAGATGGCTATAATTTCGGTCGGCGTCGACAATGTCTACGGCCATCCCCATAAAGAAGCGCTGGACCGCATCAGGGCCGCCGGCGCGAAGATCTTCTTCACCACCGGCGGAACCCAGACGCTGACCATCCCCGCGCCCAGGAAGGGCGTGGAGCCCGTGATAGATGGCTTGGTTCCCTACGATCCCTCAGCGCCCGTCCTTCCGCAGGTAGAGTCCGTGATCTACAGGCCGGAAGTGGAAGCGCCGATGAACGTGAACGGCCCCGCCCTGGAACAACTTGAGGAACAGGCCGCCGAGTAAACAGACTGTGGAAAATACCGGGAAGGCCGGCTGAGGAGCGCTCAGCCGGCAGTTCATTCTTAAGGAGACCACAATGTTACAGAAAACAATTTATATGGTGGTATTAATTTTAGGGCTGGGTGTCAGCGCTTACGCCGAGGACCAGGCGGCCCAGCCGCAGGCCCAAGCCGCAGTACAGAACGAAGCGGCCGCCACGGCCAACCCCGCGGAGGTAAAACCCTCCGAAGCCGCCCCTGAAGGCGGCATTAAGGGATGGTGGCACAGGTTTAGCGGTAATAAAGGGGAGAAGATAGAGAACGCCGGCGAGAGGAAAGAGGAGGCCGTAGGAAAGATATAGGAGAAAGGCGAAAAGCTGCAGGAGCAGGCTGAAAAGATGGACGCGCAGTCGGAAAAGCAGCGCGCCAAGGGAAATCTCAAGGCCGCCAACAAGCTTGAACGCAATGCCGACCGCAGGGAAAACCGGGGTGAGCGCGTTGAAAAAAAGGGCGAAAGGAAACAGGCCAAGGGCGGGCACATGAAGAAGCGCGGGGGAAAAGTGAAAGGACACGGCAGGGGCAAATAGTTACCGCCCCTCCTGTGAAAAAGCCCGGTTTAGCCGGGCTTTTTTTATTGGCCGGGCGCGGCGTTTTTCAGGATCCTTGGCGGCTGAACCGATGGCCCAAAAAGCAGTCGGCAAGTGGGTCCTTTGGGCCTGTCAGTCCGCTGGCCTATATCGTACGATATAGGCCCGGGGTTTGGAAGCGAGGACAGCTATGACAGAAACATGCAACTTTGATAAAGACGACAATGAGCACCGCAAAGGCGATAAGATAATAGTCCGCGTCCCCGCCGGCAAGATCCGGGCCGTGGATGTCCCCGATACGAAGCGGGTCAAGCACGGCGCCTACCTTTGGAACCTCAGTCCGCGTCCCCGCTCCGGCAAGAGCTGGCGCGACATTTCCTCTGTAAATTAATCCCCGCCGTTCAGTTTAGGACATAAAAAAGACTCGGTCTTTCGGCCGGGTCTTTTTTTGCCTGGTTAAAGCGGCTTATTTAGCCGTGGCGTTTATCCAGTCAAGCACGGCGTTCACTTTGGAGTAGACGCCGTACTTGTTGGGGCGGGCGCAGCCCTCTCCCCAGCTCACTACGCCGGCCAGCGCCATATTCGAGCCGCTGCCGACTATCAGGGGGCCGCCGCTGTCGCCCTGGCAGGAGTCCTTCCCGCCTTCGGGATAGCCCGCGCAGATCATGGAGCTGTCGAGAGAGCCGGGATAGGCGGCTTCGCAGGCATCAGCGGAGACGAAAGGCACGGTGACCTTCATGAGGTTCTTGGAGATGCTGCCGGAACCTTCGCTGGTGGTGCCCCAGCCGGCGGTGACGAAGTTCACATCGCCGGAGATCTCCGCGGTGTTGAGCGCTATGGTGGCGAACTTTGAATTGCCGCTGAGCTGTACCAGGGCATAGTCTTTGCTGCTCTGCATGTCGCTCTCGTAGTCGGGGTTCTTTATTACCTTCAGCGTGGTGAACTTCTCCGTGCCGGCTGTCTGGCCCTGGGTGTGGAGGCCGACCACGACGGTCTGGAAGTAGCCGACGCAGTGGGCAGCGGTGAGCACCCAGTTCTTCTTGATGAGGGAGCCGCCGCAGACGTGGCTGCCCGAGCCCTGGAGGGAAACTATGAAGGGGAATTCGCCCTTGGAGGCCTGCACGCCGCCTACTATCTTCGGGAAGCCGAGCGGGGCGGAAAGATCCTTGTCCGGCGCTCCGATCGCGGGAACCTCGAAGGTCCTGGCGACCGAGGTCAGGTTGAAGCTGCCGGGATTATTGAAATCCAGGAGGGTAGCAGCGCTGCTGATGCCCGGCGTTACGGCCAGGGCGACTGCGAGTATCAGTTTTTTCATTCAGTCCGTCTCCTAAAGGCTAGTATTGACTTCTGTCATCAGTTTCTCAAAATATTTGATCAATGTCAACAGAAAAATATAGGGCTAACGGCATGGCCGTCCCTGGGCCGTTCGGCCTATTTTTGGGGGATGAACCGGTCTGTTCCCGGTTTGTAAATGGAAATTTGCGCGACAATTGCAGCTCGCACGCCGGCGATTGGCTAACCGCGCTATTTATCGCATAATATCAGCCGGTAAGAGGGTGGGAAAACAGATACTTTGCCTGACAGGTATGAGGAATGTATGGCTTATAAATTTAAATGTGCTGATTGCGGGAAGGAAGTAATAGTTAAGTGGCTGAAGCCCGGAGAAACCGCGAAGTGCCGTAAATGCGGCGCCGACGTTAAAGTCCCCGCCGGCGCGGCTGAGATCGAAGATGATCAGGCCGCGCTGCCGGAATTAGCGCTCAAAGAGACTCCAGCCGGGGTCAGCGCGAAGAACTGCCCGGGCTGTTCGTATGTGGAAAAAATAAATGCGGCCGAGTTCGAGGAAGCCCTGCCCATGGGAACCTTCGGCGCCTGCCACCGCTACCCGCCCGGGGTCGAAGGCCGCTACCCGTTCGTGACCGCCGCCGACTGGTGCGGCGAGTACGAGCGCAGGGAATAGGTCCTTTGGCTCTTGCGGTTTTACCTTAGGCCTACTAGAATATCCTTGCCGTATATAAGGCCGCGTTTTTGGAGGCAAAATGTTGCTTAGGCAGACCGCTTTTATCCTTCGCAGTTTTATCGCCGCCTTGATCCTGGCCGCCGGCCCGGCGCCCGCCGTTCATTCCGAAGAGGCTTTCTACTCCCTGCCGCCCCTGACAGCCAGCTTTAAGGCGCCGGAAGCCCCGGCGCCGGCCGCGATAACCAGCGAGCCCGGCTCGCGTTACCTCTCCCAGTCGGAACTCCAGATCCCCGGTTTCCCGGCCCCGCCCGCTGTCGGCTCGGCCGAAGACAAGGCGGACCTTGCGGCGGTGCTGCAGTGGCAGAAAGACCGCACCGGGGCCCAGTGCTCCGCGGCCATGGCCCAGTCGGACGAAAGCTACCTCTCTCTTTTCGGCGGGGTAAACCCCTTCCCGGTCCCGCTGCCTCCCGAGGTCGGGGCTTTCTTCAGGCGTGTCGGCACGGAAACCGGCGACGCCGTCAGGAATATTAAGAAGACCTATAAGCGCGAACGGCCTTTCGTGCGCTCGGCTGAAGTGCAGCCCTGCCTGGGCCGCGTGCAGGGCCTCTCCTACCCCAGCGGGCACGCCGCCGTGGCGCGCGTGTACGCGCTTGTGCTGTCGGGCCTGCTCCCGCGCCAGGGCGCTATTTTCGCCCGCGCCGCCGACCAGGCCGCGCTTAACCGCGTAATAGGCGGCGTGCACCACCCCACCGACGTGGAGGCCGGCAAGAAGCTGGGCGACCTGCTGTTCAGGAAGTTCCGCCAGAACCCGGCCTTCGCCGCCGACCTGAGCGCCCTTTCCAAATATCTCCGCCGCCAATGACGGACGCGGTCCGGAAAAGCGCCGCTCATTCGGAGGACTGATCTTGGACCTCGAGCAGAAACAAGAACAATTCAACGCCGCGATGGGGCTGTACGAGAACAGGGCAGGCTACAAACTGTTCGGGAAGTTCATCGCGGCCGCTAATATTTCACTTCAGGCTTTCCTGCTGCTGCGGGTCTTTAACCTTTCGATAGGACCGGCCGGTCAGCTGGCTGCCATCGCCGGAGCTTACCTCCTGGCGGACTTCGTCAACGGGCTTGTTCATCTGTACGCGGACCACATGGACGATTATGGGTCGGCGTGGGGCCCGCTGACCGCCAATTTCCACCTGCATCATAAAAGGCCCAGGTACAAGGACAATAGTCTCCCCGTAATGTACTTCAATGAAAGCGGCTCCAAGGTCTGGCTGGTCCCGTGTCTTTGCGCGCTCGCCTGGCTCTCTTTCCTGCCCGGGGTGAACCCTGTCCTGCTTTATACCCTGGTCTACTCCGGGATACTCTCCTCAGTCGCGGAAATTTCCCACTACCTGGCGCATAACTCCAATTCCCCTGCGGCGGCCTTCCTTGCCCGCGCGGGCCTGCTGCTGGGGAAGCGGCGGCACGCCAGGCATCACCTCGAGGACAATGTGAGCTATACCTTCCTCAACGCTTTTACCGACCCGCTGGTGGACGCGCTGGCGGCGAGATTTTATACCGGCTACAAGAACGGCACCGACCTCCACTACGCTAAATACACGCTCCCCATCGCCGACAGGGATTGAAGTCCCACGAACATCCGGCAAAAAACAATGCGGGGGTGGGCCCTTTGACTCTATCGGGGGTTCCGCTGTTTTGGGAAAATATGAATATGGGGATGTTTAAATTATTCCCCGCAGCGGACTGACTAAAAGGGGACAAAATCAATGAATAAAATTATACTTGCAGTACTCGCGGCAGTAATAAGTTCCGGCGCAGTAAACGCCTCCGGGCTGAAAAATATCAGCGCTAAAGACGTCGTTAAAATGGCGCAGGAAGCGCGGGTCGTGATTCCAGAGCCGGAAACCGGCATTGTGACCAAGGCGGCCAAGCCCATTACCTCCGATGTGGATTTTAAAAGCGCTCCTTTCGCCGAGCTGCTGGTAAACTCCCTGAATGTCGCGCCTAAACTTGTGGTGATGGCCGGCGGCCAGAGCTATGTGTATAAGGTCGGCGCGGGCCTGACCTGCTACAAAAGCTTCGCCACCGATATCCACCTCCCTAACCAGCCCAACAAGGCTCATTATTCCTGCGTTATCAGCCCGGCCGGCGGCTGGAAAGCCATGGGCATGGAGTCTTACGGCGCCGGCGACAACCGCGTTTTCTCCCTTGCGCTCTATGCGGCCCTGAAAGTGAAAGAGACCAATGACGAAGGCATCAAGACCAGGTCTATAGAACTGGAGCGCCCGGACGGGGACGGCGGCACGGAAAGGAATCTTCTCTCCTGCATAAACCCCAGCGCGGAAATGGAGGCGATGGGCTTTCGCCCTACCTGCCAGCTGATCAACGGCTTGTAATCAGTTCCTGGATTAAAAAAGAGGGCGGAGCTTTTAAAGCTTCGCCCGCTTTTTATTTGTCCGGAAAAATCGCTTAATGCCCGGGCGGCAGTTTGGGCGGGGGGGGAGGGACCGGGTTCATCGGGCGTTCCGAAGAGGCCTTGGCGATCTGCTTTTTGACCTCGGCCATAAGGACTTCGGGGTCAGTGGGTTTCCTCAGGGCGGAGACGTTTACCATCTTGCTCAGGTCGCCGAGGGTTTCCGGCTTGCCGGTGGAGAAAATTATGGGGACCATATCGTTCTGGGCGCGCAGGGTCTCGTAGACGAATACGCCGCCGCCGCCGGGGATGTTCAGGTCCTGGAGGATAGCGTCCGCCTTGAATTCCTGCTGGGCGGCTATGGCCGTCGGGGCTGTATCGGCCGTCCTTACTTCAAAGCCGGCATCCTCGAAAAATTCTTTTGAAAAATCCACTATCGCCGGAATATCGTCCACTACAAGTATTTTAGGCATGCGCTTTCCTCCGCTTATAATGATACAAAAAAATAAAACGGGCGGGGCTTTTCGGCCCCGCCCGTTCTTATCCGGCTCAGGCTATTGTTACACCAGGCCCTGGGCCATCATGGCTTCGGCCACTTTTTTGAAGCCGGCGATGTTGGCGCCCATCACATAGTTGCCGGGGTGCCCCGCTTCTTTAGCGGCGTTCACGCAGGCGCTGTGGATGCTGATCATGATATTGCGCAGGTGCTTATCCACCTCTTCGGAGGACCAGCTCATGCGCATGCTGTTCTGGCTCATCTC
>JAVHPG010000178.1:0-1932 GCA_036170455.1 Elusimicrobiales bacterium
GTAAGCGTCGAGCCGTCTTTGTTCACGCAGGTCCGGGAGGACGCTTCCTGGGCGTAAAGGCAGGGAGCGCAGAAAGCGGGCAGCAGGAGCAGGCAGGCGAGCAGGTTCTTCATCCGCGGGTGCGCTTCCACGTGGTGCCATTCGGGGTGTCTTCTATCAGCACGCCTTTGGCGGAAAGCGCTTTGCGCAGCTCGTCGGAGCGCTTGAAATCTTTGGCCTTGCGGGCGGCTTCCCGCTCTTTTACTAGGGCGGCCAGTTCGGCCGGCAGTTCCTCCGCCGCTTTTTCGGCGAACAGGTTCAGGGCCAGGACCGCCTCCGTCGCCAGGGCGAAAGCCAGGCGCTGCGGCGCGGGGATAGACTGGTCTTTCAGCGTCTCCCAGAGCACGGCGAGCGCCGCAGGCATGTTCACGTCGTCGGCCAGCGCCCCGGAGAAATCCTTGAAATATTTCGCTTCGCGGTCCGCGGGCGGGACCTGGCCCGAAGCCTCGGCCTTCACTTTGGCGGCCAGCGCGCGCAGGCCGTCGAGGCCGCGGGCGGCGGCTTCCACGCCTTCCCATGTGAATTCCAGTTGCTTGCGGTAATGCGTCAGCAGGCAGTAATAGCGGTAGGCCAGCGGGTCATAGCCCTTCTCCGGCAGGGAGGACACGGTGAGGAAGCCGCCGGCGGACTTGGACATCTTGCCGGAGTCTCCCATCACCAGGAACCTCACGTGCATCCAGTAATTGGAAAAAGTCTTGCCGGTCGCGCCCTCGCTCTGGGCTATCTCATTGGTATGGTGGATGGAGACGTGGTCTTCGCCGCCGCAGTGGATGTCTATGGTCTCGCCGAGGTGCTTCATCGCCATGGCAGAGCACTCCATGTGCCAGCCGGGAAAACCTTTGCCCCAGGGGGAATCCCATTCCATCTGGCGCTTCTCCTCGGGCGTGGAGAGCTTCCAAAGGGCGAAGTCCACGGGATTGCGCTTTTCGGCGTTAGCCTCCACGCGCGCGCCTTCCCGGAGGCCTTCCACGTGGGCCTTCCCGGCGAGCTTGCCGTAATCGGGCAGTTTCGCGGTGTCGAAATAGAGCCCGTCTTTGGGGATGAGGTAAGTGAACCCTTTCTTTTCCAGCGTCACGCCCAGGTCTATCATCTCTTTTATATATTCGGTGGCCGGGCAGAGCACTTCCGGCTGCAGGCAGTTAAGCGCCTTGAAATCCTTGAAGAAAGCCTCGGTGTAGAATTTAACTACGTCCCAGGCGGTCTTGCCCTCGCGCCGGGCGCTCGCCTCTACCTTGTCCTCGCCGGTGTCGGCGTCCGAGGTGAGATGTCCTACGTCGGTGATGTTCATCACGCGCTTTACCTTGTAGCCGCAGAATTTGAGCGCGCGGACCAGGCCGTCCTCGGCTATGTAGGTGCGCATGTTCCCTATGTGCGCGTAAAGGTATACGGTGGGGCCGCAGGTGTAGATCCCCGCCTCGCCCGCTTTCAGCGGCTTGAAAATTTCTTTCTGCCTGGTAAGCGTGTTGTAGAGTCTGAAGTCCATATCATTTACCGCCGACGGCCTTTTTTAGTCTTGCGTCCAGTTCCGTGAAAAAGTCGCCGCAGATCTCCGGCCCGCTGCGGCGCGCGTATTTCTCCTGCATGATGCAGGAGACTTCTATCTCCGAGAAAGGATAGACCGCGCCCTTCGGGGCCAGCGAATAGGTGAAGCCTGTTTCCATGGGTTTGTCCCCGACGTGGTTCCTGACGGCGACGTCATAGCTGGCGGAAAGCAGGCCCTCAAGCGCCGCCTCGAGGTCGGGGTCCGGGGTTTTTACCAGCTTGAAGGTCCTCTTCTCGAAAACTATCGCGGCGCCGGGGCCTGAAGGCTGGTCCTGCCGGCGCTCCCCGGCCGGCTGGGGCGCGGCGCAGGCGCCGAAGAAAACCATGGAAAGCAGGAGGACCGGGCGGGAG
>JAVHPG010000179.1:0-9460 GCA_036170455.1 Elusimicrobiales bacterium
CAAAGCTCGGTTCAATAACGAGCTTTGCGTTGAAGATTCCGTTATCTACGGCTATGGTCGGCTGGATTTCGGTCCAGACCGCGGACCCGCCGGAGGGCGCGCCGTAAATGTTGAATGTTATCGAGTATGTCCCGCTCAGCGGGTTCCCGTTGGCGTCCACCAGGCGGCCCTGGTAGTTTATCTGGTTCGGCGCAGCGCCGGCTAAGGCCGGCAAGAGCAGCAGGACCGAGAAGATTTCGAGAAACAAGGCTTTGAGCGTTTTCATAGTGCCTCCGGGAACATTTAGGAACGAAATTGTTAAATTAGCCTGAAAACTTCTACTGAAGTTTTCCGCCCGCATAGCGGGCGCCCTTCGGGAGGCATACACCTCGTCGGGCCTGGCGCGCATAGCGCTGGGCCCTCCGCCCGCTTCGCGGGGAATTCCGCAGAATAATTTTGTTCATTGATTTTCATAACAAGAATCATATTGAACTGCGGAATTCAGGTTAACCCTCTACCAAAATTAATAGCAACGACTTTGCCAAACAGTTTAACCGGCCTGTAATCCGGCCTGATCCGCCGCCAATCAGTTTTATTTAAGGTAGGCTTAGAGCTTGCTATGCCTGTATGCAGCTCAGTGACAGGCAGCATTGTAAAGTCAACGCGCGCAAAACCGCCAATGAAAGGCAGGTAACTGAGCAGTATATTGCGGCATAACCCCAAAATTCCAGGTTGGAACATGGATATAGTATAGAAGATTAGCTGATGAGGAAATAAAGCTGAAAAATGAAATTGTTGTTACGGGTGGATGTAGACTAAAGTCAACAATGTGGATAAATATCTACATACTTGTGTGGATATTTAGCTACACTGTCCAATGTTTTATTACATCAAGATTCCATCGTCTCCTTTTTTTTCAACCATAGCGCGAACAATGGATCAGGAACCTTCCAGCCGGTGGCTGCTTTTTCAATGTAATCTATTTCGGAAAGTTTTTTTATTGCGGCCTGCACCCCCCCCAGCGATCCCAGGCGATGCCTGTTTATGTATTCCATCGCAAAAGGGGAGGCCACAGGTTCCTTCGCTATAGCGCTGAGGAGCGAAATCTGGCGCGGGCGAAGCGCCTGCAGCATTATTTCAAACAGCGGCGTTTCCTCGCTGAACAGTTGAGAGAGCCCCCCTTTCAGATCAGCATCTGTAACTTTATTTTTTGCCGCTTCATAAACAAAATAGGAGAGTTTTTGGATGTAATACGGATACCCTTCGGCGAGCGCGTGTATCCGCCGCGCGATATTTTCAGGGCAATTCTTCCCGCTTTCCCTGAAAAGTCCGGAGAGATATTTTACGGTGTCTTCGGCAGGAAGGGGCGGGAGGACATAGCTGATCGCGCTGTTATAAAACGGGCGCTTTTTGTCATTGAAAATATCGAGCAAAATCCGCCTGCGGCTGCCGACAAAAAAATACGACACGTTCTCCTGGCCCTGCATATGAGAGCGAAGCGTTCCCTCTATGAGCCTGGATTCTTTCAGCTCCGTGACCTCCTGGAACTCGTCAAAAATGACATTGCATTTTAGCCTGCCGGATTCGAGGAACTTGCTGAACCCGAGCATCGTTTCTTCAAGCAGCTGCATGCCGGATTTCCCCCGTGAAACTTCTACCGTCACGGTCAGACCGGCTTCCGTATCCGGTCTTATTACGGGGCGCAGGCTCGTAAATATTTTTACGGCCTTTTCAAAAACGGACTTTTCCCTGTATACTACGGCATAGACAGCCCCCGCGAACTTCGCGACAAATTCGTCGACGGAGGAAATCCCGAAGTAATCGATATATACGGGGAGAATCCCTTTTTTTACAAGCCTGCCCTGCACCCGCTTAACAAGAGACGTCTTGCCATATCTACGCGGAGAGGAGAGGACTACATTAGTGAAATTTTCGGCGTAGCGCGTCAGGTCGTCAGTCTCTTTTTCCCTGTCGCAGAAAGGCACGGACAAGGGCAGCGGCTTTAAATAGAACGGGTTCTTCATATTCCCTCCGGCTCCCGATTATTGAATCGCAATTATTGTACTTCAATAATAGTATAAATTCAAGTCAAGGAAACAACATCCCCTGGTGTGCGCTGATCAAAGCGAATAGGTCTTGATCTTGTCGTAGAGGGCTTTGCGGTCTATGGAGAGGAGCTTGGCGGCTTTGACTTTATTGCCGTTCGTTTGAGAAAGGGCGGCGCTGATAAGGCGGCGCTCGGTTTCTGCGCGGGCCTGGCGTAAATTTTCTTTTAGATCGAAATTCTCTGGTACCGGAGCTGAAGCGCAGCCCTTGACCGGTTCTGCGCCGCCGAGCCCCAGATGGGAGGGCAGTATCTCCCCCTCGCATAAAAGCGCGGCGCGGGTGATGACGTTTTTCAGTTCGCGCACATTGCCGGGCCAGGCGTAGGCGGAGAGGGCCGCGAGGGCGGAATCGGAAATTGTTTCTATCTTTTTGTTCACCAGCTTCTCGGCTTCGCTCAGGAAAAAAGCGGCCAGCACCGGGATGTCCTCTTTTCTCTCGACAAGAGAGGGAACGCGCAAGGTGAACTGGTTGAGGCGGTGATAAAGGTCTTCGCGGAAAGTTCCCTCTTTTATGCGGGCGGGCAAATTGCTGTTGGAAGCCACGATCACGCGCGCGTCCGTGGGAATATCTTTTTTCCCGCCGAGGTGGCGTATCTTGCGCTCTTCCAGGACGCGGAGCAGCTTAGCCTGAGTGGCGCTGGTAAGGTTCCCTATCTCGTCGAGGAAAAGCGTGCCGCCGAAGGCGACTTCGAAAAGGCCGGGCTTGCGCCTGTCCGCGCCGGTAAAGGCCCCGCGCTCGTAGCCGAACAGCTCGCTCTCTACGAGGTTCTCCGGGAGGGCGCCGCAGTCCAGCGCCACGAAAGGGCTGTCGCCGCGGGAACTCAGGCGGTGTATTTCGCGCGCCCACACTTCTTTGCCGGAGCCGGACGGCCCCGAAAGTATCACGGTCAGGTCCGTGGCCGCCACCTGCCTGGCCAGGGCCGCGGTATTTTTAATTTCCCTGCTGGTTCCGAACACCGGCTCCGCGCCGTGTGCGCGCTTTACGTGGCTGCGCAGCGCCTCGAACTCGCGCTTGAGCCTGCGCTCCTTGACCGCTTTTTCAATTATCAGCAGCAGCTCCTCGTTGCCGAAGGGCTTTATCAAATAGTCCAGGGCGCCCAGTTTCATCGCTTTCACGGCGCTCTGCACATTGGCGTGGCCGGTGAGTATCACCACGGGCAGGCCGGGGTCCTCGTTCTTCAGCTTTTCGAGAATGGTCAGCCCGTCGGAATCGCCCAGCACCATATCCAGCACCACCGCGTCGAAAGTCAGCGCCTCGGCGAGCCCCATGGCCTCCGCCCCGGAAGCTGCCGTGGCGCAGGCGTGCCGCCCGCTTTCAAGCGCGGCCTTCAGCACATAACGCGTATCGGCGTCATCCTCGACGATAAGTATGTTTCCCATTAAACTCTGTTGTTTTTCCCCGCTCTGCGATTTTCGATTGCCGATTCTCGATTCCCCGGTTCTTTTACACCGTCTTCTTGAACCGCAGGCTTACCATCGCGCCGCCTTCGGGAGAGGAAGCCACGATTATCCGCCCGCCGTGCTCGTCCATGATCTGGCGGGCCAGGTAGAGACCCAGGCCGGTGCCGCTGTCCTTGGTGGTAAAGAAGGGCTGGAAAAGATTTTCAAGCATGGCCGGCTCAAGGCCGGGCCCGTTGTCGGAGATGGTCAGGAAAACCTCTTTTTCCTGCTCCAGCCAGCCGGAGCTTATCGTTACGCAGCCGTCGGCGGAACCTTCGAGCGCCTGGGCGGCGTTATTGAGCAGGTTATAGATCACGCTGTGCATGTAATGCGGGTCGAGGAAGACCTTGGGCGCGTTCTCCAGCTTTTTCTCGACGCGCACCTTGGCGGCCTTCAGGGAGCTGTCGATAAGCTCGAGGGCGTACTCGGCGGCGTCCGCCACGGAGTAGGGCTCGAGGCGGCACATCCCGCTGCGCGAAAAATCCAGGAGGGTCTTCACTATCTTCGAAGCGCGGCGGGCGTTGCGCTCTATCAGCTCGGCTTCGGTCCTGCACTGCTCCGTCTGGCCCTCCTGGGACCGCATAAGTTCCGAAGTGGAAAGTATCACGTGCAGGGGGTTCTTAATATCGTGCGCGAACATCGAAGTAAGCTGGCCGATGGAGGTGAGGCGGCCGAGCTTGCGGGCCGCGTTCTTGAAAACGTGGGGGTCCTTCAGGGCGGACCATTCGTCGGGGGAAACGGGCGAGAGGTAAAGGCAGAAACCGTTCACTTCTCCGCCGTCGTCTTTTAGCGCCTGCGCCGTCAGGAAAATCCTTACGATGCTTTTGGCGGCGGTCAGCATGTAGAAGCGGCAGTTGCGCACCATGCCTTTGCGGGCGGCCAGGTCCGTCATCTCCGAAAATTCCGCCATGTCCTTCCGGAGCACAAGCGCGGAGGCCGTTTTCCCGGAAAGGTCCTGCGCGGTCCAGCCGAGCAGCTTAAGCGCGCTGTTGTTCACCAGCAGGACGGAAAGCTGCCGGTCAAGCACCAACATGGGCTCCTGCGCGTTAAAGAACACAGCGTCGAAAAGGCTGCGCTGGACCGGATTCAGGGCGGCTATTTCTTTTTTATTGGGCATAGGTTAAAGTGTTGTCCTATAAAGATTGACGCTGCGTCGTGAAACGCGTATTCCGTGAACGGATCGCAGGGACTCCGCGACTTCTCTATCGGTCATCTTTTTGGCGCTGGCCCCTGTAACGGCTTTTATTATATCAATAATAAACGCGTTTTTCTTTCTGAACAGATTCCCCAGTTTTATCTCATCTCCCCAGGGAGCCATTATCGTCTTCGCGGCTACCAGCCTTGAGACGGTGGCCGGATTTAAGCCGACCTGCGCCGCCAGGTCGCGCTGGCTGAACGGCTTCAGCGGCCCCTTCTCCAGCAGGAAGGCTTCCTGGTGAGCGACCAGCGCGGTCAACACCCGGTGAAAACCGGATTTGCGCCAGGCTATCCGCTGGGCGCGGGAAGTAAGCGCGCGGACCCTGGCGGCTTCCCCGCGGCTCAGCGAGCCGCTTTTCATAAGTCGGGAAAGCGCCTCATTGTCGATATTGTAGGCCCCGCGGAAATAAGCCGGATGGGCGTAAGCGATAGAAAGCCTGCCTCCCTCCGCGCTTATCCTGGCTGCGCAGCGCAGGTAGAGCACCGGCAGGGCGGCCGACGGGATCCTCTCGTGCGCGAGCACGAAAGCGTCCGCGAAATTTTTAAGGGCCGAAGCCTCGGCGGCGGTAAGCCCGCAGGCGCGCCCGGCCGCGGCGGGGCTGAAAACCACGTCGGAAAGGAAATATTTCTCAAAATTCTCCAGGCCGGCGCGCTGGGCGAGCTTGAGCATGGCCGGCCTTTCGGCAAGCCATTCTCCCGCGCTGCCGCCGGACCCGGCGGCGGCCCCGAGGGCTTCGTCGCCGCAGGCCAGGCCGAAAGCGTACGAGGCGCCGGAAAAGCGGCGGCGCATGACCGGCGCGGCCCCGTCGGCCCCCGGGGCGGTGAGTTTAATGAAGAGCGGGTCCGCCTCCAGCTCCGCCGCCTGGCGCAGGAAATCCTGCTCCGGAGAGGCCAGCACGGAAAATAACCGGAGGTCCTGGCGCAGAACCTGCTCCTGGGAAAGCTCAAGTCCCTGTTTTTTCTTCTTTTCCATTGGGGAAACCCGTATTTTTATTATAACAGTTTTGCCCCGGAAAGCGGTTTATTTATGGCTATCGTCGGTAGATTTGACACGGGGTTTAAGTATTGATAGATTAGAGCTATTCCAAAAGCTTTTTAGTTCAGTTCTAGACACAAAGCCCAGCTCGTAAGATGCCAGGGGGAGCCGGAGCGGGCGCAGTCCGGACAGATTTACTGAAAAGTCCTGGGAAATAAAAAACCAAGGACACAAACAGAATGAAGACAGTCACGATCGCCAGGAAGTCAGTCACCGTCAGCGAAAACCAGGCCAAGGTTATAAAGGACAAATATCTCCGCGGCGATAACACGCCCGAGGACCTTTTCGAGCGCGTAGCCCATAACATTTCCCTTTCAGAGATCATCTTCCACCACGACGCCGAGAAATGGGGCGTCTTCGAGGGCGTGAACTGCCGCGTCCTTAAAAATAAAGCCGGCGAGGCCGCTTCCCGCACCCTTATTTTCCACGAGGGGCTTGCGGAATCCTCCGAGCGCGAAGCCAATTTCATGAAGTTCGTGGCCAACCTGGAAAAAGCCTACAAAGAAATACCTGACGCGCGCGCGGCGGCCGACCTCTGGAAAACCGGTTTCTACAATATGATGGCGGAGTTCAACTTCCTGCCGAATTCCCCCACCCTTATGAACGCCGGGCGCGACCTGCAGCAGCTCTCGGCCTGCTACGTGCTGCCCGTGCCGGACTCCATGGAGGGCATAGCCAAGGCCCTCACGGCCCAGAGCCTGATCCAGAAATCCGGCGGCGGGACCGGCTTCTCTTTCTGCCGCGTGCGCCCGAAGGGAGACACGGTCAAAAAAACGAACGGCGTGGCCTCCGGCGCTATCTCGTTCATGAAGCTTTTCGACAAGCTCACCGACGTCGTGAAGCAGGGCGGAACCCGCCGCGGCGCCAATATGGGCATCCTCCCCTACTGGCACCCGGAGATAAAGGACTTTATAACCGTGAAGTCGCAGGCGGGAGTCCTGGAGAACTTCAACATCTCCATCGCCCTCGACGACAAATTCATGAAGGCCGTGGAAACCGGCGGCAGCTTCGACCTGGTCAACCCGCGTAACAATGAGGCTTCCGGCTCGCTTAAGGCCAGGGAAGTGTTTAATTCCATTGTAGAATCCGCCTGGGCCAGCGGCGATCCCGGGATAGTTTTCATAGACCGCATCAACGAGACCAACTCCAATCCCACGCCCGAACTCGGGCAGATAGAAAGCACCAACCCCTGCGGCGAACAGCCGCTGCTGCCGTGGGAATCCTGTAATCTGGGCTCGATAAACCTGGCCAATTATGTCAAAGGCGAGCTGACGAGCGGGACCATGGACTGGGACCGGCTGGCAACCACCGTCTCAATGGCCGTGCGCTTCCTCGACAATGTCATCGAGATCAACAATTATCCCCTGCCCGAGATCGAGAAGATAGCCAAGGGCAACAGGAAGATCGGCCTGGGCGTGATGGGCTGGGCCGAAACCGCGGTAAAGCTCGGCGTGGCCTACGACAGCCCCGCCGGCCTGAAAAAAGCCGAAGAAGTGATGAAGTTCATAAACGAGAAGTCCATGGAAGCCTCGGAGGGGCTGGCTAAAGAGCGCGGCGTCTTCCAGAACTGGAAGGGCTCCATTTACGACGCGGAAAGCCGCCATTTCAGGGGCGTGGCCGCGAAGCCGCGCAACGCTTCCCGCACTACCATAGCCCCGACCGGGACCATCGCCATCGCGGCCGGGCTGCAGGGCTCCGGCATCGAGCCTTTCTTCGCCGTCGCCTATACCCGCTTTAATGCCCGCGCCCTGGACGCCATGAAGAACAATAAGGACGCCGAGGCGAAGGATACTTTCTTCGAAGTGAACACGCTTTTCAAGCAGGTCGCCAAAGAGCATGATTTCTTCGGCCTGGACGAAAAGACGCTCTGGAAAAAGATAGAGGCCAACCATAAGGCCGTGCGCGGCATCCCCGAGATCCCCAAGCACATCCAGGACCTCTTCCCTACGGCGCACGACGTTTCCATAGAGAACCATATAAAGATCCAGGCGGCCTTCCAGAAGCACATAGACAACGCAGTTTCGAAGACCATAAATATGTCCACCTCGGCCAAGGTTGAGGACGTGAAGAACTGCTATTTGCTTGCCCATAAACTGGGCTGCAAAGGCCTCACCGTCTACCGCGACGGCTGCAAGGCGCAGCAGGTGCTGAACATCTCCTCTACCCCCGGCACGCAGCCGCAGGCCAAGACCAAGAAGAAGAAAGCGCCCTACCAGTCTTTCGGAGTCTCGTCGGAATATTTCCAGCTGAAGACCGGCTACGGCCCGCTGCACGTGCACATCAACTACAACGAGCACGGGCCCTACCAGGTGTTCACCAACATGCCGCCGCTGGGTACCGAGATCAGCGGCCTGACCTCGCTTATCGGCATTCTGCTTTCCAAGTACCTCGAGGAAGGCGGCGACCCGGTGAAGATCATAAAGCACCTCAACTCGGTGAAGGGCGACAGGCCCATGGGCCTGGGAGAGAACCGCATCAACTCCGTGGCGCACGCGATAGCCGTGGCGCTCAGGAGCCACCTGAAGCGCACGGGCATCATAGCCACCGACCTGGAGATAAACGGCCAGGAGAAACTGGAGCTGTGGGAAGCCTCGCGCACCCAGTACTGCCCCAAGTGCTACTCCTCCAACGTCAGCTACGAGTCGGGCTGCTCCGGACCCACCTGCCACGATTGCGGCTATTCGGAATGTTCCTGACGGCGCGGCAGTAAAGGCAGAAACCCCGGCACGCGCCGGGGTTTCTGTTTTTTAAGACGCGGACTCTACCCTCCGGGGCGGGGGCTTTGCTATCATATAGTTATGAAACGCGGCATTTTTATAGTTCTGGAAGGGCCGGACAGGTCCGGGAAATCGACGCAGGCGGCGCTGCTGAAAACCTGGCTGGAAGGCCTGGGCCGTGAAGTCCTGGTCACCCGCGAGCCGGGCGGGACCCGCCTGTCCGAACAGATCAGGGAAATACTCCTGGACCCGAAAAGCGTCATCGAGCCGATGACGGAGCTTTTCCTCTACGAGACCTCGAGGATAAAACACACTTTGGAGAAAATAATCCCGGCGCTTAAAGCCGGCAAGGTTATAATCTCGGACCGCTACACGCTCTCCACCACCGCCTACCAGGGCTATGGCCGCGGCCTCGACCTGAAGACGGTGGAGACCTTGAACCGCATAGCCACCAGGAACCTCAGGCCGGACGTCACGATAGTCTTCGACATCCCTGATAAAGTTTTCTCCCGGCGGGAGCGCCTGACGCAGGGCCGCGACCGGATAGAGAGCGAACCGGCCCGGTTCCGCAAGCGCGTTAACCGGGCCTACAAGCTGCTCGCCCGCAAGCCGGGCGTGACGCGCGTAGACGGCGGCCGCCCGGTAGAGGAAATACAGAAAGACATCCGCGCGCGCGTCGCGAAAATATTAGCCGCTAAACACAAAGGTAAAAAATAGGGCCCGCGGTTTTCCGCGATCTTCGATTCCCGATTCCCGATTTATTTATATGTCATTTTCATCCATACTCGGCCAGGACAAGACTATAAAGCGCCTGCGCGCCCTTATAGAATCCGGCCGCGTGCCGCCGGCGATAATTTTCCACGGCGTGCCCGGCATCGGCAAATTCCTGGCGGCGGTAGAATTCGCCAAAGCGCTGAACTGCTCCCACACCGAGCACCGCGAAAGGCCGCCGGCCCCCCCCGCCCCGGACGAGAACGACCTGTTCG
>JAVHPG010000180.1:0-9427 GCA_036170455.1 Elusimicrobiales bacterium
GCGCATTTATATTCTATCTGCAACCCGGTGCTGGGCGACAGCGTTTACGGCGACGCGGCGAAACAGGCCAAGTTCCCGCGGCTGATGCTCCACTCGTGGCGGCTCAGGTTCGCGGACATGGCCGGCAAGATCATGTCGATAGAGGCGGACCCGCCCGCCGATTTCATGGGCGTGCTAAAAGTGCTGCGCTGAGGCGGGCCGGGGCCCGCCTGAAACTTTTCGTCACGCCGACCTGCCCCTACTGCCCGTCGGCCGTAGTGCTTGCGCACAGGTTCGCTTTCGCCTCCGCGCTGGTGACGGCGGAAATGGTGGAAGCGAGCGAGTTCCCGGAGTTCGCGGCGAAATATGAAGTCGCCGGGGTTCCCCATATAGTGGTGAATGAAAAGCTGAACCTGGTAGGCGCCCAACCCGAATCGGCGATGCTTAAAGCGGTGCTGGACGCCGCGGCCGTACAGGGCGCGTGATTTTAAGGGGGAGGAAATATGATAACTAAAAACATCGGTTCGGTAGACAGGGTGATCCGCCTGGCAGCCGGCCTGGCGCTCGGCTTTGCCGCGTACAGGGCCGCCGGGCCCGCGGTCTATATCCTCGGCGGCGCCGCGGTAATAGCGCTGGCGACCGGGCTGGTGGGCTGGTGCGGGCTTTACTCCCTGCTGGGAGTAAATACCTGTAAAATAGACAAGCCCTGAGAACTACCTGGCGGCCAGGACTACCTGGACCGTTCTCTCTTCCCCGTCCGAAAGATAGGTCAAAGTTATCTTTTGGCCGGGGCTGAATTTCTTCAGCTCCGCCGAATAGGAGCGCAGGTCTTCCGTCGGCGCCCCATCTAATTTTATTATAACGTCCCCGGGCTTCAGCCCGGCGGATTCTAGCGCCGAGCCCGGGGCGATCTCCAGCGCGCGGACGCCTTTGCCCGCGAAAGTGAAATCGGGCGTCAGGCCCGTAGAAACGCGCCGGGGGGGACCCGCTCCAGCGGAGGCCGGGGCAGCGGGGCTGCCGGGCGGGCGGGTTATAAAATCCGAATCACCGGCCAGGTAGTCGATAATTTCCCTTGCGAATTCGGCCTGCTTCACCAGCCCGGCATAATCTATCTTATCCTCCGTGTCAGCGGCCTTATGGTAATCGGAGTTCGGCCCGCTGAAAAGCTGCGCGGCCGGGATGCCGGCTTCTATGAAGCTCACCTGGTCGCTGGAGTCCAGGTCCTCTTTGACCAGCTCGTAGTCGGCGCCGGTCACGAAGCCGGCCCCGCGGAAAATATGGACCCATTTATCCGAAGAGCCCGCTCCCAGTACCAGGATCTTGCCGGCCCCGAGCCGGCCTACGGTGTCAAAATTCAGGTCAGCGTCGATCTTCCCTTTTGCTCCGGCCGGCAGGCCGGCGAGGAAGGCTTTCGAGCCTGAGCGACCCTCTTCCTCGCCGTCGAAAGCGGCGAAGATAATGGAGCGCGAGCCGGGATTTTCAGCGTAATGCCGCGCGAGCTCGAGCAGCAAAGCCACGCCGGAGGCATTGTCGTCCGCGCCGGGAAAAATAACGCCGTTTTCCGGCCGCAGGTGGTCGTAATGGGCGCTTAGAACGAGATAATCTTCTTTGCGCGATAAGCCCGGAACTACGCCGAGGATATTACGCAGGCCCGCCTTGTCCTCCCGGGCGGAAAAAGCCGCGCCGCTGAACGGCTTAAGCCCCGCCTTTTTAAAAGCCGAGGTGATAAAGTCCGAGGCCGCCCGGTGGCCCGGAGTTCCGGGCGCGCGGCCCCCCGGGGCGGCGGAAAGCGCGCGAACGGCGTCTCGGAGCCGCTCCCGCGAAAATACCGAAGGAAGCTCCGCGAGCGCCCGGCGGGCCGGATAGCCGCCGCCCCGCGTAGGGGGCTGCGCCAGGTCCAGCGCCAGCGGCGAGCGGGAGGCGTTCCAGACCCCGGTGGCCAGCGAGTTCATGTCTTTATCGAAGACCAGCCAGGAGTATTTACCGTAATGCGGCAGTTTTGAGGCCAGCAGTTTCAGCTTATCATGTGAGCCTGAAACTATAAGCGCGCCGGAGAAGGCGGGGTCGGCCGGGTTGAAGGCCGCGAAGACGAAGGTATGGTCAGCCAGCGGAAAGTTGCGGTTGTCGATAACTATAGAGTCGCGTGTAAAGCGGACGCCGTAGATCTCAAGTCCCGTTTCAAAATCCGCGGCCAAGAGGTTATTCTTTCCGAAGATCCAGTATGAAGCGGAGGCCGGGGCTGAGGAGAGTAGAGTGTCGTCGGAGATATTAGGCAGGTTGTCTTTGTCCTTGGTCCAGATTTCGGCAAGGGTCCGCCATCCGGTTCTGTAGTTAACTGGGGCCGTTGGCAGTATTATCGTAGGCCTTGAGGCGCCTAGTACGCGCGAAAGTGTCGGCGGCGTTTCCAGGGGGCTCAAAGTCCTGAAAATATCGAATTCAGGATCTATCTCCAGCCGTACCGGGGCCAGGGGAGCGCTGTATTGGTAAGTCTCCTCCTTTTTGCTCATCGGCAGGATCTTCATGCGGGGAGCGGGGGAGCCGGCAAGATAGACCGCGGCCGGGATCTCCAGGGCGTAGGGCGGGCCCTCCTGCGTCTGGGCCAGCGTGAATTCCAGGGTGTAGCCTTCCAGGCCGCCCTTGAGCACCCGCGCGCTTTTCAGCTCCAGGGCCGGGGCGCCGGCGCGGCGGGTCCACTGGTCGAAGAACGGTTTCAGGCGCCCGGGGCCCGTGATCTTCTCGAAGGCGGCGCGCAGGTCGTCAAAGGAGGCGAACTTGAAACTGTTCCCGGCGTAAAAGTCCCGCAGGCCTTTCCTGAAGTTCTCGTCATGCGCTTCCTGGGTGGTGTCGCCGGGGTCCGCCTTAAGCATATTGCGCAGCATATGGTACATCATCAGCGCTTTGCCGTAGCCTACCGCTTCCGAGGAGGAGGAATGGCGCGAGCGGAACTCCGTCAGCGGAAAATCCTTTCCGGCGGAAACATAGTCGGAATATTTCTGGAGCGTCGTCATCCTGTAGTCGCGGCCCTTGCTGCGGTTCTCGGCGATAAGGTAATCGGCCAGGTAGGCGGTAAGCCCTTCGCACCAGTTGCCCTTTTCGTAATCTACGAACACGCCGTTGCCCCACCAGTTGTGGAGTATCTCGTGCGGGTAGGAGGAATTGATTATGAAAGGGAGCCTGATTACTTTGGGGCCCAGGAGGGTGAACGAGGGCATGCCGTAGCCGGTGTCCCAGAAATTCTCGACCAGGGCGAATTTGCCGTAGGGGTAGGGGCCGAGCAGGCCCGAGTACAGCTTTATATACCTGGCGGTGGCTTCCAGGTACCTGGCGGCCAGTTCCGGGTCGGGGCCGCGCAGGAAAGCGTAGTAGGTCAGCGGGCCGTCCTTGCGCGAATATTCCGCGTATTTCCCGCAGGTCAGGGTTATCTCGTCCTGGGGTTTGGCCGTTTCCCAGGTCGTAAATGTCTTTCCGGCGCGGGCTTTGCGGGCGACCCTCTCCCCGCCGGCGACGGAATCGTACGGGGCGGGCAGGACGGTCTCCAGCCGGAAGGTCACCAGGGAATTCTCGAAGTGCGGGTACCAGCCGGAGGCGCCCGAAAGATAGCAGCCGTCGGCGGAGATGGTCCCCGGGGTTTCCGAGAAGCTGCGTGAATATTCCTGCGCCTGCTCCCCGGGCGGGTGGCTTATTATCCCGCGGTAATTAAGCGTGAAGCCGCGCGCCGGCGTTTTTGTAATAAGGCGGTAGGCCGCGTAGACTCCGGACGCGGAGGAGGAATTTATCCCGTATCTTTCTCTGGCGGCTTCGGGGGCGAGCTCTTCTATCACGGCGTCTTCCGCGGCCGGGTCCAGACCGCGGTGAAGGGTAAACACGAATTCGGAACGGGTAGATTTGAAAGAGACCCGGTCGGATACACTCAGGCTGCCGTCAGCGGGGCTGATTTCCGCCATTATGCGGTGGTTCGCCGCTTCCGGCGGCGCGCCCAGCGCGGCTAGGGGGAGAAAGAGGCAGGTCGTCAGTAAAGTGCCGGTAAGTTTAATTCGCATAGTTACGGATATACTATAATTTTCGGGTATGGAACCGGAACCTTCCCTCGTGAAAAAAGAAGAGGCCCAGCCGTCTTACGGGAAAATATCCTTCAAAGCCGCGGCCCGCGTCCTGCTGCTTTCTGTCTTGCTGTTCGTGCCCGCGCCGGGCGTGAACTGGCTCGCCGGCTGGCTTTATCTTCTGCTTTACGCCGCCTGGTCGGCTTTGAATATCGTCCTGCTGTCCAGCCGCTCACCGGCGCTGCTGATCCTGCGCGAGGAGGAGAGACCGGCAGCTTCCGAAACCTGGGACAAGGTTTTCGTGTTCTTCGGCGGGGCCCTTCTTACCGGCCTTCTGCTGGTCTGCTCCGCAGAGGCCGTCCCTTCGGCCGGGCTTACCCCGCTTTCGGCGGCGGGCTTCCTGTGTCTTTGCGCCGCGTACGCTCTGGCTACCTGGTCGCTCGTTTCCAACCGCTTCGCTATCGGCGTCGCAGCGCTGCAGCGGGGCCAGGTCGCGGTAGATAAAGGGCCGTACGGTTCCGTCCGGCATCCTTTGTACCTGGCCGCGATCGTTTTTTTCGGCTGCACTCCCGCGGCGCTCGGCTCGACGGGGGGCTTTCTCCCCGCCGGTCTCCTGGCCGCTGCCGTGGCGGCCAGGACGGCGCTGGAGGACCGCTTGCTGCTCAGGTCGCTGCCAGGCTACCGGGAGTATGCGGCCAGGGTTCCTTACCGGCTGCTGCCCGGGTTTTGGTAAAATTAAAGCCGTACAGGAGGAACTATGAAACACGCTCAGAAAACCGCCCTTTTGCTGGTGATAGACGCCGTAGGACTTTCAACCCTCGAGTATCTGCTTTCTAAGTACCGGGGCAAAGTCAAGCTTCCCAATCTCTGCAGGCTCGGTCTCGGGGGGATCGTCCTTCCCGAATTTAAGAGGCGGCTGCCCGGCGCGGCTTCAGGCAAGGCCTATGCCGCGCGGATAAGCCAGGTTTCGGCCACAGCGGACAGCCTGGTAGGCCACCGGGAGATGATGGGCGTGATAGACCACCGCACCTACGACCTCTTTAACGACGGGTTCAGCAGGGAATATCTCTCCGAGCTGGAGAGGCGCATAGGCCGCAAGACTTTCTTCAACAAGATGGCGGGCGGCCTGGCGGCGATAGAACTGAACGCCGCCGAGCATGAGCGGACCGGCAGGCCCATCGTCTACGCCAGCAAGTGCGACCCGCTGATCCAGCTGGCCATGAACGAGGCCGTGATCCCCGTGCCTGAACAGCACAAGATAGCCGATATCGCCTTCGCTCTCGGGATGGAGATGAAGGTCCCGATGACCCGCGCCATAGCCAGGTCCTACATAAAGAACGCGCAGGGGGAGATCATCCGCACCTCGAACCGCCACGACGCGGTGCTTCCTATCGGGCAGAAAACGCTGGTGGACATACTGCATGACAGCGCCGTGTGGACGGTAGCGGTGGGGAAGACCAGCGACCTGGTGAACACCGCCTATCACGCCAAGGTAAAGCTTAATAAAGAAATTTTCCTGGACCCTTCGCTGAAGCTCCGCTTCGTCCATCCCAAAAAGAAAGACACGAATCCTTTTTCGATACAGGGGACCATAAACGCGCTGCAGGCGGCGCATACCGTCTACCGCCCGAAGGGAACTTTCATCTTCTCGAACTTCGTCGATACGGACAGCGTCTACGGCCATACGCGCGATGTCGAGGGAGCGCTCAAGTCCCTCGAGGAAATAGACAGGACGCTGCCGCTGATAGAGAAAAACCTGGTAAAGGGAGACCTGCTCGGGATAACGGCGGACCACGGCATGCTGCACCGCGAGGATTACGGCTACCACAGCAATGAGCCGCTCCCGTTTATAGCTTGCCGCAAAGGCTCCGACGCAAAGCTCGGCGGCTTGAAGACCGGGCTGCTGCCGGGGCTCGCCGATATCGGCAGCGTTTTCTCCCAGTTCTTCGGCCTGCACGCCGAGTACAAAAAGATCGTAAAAGCCTAGCCGTAAATAGCGAAAAGGGACAGGCTGCTTTATCACGAGATAAAGCAGCCTGTCCCCTTTGTTCGGTTTTACTGCTTCGCGGTTTCGGGTTTTACCTCAACTTTATATTCAGGGTCGACGAAGGCGCGGTAGGATTGTGGGGTAAGGGCCGCCCAGGTATATTTATTGCCGGCGTTCCATAAGACCCAGCTTTCCAGCAAATTGCGCCGCGCGGCCAGGAGCTGGGCCCTTACTTCGGACGGGCCGTAATGCCAGCCCAGCGAGAAATCCTGCAGGTAAGGGCGGATGCGGGCGTAATCGGGACCGAGCTTGGTCATAGCGTCCTTCAGCCCGCGGTTGATCACTTTGTAGGGCTGGGAATTGGGGTTTTTCAGATTGTATTCGCCCGGCGCGTAATGCGACGGGTACATCATCGGGTAGACGTAATCCGCGCCGGAGGCCAGTGTTTTAATGTCCTGGCCGATCCCCATATCGTCTTTTACCGAGGTGGTCAGGCCGAACACATCCGCGGAGATCTTTACTTTGTACGGGTCAAGCCGCTTGCGGGCGTAGTCCAGGAAATCTTTGAGATTGCGGGCGGCCGTCTGCCGGTTGCTGGGCTTTGAATAGCGGCAGAGCGAGGTGTTCCCTTCGGACGGATAGCGGAGATAGTCGAACTGTATCTCGTCGAAGCCGAGCTTCGCGCAGCGCTCGGCTATGTCCAGGTTGTAGTCCCAGACTTCATGGCTGTACGGGTCCGCCCAGGTCGCGCCGTTGCGGCTGCGCCAGAGGTCGCCGCCCGGCGTTCTCACGGCGAGGTCTTTCCGGGCTTTAGGCAGTATTTTATCCTTGAAAACCACTATGCGCGCAACAGTGTAAAGGCCGGCGGTCTTGAAATCCCTGAGCATCGCTTCGGGGTCGCCTATCGCGTTCTCGTGAGACTTCCATTTCACTGATTTTTCCACTCCGGGGATATATACTTTTCCGTCGGTTTCTTTTACGGCTACGACTACGGTATTTATCACGGAGTCCGAGATCTTCCTTATAAGTTCTTTCCTGCTCTTGGCGGAGCCGGCGCCCCAGCAGGTAAGGTGGATGCCGCGGACCCTCGGTCCTGCCAGGACCAGTTCCCGGATGGCGGAGGTAGAGACCTGGACTTTGACGGTTTCTGTTGCGGCTTGTACGCCGGCGAATGCGGGGGGGAGTGAAGCAAGAAGTAAAAATAGCGCTATATGAAGCATAGGCATATATTTTACAATTTAACAGGAACAAAGGGGATTCGATATGAAACTCGTCAAATTAGTTCTACTGGGGGCTTTGCTTATGCCGCAGCAGCTTTTCGGCGCCGATAAACTCGTGGTCCATTACAGCCGGCTGGACAAGGTCTACTCCGGCTGGAACCTCTGGGTCTGGAACGACGAGGAGAAAACCCCGGGCTTCGAACTGGCGCCCGCCGGCGAAGGTCCGTTCGGCGTATTTTACGAGCTAGACCTCGACGTCTCGGGGCTGTCCGGAAAAAGGACGGGCTTTTTGCCGCGGCAGGGGAACTGGACGAACAAGGACGCCCCCGATAAGATCCTGGCGGCGGCCCGCCAGGGCGAAGTCTATCTGCTCGAAGGGGACGGCAAGGTCTACCCCGCCCCGCCCGCGGTCTCCACCGCTGTAACCGGCGCCTGGCTGGACGGGGCCGGCGAGGTGCGCGTAACTTTCACCCGCCCGCTGGCCGCGGACTTCCTGGCCGGCCAGGGCTTTTCTCTCAGCCGGGGCACGGAAACCTTTGCCGCCGCTTCGGCGGCCCCTCTTGGCGGGACCTACTCCCGGGCGGCCAGGCTGGAGTTCAGCGGTTTTAATCCCGATTACAAATCGGTCAATGCCGGGGAATATAAACTAGTTTCCGCCGGCTTCGAGCCGGTCGTCCTGCGCCTGGGCGGCGCGGTTTATGGAGAGGACTTCTACAGCCCGCTCGAGCTGGGGATGACGTCCGAAAAAGGCCGTTCGGTCCTCCGCGTTTTCGCTCCCTACGCGGTAAAGGTAGAGGCCCTGGTCTATGATTTTCCGGGGGCGCAGCCCTACGTGCACGAACTTAGTCCCCGGGCGGGCGGCATCTGGGAGAGGAAATTCCCCGGACCGCTGGAGGGAAAATATTACCGGCTGCGCACCGGGCAGAACGGCAAGGTTTACGAGGGGCTGGACCCTTACGCCCGCTGCGTCACGGGCGACGCCGGCAAAGCGCTGGTCCTGAAGGACGGAACGCCCGTCTATCCCGGCCCGGCTTTCGACGCTTCCGAGACCGTGGTTTACGAAGTGCACCTCCGCGACCTGACGATGGATAAGTTCTCCGGAGTAAAGAACAAGGGCAAATACCTGGGCGCCGCCGAAACCGGGACAAGGCACCCCGGCTTCCCGACGATCGCCACCGGGCTGGACCATATCGCGGAGCTCGGCGTGAACGCCGTGCACATCCTTCCTTTCCAGGACTTCGAGAACGGCGACAGCACCTCGGCCTACAACTGGGGCTATATGCCCGTTAACTTCAATTCCCCGGAGGGTGCCTACGCTACGAATCCCGCGGACTCGTCGCGGGTGCGGGAAGCGAAGCAGATGATAGACGCCTTCCACCGCAAGGGCCTCAAGGTCATAATGGACGTAGTCTATAACCACACGGCCGAAACCCGCGCCACTACTTATAACTTCAATGCGGTCGCCATGGATTATTATTACCGCCTGAACTCCGACGGGACCTACTCCAACGGCTCCGGCTGCGGCAACGAGTTCCGCACCGAGGCGCCCATGGCCCGCAAGTTCCTGCTGGACAGCCTGCTTTACTGGGTGCGGGAGTACAAGGTCGACGGGTTCCGCTTCGACCTGATGGGGCTGATCGACACCGACACCGCCGCCGAGCTGGTGCGCGCGCTCAGGCAGGAAAAGCCGGATATCTTTGTTTACGGAGAGCCCTGGGCGGCCGGCGCTACTCCCGTGCACGGGGTTAAGAAGGGCAGCCAGCGCTCGCTGGGCTACGCGGTGTTCAATGACGGTTTCCGGGACGCTATCAAGGGCAGCGTATTTTCCGTGGCGGACCTCGGCTATGTACAGGCCGCGAAGAACCGGGACGGCGTGATGCGCGGGATACGCGGCGCGGTGGACGATTTCACCGACGGCCCGCTAGAGACGATGAATTATGTTTCCTGCCACGATAACAATACGCTGTGGGACCGCATTGACCTGTCGGTCAAGGACGAGCCGCTGCAGAACAAGACGGCCATGGACAAACTGGCTAACGCGCTGGTCCTCACTTCGCAGGGCATACCTTTTATCCACGCCGGAGAAGAATTCCTGCGGACCAAGAACGGGCACGATAATTCCTATAACCTCCCCGACGGGATCAACCGCCTCGACTGGACCCGCAAGAAGGAAAATTTCTCCGTATTTTCCTACTACCGCG
>JAVHPG010000181.1:0-9386 GCA_036170455.1 Elusimicrobiales bacterium
GAGTGATTGGGGAAGTAAACAGCCGCGGTCCGGCTGAAATCCGGCAGCTACCGGACGGTGCGGCGGACGAGTTTGGCTGTTACCGAGCCTATGGAGATCTCGGCTTTGAGCATCATGGGGACTTTGAGCTCATCGTCCGTGATCCAGACGAACATGCGCCGGCCCGCCTTGGCCACGAAGAGGCCTTCCTCACCGGCCATAGGCTCGACCATGATGCATTTCTTTTTGCCGTACCCGGTCGAGATCTTTTCGCGCTTGCCGTACCTGATCTGAAGCTTCCAGTTGCGCTTCGTGTTAACGTCCATCTCGATCCTCGAGCCCGGGGTCGCCTGCATGGTGCGCACGCGGTAGACCGCCGAGAGCATGTCGTTCACGGTCCCGTCCAGCGGGCCTTCGAAACTGGAGATCTGGCGCTTGCGGTTCATCTTCATGCCGTGGAATTTGCCGCCGGCGCTGTCGAAAATTACCCACTCGTTGAAGAAGTGGCTGCCCTCGGAGATCAATTTGTAGTAGCCGTAGGAATAGAGCCCGGCGGCGTCCATCCAGCTTTCGTTGCGGTCCTCAACCTTGTAAAAATTAGCCAGGAAGGAGCCTGATCTGGTCTCCGAGACTATGTGCCAGGCGGGACGGGAGGCGATATCGACCGTGTTCTCTATTTTCAGGTAGGACCTGCCGACATAGATGGCGCCCCAGTAGATGTCGTAATCCAGCGTCTCGCCGTTCACCATCCCCGCTACGGCGGCCGGGGCCGTGGAGGTCGACGGGGGGAGCGCCCGGTAGGGATGCTCGAGCAGCGGTTCGCCCGCAGAAGCGGGCGCGCAGGCGGCCAGCGCCAGCAGCAGGAGGAGGGGATTAAAAACCATATTTGATCCGCGCGGCGACGAAGAGCGCCA
Organism: Elusimicrobiales bacterium; assembly: GCA_036170455.1. Taxonomy (GTDB): domain Bacteria; phylum Elusimicrobiota; class Elusimicrobia; order Elusimicrobiales; family UBA9959; genus UBA9959. Next base: position 894 of record JAVHPG010000181.1, read on the forward strand.
GGGCGAAAGCGGCTGTCATGCCGCGCCACTCTTTGTTTTTCCGGAAGACTTCCGCCGAATAGGCGGAAAGATCGAAGAAGCCGGCCAGCCCGCGCGGACAGGGAAGAATAGCAGGCGCCGCTGCCTTGTATTTCTCGAAATCGGCGCCGTAAATGGAAAGGAGATAGGTTTCCTCGGCCTTGATGGTTACATAGTAGATCCAGCCGAAAGCCGCGGAGGCGAAGAGCCATACGGCGGCGGTCAGGAGGGGGCGCGAGGGGGAAGAAAGCATTACCAGGAGCCCGGCCGTCATCGCCATGGTGCCCAGGTAAAGCGGGTTGCGCACTGCGGCGTAGGGGCCGGTCACCGTAAGGGTCTTGGATTTAACTATGGCCGCGCTGGCGGCGAGGCGCACCGCCTGCCCAAGGGCCATTACGGCGAGGCCGGCCCAGAAAAGCGTCCAGCTTTCCGGCCGGGCCGCCAGAAGGAGCGCCAGCGTTACGATCTGTGAAACCAGGATTCTTTTCTTCACGGTCTTGTCCTTTTTGCCGCCGGGGCCGCTTTGTCAGCGCTCAGGTCGGGGAGGGCCCGGGCCAGGGCGAGCAGGTCTTTGTACGCCGGGGCCCCGGCCTCGCAGGCTTTTCCCTGGCCTGTCAGCACGAGAAAGCCTTTAAGCCCCGCCTTTTTCGCCAAGAGCAGGTCGGAGCCTTTGTCTCCCGCTACGAAGGAGCGGGACATGTCAGCCGGGCTTTCCCTGACGGCTTCGCGTATTAGCCCGGTAGCGGGCTTGCGGCAGGCGCAATTCTCTCCGGGGCCGTGCGGGCAGAAATAGATGGCGTCCACCCGGGCGCCTTTCAGGCCCAGTTCGCGGACGAGCCTCAGGTTTATGGCCCTAGAGCCGGCCAGCGTCATGTAGCCGCGGGCGATCCCGGATTGGTTGGTTATCACCACTATGCGGTAGCCCTTCTCCGAGATAAGCCTGAGCGCGGCCGGCGCGGCGGCGTAGATCTTAAGCTGGGAGGTACGGGTGACGTAGGCCCCGGCGCGGTCGCGGTTTAGCGTTCCGTCACGGTCAAGGAAAGCGGTGGGAACCGCGGGACCCTTTCTGATATTTGCGGGCCAGGCGCGCATCAGGTCTCTTTCCTTCCGGCCCCGTCGACCAGCCGCATGAGCGTTTTCCAGCCATTGCACAGGAATACTATCTTCACTGAAAGTATCAGTACCCCGCCGTCGAGTATCTGCTGCCAGCCCTCGGGAAAGCGGGCGAAGTCCTTGTAGGTGGTTATGATCGGCAGGCCCTCGCGCGTCTGCTGCGCCGCGGCCAGCTCCTTCGCTGTAAAGACATGGTGGTCCGGGTAGCGCCAGATCTGCCTCAGGTCTATCTTCATTTTATTCAGCGCGCCTTCGAAAGAGGCGGGATCGCCGATGCCGGAAAGGGCGACGGCCTGCCTTCCTTTGAGCGTATTGAGGTCCACCTTCTCGGCGGTGGCGGGATCTATGAAAGTCTCGGGGGAGTGCATGCTCTCTATTATCGCGGCTTTCGGGGCGAGCCTGGAGATCTCGGCGTGCAGGGCGTCTATCGCGCCCTGCTGAACCTGCTCGCAGTGCGTTATTATGACGGCGGAGGCCCGCGCCAGGGCCGAGGCCGGCTCCCTCAGATTGCCGCGGGGCAGGGCGTAGTCGGAGGAGAAGGGGGAAGTGGCGTTCACCAGCGCGATATCCAGGTCCCGCTCTATGGCGAAATGCTGGAAGCCGTCGTCCATCAATATAATGTCGGCGCCGAGCTCCGTCGCGGCTATCATACCTGAGGCGAAGCGGTCCGTGGAGACCAGCACCGGGACCCCGGCCGGCTCGAGCAGGCGGTACAGCATCAGGGCCTCGTCTCCGGCGTCTTCGAGGCTGACCTGTTTGCCTTTGGCGAGAACGGTCACGCCGGAGGCGTTCTTGCGCTTATAGCCGCGCAGGAGCACCGCCGGCTTGCGACCGGACCTGGCCAGTTCGAGCGCCGTAGTTACTACGGTGGAAGTTTTACCGGTCCCGCCGGCCGAAATGTTCCCGAAGCAGATCACCGGCACCGGCAGGCGCCTGCGGCGCAGGACTCCAAGATCGTAAAGAGTTTTCCTGGCGGCCATGCCGGCCAGGTAGGCGCCCGACAAGGTATTAAGGAGCAGTCGGCCGGCGACGCCGCTCCGCAGCCGGTCCCTCAGTTGTTCGGCGGTCATGCCGGGACTCCCTTAAGGGATTTTATATGCAAGGTGAGGCGCGACCAGACGGTTTCAAAAGGGAGGGAGGAGAGTTCTCCCTGGGCCCAGGCGTGGAGAGGGCCCGGGGGGCTCCAGCTGACCGGGGCATTCTGGGGGGAATAGACGGTAAAGGTCGGGAGGCCCTGGCTGACGGCGACGTGCATCGGTCCGGAGCTGGTCCCGACGTGCATCCCGGACCTTTTCATCAGCGCGGCCAGGTCCAGCAGGTCGAAGTCGGGGCAAAGCAGATGTTTCTCTTTTGCGCCGGACATGGCGGCTTTTACATAGTCCAGCTCACCGGGGCCCCACAGGAAAACAACTTTCGCTCCGAACTCGGCCGAGAGGCGGTCGGCCAGCAGCGCGAAATTTTCCGGGGCCCAGCGGCGGTGCTCGCGGGGACTTGTGATGTCTAGCGTGACAGTAAACGCGCCGGGCCCGACCCCGGCGCCGGAAAGGAATGCGTCCGCCCTGGCGGCGTTCTCCGGCCCGAAGAATAGTTCCGGCTGCGGCCCGGCTTGCGGGATCCCCAGCGGTTCCAGCAGCTCCAGGCGGTCCAGGACCGTATATGCTCCGCCTGTCTTCTTGGCGGGAAGGACGTTATGGAAGATCCGACCGGCCGGGTATTTGAAGGCCAGGCGTTTTTTTGCGCCTGAGAAAAGAGCGTAGAAGCCCGAAGAGGAGGAGCGCATGAAGTCGAAAGAGATATCTATGCCGGCGGCGCGTATCGCTGAAAGCGGGCCGTCCTCCCGGCAGAAGATACCGTCGAGGTGCGGGTTGTGCTTCAGAACCTTGAGCGAGGGGCGCCGCGTGAGGAAATAAAGACGGGAGCCGGGCAGGCCCGTCTTAAGGGCGCGCAGGAGAGGGGTGGTAAGGATCACGTCGCCTATGCCCTTGAAGACAATTATCAGTATGCCCGGGCCCATTTTTATTCGGCCGCCGCGGTTTTGGCGCGGTAGCGCGGATCGTTGTACATTTTGTACTGGCGGTAGATCTTAAGCTGTACGCGGCCGGCGGCTACGTCGGAGACGAGCCTGGTCAGCTCCTCCTCCAGGTCTTTTATCTGCACGCCCATCACTTCCAGGCGCGAGGCGCAGGCGGCTTTATGCTCCGCCGCGGCGTCGGCGCGCTGCAGCTGCTCGCGCATGTGGAAAATTTTTAGCTGGATGATGCTGATCTTATCGGCCAGGCTGCCTATTGTTTCCGCCATTTATGGCCTCCAGTGCTTTCTCGTCGATGCGCTCGATCAGGTCGTTGCGCTTCTGGTTGAGCTTGTCTATATTTTTTTTGGCCGCGGCGATCGCGGGGACGTCGCCCACCCGGGCCTTGTCCTCTTCGTGCCAGAGCTCAGTATTGGTCATGGCCAGTTCGCTGACCAGCTTGCCTATTCCTAAGTCGTCCATATTCAGCACCTCTCAGAAGATATTATAGCAATAGCGGAACTGCGGCTGACGGTTCCGCGCTTAAAGGCGCGAAGCTCCGCGGCTAAGCTGCAGGGCCAGGTCCCAGTTATTGTCGCCGCCGCGGATAAAGAGCCTGTCGAGCGTAAAGTTTTTTCTGTCCCAGGGCCAGGCGGTCTTGCCCTGCCTGAAGCTGAAGTCGAAAGTATAGCCGGCCTCCAGGACCTTTTCCCTGATGGCGGGCGCGTAAGCCCCGTCGCCGTAGGGATAGGCGAAAGCGCACATCTCCCGCCCGAAGAAACCCTCCAGCTGGCGCCTGGATTCGGCTATCTCCCAGGCGGCGTCCTCGAGCTTGAGCGCGGAAAGGTGGGGGTGGTTCATCGTATGGGAGCCGTATTCTATCACGCCGCTGTCCTGCATCTCCTTCAGCTGTTCCCGCGTAGCCATGTTCACCCAGGGCTCCGAGGCCGGGTTATGCCACAGGTTCACCTTGCCCATCGTATTGAACACGACGAAGACGTTCGCTTTGGCGCCCAGCTCCTTAAGTATGGGCCAGGCTTGCGTGTAATTGTTCTCGTAGCCGTCGTCGAAAGTTATAAGCGCCGACTTTTCCGGAAGCGGGGCTCCGGACTCATATATCTTTTTCAGGTCGGAGAAAAGGAGCGTGGAGTAACCGTTATCGAGCAGATATTTTACCTGCGCGCGGAATTTTTCGGGGCTGACCCAGAGCTCTTTCAGCTTTGAGCCGCGCGGGGGGACGCCGATCTTGTGGTAGCAGAGAGCCTTAAGCCCGGGTTTCGGGGCGCGCCACCAGGTCCAGCGCGCGCTGAGAGCGAAAACCAGGAACAGGACGGACGCCGAGATCGATATGGCCAGGATCATAGAGCTCCTTTAGCAGCTTCGAATACTTCGTCCACGGTCAGCAGGCGCATGCAGAGAAAGTGCCCGCGCGGACATTTTTTGGAGCCGTGCAGCGCGCAGGGCCTGCAGGCCAGGGGCGTCTCCACGACTTTGTGCCCCGGGCCGTAGGGGAAGAAGCCCAGCTCGCGGGTAGTCGGCCCGAAGACGCCTACAGCGGGAACGCCCAGGGCCGCGGCTATGTGCATCGGGCCCGAATCGTTCGAAATGAAGACTTTAAGCGGCCGGATGGCTTCCATGAGCTCCGGCATAGTGGTTTTGCCGGTGAGGTTAATGCAGTTCTCTGGCCCGGCAAGGCGCTCTATCTCGGCGTTCCATTCACGTTCGCCCGGGCCGCCGACCATGAGGACCCTTCCCGTATGGGCCGCGGCGAGTTTTTTTATAAGGCGGGCCCATTTCTGCGACGGCCAGCGCTTGGTAGGCCAGGCGGAACCGGCGTTTATTCCCGCTACCGCTTTAGCCGCTCCGGCAGTGAGCAGCGCTGAGGGCGCGGGTCCCGCGGGCAGTCCGGGGGAGGCGGCCTTAAGATTTTCAGCCAGGGGGGAAAGCAGGGCCAGGTTGCGCTCCACGTCGTGGAGCAGCCAGGAGAAAGGCACCTTGTGCGTCAGCAGAAAACTGCCGGCGCTGGAGGAGAAGCCTACCCGGACCGGTATCCGGGCGCGCCAGGCCAGCAGGGCGCTGCGCAGGGAGCGGTGCGGTATTATTACGGCGTCGAAATCGCGCGAGCGCAGTTCCCGGGCCAGCCGTCCGAATTCGGCCAGGCGCGGGGCGGTCTTTTTGCGGTCCACGATAATTTCCGCGGCGAGCCCGGCGGCGGAAAAGATGTCCGCCGTCTCCGGCCTGGTGACCACTGAAACGGCGGCCCCGGGAAAGACCTCCCGGAGTTTTTTGAGCAGCGGCAGCGTAAGGACGCAGTCGCCCAGGAAAGCGGTTTGCAGCAGGCAGATCTTGAGCGGACCCGGCCTGAAAGCCGGCTTCCGGGTTCCGGGGACCCAGTCCCCGAGTTCCGGGCCCCTGTGCACGAGCGGCACGCCGAGCTCCGCCAGCGGCTCGAGGTAGCGGTCCAGGGTGTGCTTTTCGAGCGCCGGGCTCGGTATGCGGAGCCCGACAAAAAGCCGGCGCGCCATCGACGCTTTGCGGTAGCGTAATTTAACGGGCGACCTGGCGAGAGCGCAGATGAGGCGGCTGCGCGGGGTGTCATGCAGGTCGATGATCGCGTCGTACGAGGCGGCGTTTATCTCCCGGAGCGCGGCGCCCAGCCCGGTAAAGGGGAGAGCCCTGTTCAGGAAGGCGTTCTTCGAAACCGCCTCCAGGAACTGCGGCTTGACCAGGATATCCAGGCGCGAACCCGGCCACCTGGCCTTGAGATTGCGGAAAACCGGGGCGGTCAGGATGATGTCGCCCAGCGACGACATCCTGATCACCAGTATTCTGGGGTCGGGCTTTGTTATTTCCACCATCACAAAAAAATTATATCATTTAGCGGTGTTCTCGGCCCCGGGGACGGTTCGGCCGCGGCCCCGCGCAAGCAAGGTCTGTAACAATAAGTTAACTTAAATGTCCTTGACGCGGCGCGGGTTTTCACGTATATATATATAATGAGGATAAAAGCGGCCGGCATAGTTTTTTTGACTTTCCTGGTCCTGGCCGGGCTGTATAGCCGCACCTCCGCTTTCATCAGCTCGCGCATTTACCGTATAATGATCAGCGAGCTGGCTACCGTGGGTAATAGCGCTCCGAAAACCGGGGGGGCTTATTCGCTTTTAGGCAGCACCGGCCAGCTCGGTTCGGGCTCGCTGTCCGGTGGGCGCTACACCATAAACACGGGCATAGTTAATTCCTGGCGGCCGGCCCAGATGAGCGTCTCTACCGCCCATGTTTATCCTAATCCCTGCTCAGTGGCAAAAGGCTGCAGCGGCGTCACTATAACCCGCCTCACCCTGCGGGCGACCATAAAGATCTTCACGGTTTCCGGCGAAAAAGTCCGGACCATAGACAAGAACAGCAATATCGACAGCATAGGCTGGAACCTCCGCAACGAGACGGGTTCGATGGTGGCCAGCGGCCTGTACCTCTATGTGGCGACCGGCGAGGGCACGACCAAGACAGGGAAAATAGTCATAGTCAGGTAAGGTGGCACTTATGAAAAAATTTATCTTCCTAACCGCGGCGGCGCTGTGGCTGCCGGCGGCGGCGCTCGCCGGAGAGATCACCCCCGGGAGCGTCCCCGGCAACATCAGCTACCAGGGCCGCCTGGAGCGGGACAATGCCCCCATCACCGGGCCCGTGCATCTCCACTTTCGCCTCTTCAATACGCTGGCGACCAATGGCGGAGCCTGCGGCTCCCCGGGCCAGCCCTGCCTGTGGGAAAGCCCCGAGATCACCGTGCAGGCGGCGCAGGGTATTTTCAGCGCGGACCTGACCCCGCCCATAGAAATATTTACCGGGGGGCAGAAGCTTTATATCGAGGTGCAGGTGGAAAGCGATGTGCTGAGCCCGCGCGAGCCCCTCAACAGCGTGGCCTACGCGCATGTCGCGAAGAAACTGGAGGACGGTTCCGCCGTGGTAGTCACCTCCATCACGGCCGGGTATCAGGTGCTGCTGGCGACTAAGGCTGAGTCTAGTGTCGGAATAGGTATTACCGGCACACCTAACGCAAAACTTGAGGTAAATGGCGATATAAGGCTGACCGCCGGCAGCGGGGGTGTGATCTGGTTCCAGGACGGTACTTTTATCTCCGCATCCGGTATCAGTTCTGCTGGTGGTCTCTCGGCTCCAGCGGACGCGATAATCATATCCGATTCCTCGGATGCCGGAACCGGGAATATTTTCTTCAGGACCGGAGCAAATGAGCGGGCGAGAATACTAAACAACGGTAATATGGGCATCGGCACCCCGTCCCCGTCTGGAAAACTTGACGTTGACGGCTCGCTTTTGGTCGGGAATGAAGGCATCTATGACCGAGACGACAGCGAGGTCAATATCAAGGAAGACCTGGTAGTGGAGGGCGGGAAGCTCACCGGGATGAATTCGGAGAATATCTCGCTCGGCGAGACCGACAATGTAATAGCTTTCACCTCGAACGGGGGGGAGAGGGCCAGGATACACAGCAACGATTTCTTCGGGGTCGGGATCACGGCTCCCACGTCGATGATCCATTCCGGGGCCGATATCGCCGCGGAAGGCGGGGTGCGCGGCGGGCGGGTTTCGATCGGGGACTATTCCAGCTGGACCAACCGGCTCAATGAGATCATGGCCGAAAACGGCTACAATTTGCTGCTTCAGCAAAGCACTCCTTTCAATGTAGGCATAGGGACCGACACGCCGCGCGAGAAGCTGCATGTGCGCGGCAGCATCCGCTCCGACTACGGGATAATCGCCGCCACCGGGGCCTTCTCCGGGGATGTCAGCGTAACCGGGGACTTCAGGGCTCTCGGCAGCTACAAAGAAGTCTTCCTGACCAGCACTACCATCTACGGCAACAGCAAGATCTATGGCGACCTGCTGATCACCGGCGGGATAGGCTCCATGGCCGGCATGCCCGCCTATATAGCTTCAACGCAGACTTTCAGCGGCGGGAACACTTTCCTCGGCCAGGTCGCGGTCTCGAGCGACGCCGCAGTCTCCAACCGCCTTGGAGCCGGGGTGATGGATTTCGACTTCGCCGGTTCTAAATATCTGCAGGTGGGCGACAATAAGACGCCGTTCGCCTACGACAACTCCCTGGTCTACCTGGTAGCCGGCTCCTCCGCCGAAGCCAGGATAGGCTTCTATAGAGGGACCGTATCGGGGACCAACCCGCCCATTGAAATGGCCCGGCTGGAAACGCAGAGCGGGAATCTCCTGCCCAACCTGGCGCTGGTGGTTAACGGCCAGGTGAAAACCCTGACCGATTCGACCTACCACCGCATACAGAACAGCGTGGTCTGGATCTCGACCGGCTATGCCGGGACGCC
>JAVHPG010000182.1:0-6530 GCA_036170455.1 Elusimicrobiales bacterium
CGGCGCGGGAGATGACACTGCGCAACGCCGTGTTCTGCCTCGCCCTGGCGCCTTTGCCGGCCGCCTGCGCCGGGCTCGTATCGGGCGCGAAAAAAGAAAAGTTCCTGCCGCTGAACCTGTTCCTGCTTTTGTCGCTGCTGTCCACCGCGAGCTTCCTGTGGAAATTCAACTCGGGGGCCGGCCCGCTGAAAAGCTGCTACGTGATGTTCCTCGCGCCGCTGTACCCGGTTTATTTCGCGGAAGGGCTCGGCACGCTGAGAACAAGGAGCAGGAAAGTATATTATTTTTGCCTTACCGCCGCGCTCTCGCTGAGCGCCCTGGTAATAGCTTACTACTATGCGTTTTATATCAGCCGCGCCTGAGCGGGACCGGTGAACGGTATTTCCGCGCTTTTGGGAGCCGCCGCCTTCCGGCGGCCGTACAAGGCGCCCAAAAAATAATAAAATGTAAGGGCAAAGATAAACTCCGCGGCCCGGACGAATTTAGTTTTTCTCCAAGGATACAATGCTTTACTACGCGCACTTTTTAAAAGACTTCCTCAGCCCGCTTAACGTTTTCCAGTACATCACTTTCCGGGCCGGCGGGGCCGTGATGACTTCATTCCTCCTGAGCCTGCTGTTCGGCCCCTGGATGATAGCCAAGCTCCGCAGCTACAAGATCGGCCAGGTGCAGCGCACCGACGGCCCGCAGACCCACCTGGCCAAGCAGGGGACGACCACGATGGGCGGTCTGCTCATCTTCCTGACACTGGTAATTACCACCTGCCTCTGGGCCCGGATGGATAACCGCTTCATCCTTCTGCTTCTGTTCACCACCGTGGTCCTGGCCTTCGCCGGCTGGCTGGACGACTATACCAAGCTGGTTAAAAAGAATCCTAAGGGGGCGTCCTCCGCTTTCAAGTTCTCGCTCCAGATCTTCGCCGCCGTGTGCGTAGTAGGCTACCTGGCCACGAACCCGCCTAACGCGCAATACGCTAACTGGCTCTCCATCCCCTATACCAAAGAGCTTTACATCAATCTCGGCTTCCTTTACGCGGCCCTCGCAATGCTGGTGATAATAGGCTCCTCCAACGCGGTCAACCTTACCGACGGCCTCGACGGGCTGGCGGCCGGCTCGATCGTTTTTACGGCCCTCACCTTCGCCATCCTGGCCTATTCGGCCGGCAACGTAAAAGTGGCCTCTTACCTTAAAATAATTTATGTCGAAGGGGCCGGCGAGATGGCGGTTTTTTTAGCGGCTATGATCGGGTCCTGCCTCGGCTTCCTGTGGTATAACTCCTACCCGGCCGAGGTCTTCATGGGCGATACCAGCTCCCTGTTCCTCGGCGGCGCGATAGGCACCGCCGCCATAGCCACCAAGCAGGAGCTGCTGCTGCCGGTGGCGGGAGGGATCTTCCTGCTGGAGACCCTTTCGGTGATACTGCAGATGGGCTCCTTCAAGCTGCGCAACAAGAAGCGCCTCTTCCTCATGGCGCCCATACACCACCACTTCGAGCTGAAGGGGATAGCCGAATCCAAGGTAACGGTCCGGTTCTGGATCGTCGGCATCATGCTCGCCCTGACCGCGCTGGCTTCGCTGAAGATCCGCTAGGCCCCGCATATGTTCGATCCGGAAATTTTTAAAGGCAAAAGAGCGCTGGTGATAGGCGCCGGCAGATCCGGCGCGGCCTGCGCCAACCTTCTCGCCTCCAAAGGCTTCGCGGTCCTGCTCACCGAGGAGAAGCAAGCCGGCGCCGTCAAGGAAAAGCTTAAAGGCCTGGCGCGCTCCGTCGAGGTTGAGACGGGCGGGCACGGTAAAGGGGTTTTCACCTGCGGCTTCGCCGTAAAAAGCCCCGGGCTGTCCCATTCCAACCCGCTCATAGCGGCCCTTAAGAAAAAAAGAATTCCCGTTTTCAGCGAAATAGAGATCGCCCTCGCCTTCTCCGGGGCGGGCAAACTGCTGGCCGTGACCGGAACCAACGGCAAAACCACGACCACGGTCCTGCTTGGCGAAATAATGAAAGCCGCGCTCTCCGGCTCCGGCGGGCGAGCCCTGGTCTGCGGCAATGTCGGCATTCCCGCGGCGGAAGCTGCCCCGATAGCCCGGGCCCGCGACGCGGTAGTCATGGAAGTTTCCAGCTACCAGCTCGAGGACAGCTCCTATCTCAAACCGGACGCCGCCTGCGTCCTGAACATCACCCCGGACCACCTCGACCACCACGGCAGCATGGCCGCTTACGTGGAAGCCAAGCAAAAAGTATTTAAATTCCAGGACCCGGCGGCCTGCTGCGTCTTCAACTACGAGGACGCCTTTTGCCGCCGCCTCGCAAAAACCTGCCCGTCGATGGTTCTTTTCTTTTCCTCCAGGCGCGCGGGCGGGAAGCTCTCAGCCTGGGCCGCGGGGGGGAAGATATTTTTTAAAGCGGGCGATACCGCCTTCGCCGCCAGGCCGCCCGGCCTCCCCGGCGCCCACAATTTGGAGAACGCAATGTGCGCCGGGCTGATGGCCCTGCACTGCGGGGCGAAGCCCGCCGTGATAAGAAAAGCTTTCGCTGCTTTCCGCGGCGTCGAACACCGCATAGAGCCGGCCGGGAAGATCCGCGGCATTTCCTTTATAAACGACTCCAAGGCGACCAATGTGGATTCCACACTGGTGGCGCTGAAGGCGCTCGGTCGGGGAAAAAACACCTGGCTTATACTGGGCGGCCTGGACAAGGGCAACCCTTACGCGCCGCTCCTGCCGCTTATCCGCAAGCACGTAAAGGGCGTGCTGACCATCGGCGCCGCAGCGCCGAAGATAGAAAAGGAGCTGGCCGGAAGCTGCCCCCTGATAAGCTCCGTCACCATGGAAAAAGCCTGCCGCGCGATACTTAAAATTGCGGCCCCCGGCGAGATAGCCCTGTTCTCGCCGGCCTGCGCCTCCTTCGACCAGTTCAAGGACTTCGAGGACCGCGGCCGCAAATTCAAGACCTTCATCAGGACCCTTCTTTAAATGGATTACGCCTCCACGCGGCACAAGCCGACCTTCAATACCATACAGAACCGCAGCCTGCGGTTCATGGACTACCCGCTCTTCTTCGTTGTCATCATCCTGCTGATGCTCGGCCTGGTCTCGCTCTTCTCCGCAAGCGCGCTCTACTCTACGAATGAAGGCTTCGACACTCTCTACTACACTAAAAAGCAGGCTTTATTCATCCTTACCGGCTTCGGGCTGATGGCTTTGGCCGCGCGCGCCAACCTGGAGCGCATCCGCCCCTATATCAAGCCGGCGCTGATCGTTACCGCCTTGCTGCTGGTGATAACCCTGTTCATGCCGAAGGTAGCCGGCGCGCGCCGCTGGATACCCCTGGGCTTTATGAAGCTGCAGACCAGCGAGTTCGCCAAGATAGTAGTGATGCTCTACCTGGCCGACTTCTTCGACCGCAATATGAGCCGCATCAAGGAGAACTGGAAGGAACTGCTCAAGCCGCTTGTGACCTGCCTGGTCATCATGGGCCTGATAGCCGCCGGCCCCGACCTGGGCATCCCCGCTCTGATCTTCGGCGTGGCCCTTTTCATGGCAGGGGCCGCCGGCGTACCTCTCAAGTTCGCGCTTGCCCCGGTCCTGGCCGCGATCCCGGTAGTGATAGCGGAATTTATACTCCACCCCTACCGCATAGAGCGCGTCAGGGCCATGCTTTCGCCCTGGGAGCACGCCAAGGGAAGCGGCTACCAGCTGGTGCAGGCGATGCTGGCCGTCGGCTCGGGCGGCTGGTTCGGAAAAGGCATCGGCGCCTCCAAGCTGAAGCTGATGTACTTGCCCGTGCCGCACACCGATTTTATCTTCTCCGTAGTGGCCGAGGAGCTGGGCCTCGTGGGGGGGCTCTTCATCACCGGGCTCTTCACCGCCTTCCTCCTGAAAGGGGCCAGGGTGGCGCGCAACGCTCCCAGCCTCTACACCGCCCTGGCGGCCCTCGGCCTCACCCTGCTCATCTCCCTGCAGGCCTTCTACAATATAGGGATGAACATCGGCATCCTGCCGACCAAGGGCATCGCGCTGCCTTTCTTCTCCTACGGCGGCTCCTCCATCTGGGCGTCGATGATCATGGTGGGGATAATACTCAATATCTCGGCGCACAGGAGCGGGCAGAAATGGTAGAAAAGAAACGCGCCCTCATAGCCTCCGGCGGCACCGGCGGACATTTTTACCCCGGCTTCGCGCTGGCGGTCGAGCTGCGGAAGCGCGGGTGGCAGACCCTTTTCCTGGTCAAGAAGGAAGATCTCGCGCGCCCCGCCCTGGAAGAGGCCGATCTCCCTTACGCCGAACTGGATATGGTCTCCCTGCCGCGCAGCCTGAACCCCTTCGCCCACGCGGCTTTCTTTTTCAAGTTCCTGAATTCGCTGGCGCTGGCCTTCAGGGTAATGAAAGATTTCAAGCCTGACGCCGTGATAGGGACTGGCAGCTATGTGGCCTTCCCCGCCCTCCTGGCGGCGCGCCTGGCCGGGGTCCCGGTCTACCTGCACGAATCAAACGCAAAGCTGGGGCTCGGCAATTACCTGGCAGGTTTCTTCTGCCGCAGGGCCGCGCTGGGCCTGCCTATGCGGCACAATCCTTTCGCCGGCAAATCGGCGCTCACCGGCACGCCGATAAGGGAAGCCTTCCGCGCAATGCCGGCCCGGGCCGCCGCCCGAAGAGCGCTGGACCTCGACCCGGATAAATTCACGGCGCTGGTCTTCGGCGGGAGCCAGGGAGCCCGCCGCCTCAACGCCGCTTTTATCAGCGCCGCCAAAGCGCTGAAAGGGGACCTGCAGTCGGTGCACCTAACCGGCGGAAAGAATTTCGAAACGGTAAAGGCGGACTACGCCGCGGCCGGTCTCGAAAATTTGCCCGGCCTCCAGGTTTTCGACTACCGGGAAGACATGCCTGCCCTTTACGCCGCAGCCGACCTTGTCATCTCACGCTCGGGCGCCAGCACGGTGGCCGAGCTGGTCCAGCTCAGAAAGCCGGCTATCCTTATACCGCTGCCCTCTTCGGCCGGCGGGCACCAGAAAGAGAACGCGCTGGCCCTCTCCGCGAGCGGCGCCGCTCTTTGCCTTGAAGAAAGCCCCGACTTCGACGCGGAACTCGCCGCGGCGATCAGGAACTTCATGGAAAACCCCGACAAGGTAAGCGAGATGGCATCCAGGCTTGAGACTTCCGTGATCCCCCGCGGCCTTGGGGCGGCGGCCCTGCTCGCCGTCCTTATAGAGAAGGGCGGATAAAGCCGGCCTTACGGCTTAACAATACGCCGGCGGCTTTCTCCTGGTCCTTCCTTATATATACTGCTTCCTCTGCTCCGCCTTACTGATAAACTTAAGAAATTTACCCAAAGGACCTATATTTAACCAGGCCCTTTGCCCGCCAGGACCTGGGCCCGGCTGCTATTGACATTCGTCAACCTGTGCTGTATAACATAGCGGAAGATAACGCTGCAGTCACCGGAGGAGTTATGAAGAACCTTGTAAAAACAACCTTGAGCGCCGCGGCAGCCCTGCTGATACTGCCTTTACTCTCCTACTCTGAAGAGGCCAAAAGCATTTACGGCGAAGACAACCGCCTGGAATACTTTTCCGCTTCCCAGGAGCTGAAGACCCTTTCCGATTCGGTAGTTTCCCTGTGGAAAGCCGATTCCGTTGAAACCCTGAACCCCGGGGGCGTCAAGCTCAAGACTATGAACTTCGGAGACCGTCTCAATCTCTGCCCCGGCGAGAAGTTCCGCGAGCAGCCTATCGGCGCTTTCTGCTCCGGCTCGCTGGTAGGCCCGGACCTGGTGATGACCGCCGGGCACTGCATAAAGGATGCCGACGGCTGCGCGGCCGCGAGGATCGTATTCGGCTACTCCGTAAGGAGCGAGGGCGGCGAAGCCATAACCGCCATGCCCGCCTCGGAAGTCTACAGCTGCTCCAAAATAATCAAACGCTTCCTCGGAGGCGAGCCGGGCTCCGCCAACCCCACCGGCCAGGCTCTCGGCCCGGACTTCGCGCTGATCCAGCTTGACCGCAAAGTAAGCGGCCACAAGCCCATGGCTATCAACAGGTCGGCCAACCTCAAGAAGGGAGACGGGATCACCGTGATCGGCCACCCCGTCGGCCTGCCCCTCAAGGTTGCCGGCGGCGCCACCGTGCGCGACTTCTCCAAGATCGGCTACTTCGTGGCTGACCTCGACACTTTCGGCGGCAACTCCGGCTCGCCCGTGTTCAATACCAGGACCAAAAAGATCGAGGGGATTTTGGTCCGCGGCGACGAGGACTTCGCGGACAGCCCGGCGGGCTGCACCACGATGGCCACCTACGAACAGACCGGCGGCCGCGGCGAGGACGTGACCAAGATCTCGGCCCTCTCGGCCTCCATCCCGAAGCTGCCCGGCGAGAAAGCCAATAAGGACGCCGGCGAGGAAGGGGTAGAAGTGCGGCAGATGGATTCAAGCGCGATAGGCGCGGGCGATCTCGCCCCGTCGAGGGTAATAAGCTTCGACTAAAACCGGTCCGGCTTAAGAAGACGCGCCCCGGGCCGTACCCCGGCGGGGGGTTTTT
>JAVHPG010000182.1:6540-9249 GCA_036170455.1 Elusimicrobiales bacterium
CTTCCGATCTCGCCCGGGGAAGGCCCCGGGCGCGTTTTTTACATCCCGCATAATCGAACTCCGCACGCCCGTGTGACGGGATATGCGCAAGTATTGTATCCTTATATCTGCTATGAAACGCCTCGCTATTTACTCGATCTGCGCCGCCGCGCTGCTGCAGGCCGGCTGCTCTTCCGTCACCGGCCGCCTGCTGGCAGACGACCCGCTAGTAAGGTCGGAGGCGATAGAGGCTGTCGCTAAATCAAGCGAGAAATCCAAAAATAAAGCGGTCACGCGCCTTAAAAAGATCCTGAAAAAGAAAGATTCTCCGGACAGGGCCCGCGCCGCCGCCGCGATCGAGGACCTCGGGCCCGCCGCGGCCGGAGCTATCCCGGAACTTATAGCGGCGCTCAATGACGCGGACACGGACGTAGCCGACTCCGCCGACAGGGCGCTTAAAAGGCTGGACGCGGCCGCGCCCGCGCTTGCGGCCGCCCTCGTCACTACGGATCCCGCCCTCCGCTCGAAAATAAGCCAGGCACTTATCTACAAAGGAGCCGCGGCAGTGCCCGCGCTGATAAAGAATTTCGAAAAAGGAAAGAAGGAACTGGCCCTGTGGTCGGCAGCCGTACTTGGCCAGATGGGCCCGGCGGCTGAAAGCGCTATACCGGCCCTCGCGCGCGCGGCAATAAGTAATGACCCGGCGGTGGCAGGGCAGGCCTCAGCCGCCTTATCCGCGGTCGGCAGCCCGGCGGGGCTCTGGCTGGCAGCCGCCTTAAGATCGGCGAATCCTTCGTCGCGCGCCGGGGCGTCGAAGATCCTCTCTTCTATGACTCCTCCGCCGGCGGAGGCGGCGGAAGCTCTTATAGGCGCGCTTGAAGACACTGACGAAAAAGTGCGCGGGCAGGCGGCCATGGCCCTCTCCTCCTATTCTCCTGCCGCTTATAGTTCCCTTCCAAAGAACCTGGCCGCCGCGCTCGAAAAAGTGGCCGGCGGAACCGACGCCGCCGCCGGCTGGGCCAAAACCGCCCTGGCTAGAGCGGTACCGCCGGCCCCAACCCCCAAGGCTAATGATACGGCCGCTCTGACGGCCGCGCTTAGAAGCCCGGACCCGGAAGCCAGGATCGCGGCGGCCGCCGCGCTGGGCGCCATGGGGCCGGCAGCCTTCGAGGCCGTGCCGGATTTATGGATCGCTTTTAAGTCAAAGGACTGCCGCCAGCGGTTTGCCGCCGCCCGGGCCCTGATCCGGATAAATCCGCGCCTTAAAAAATACGGGGCTTTGTCGCGCGCGCTGGACAAGGTCTGTCCCGGGAAAAAGGCCAGGCGCCCTAAACTCCCCGGGCCGGCCGCGCCGGCGCCGGTTAAACCCGCCAGGGGACAGCCTCCTTCCCTTCCATAGATAACGCCGGGGCGGCAGTTTATATTTTTTGATATACTTGACTGCGGCGGGGCGGCATAAGATATACGCAGTATTTTACAAGAACTTATTACGGCACTGGAGGATCAATGAGCAGGAGCATGGAACTGATAACCGTGGTGGTGCAGCGCAAGGACGGGCAGCGGGCCATAGACGCCGCGCTTAAATCCGGCGCGCCCGGAGTTACCAGCTTTTACGGCCGCGGCACCGGCGTGAGGCAGAAACTGAGCCTTTTCGGGATGTTCATCGAAGCCGAGAAACAGGTAATACTGATAGCGGCCACGAAGGAAACCGCGGACAAGATACTCGACGGGATAGTAAAAGAAGTCGAGCTGGATAAGCCCGGCCGGGGTTTCGCCTATGTGCAGACCATAGGCAGGGTCGTGGGCTTCTACGAAGGAGAAGATGTTAAAGAACCTGCTTAAACTTCTTCTGCTTGGCGCCATGTCAGCGGGCGCCGCCAACCTGCCTAATATGCTGGGGGGGATTTCCGGGCTGCCCGCGGCCGGAATGCCCGGGCTCCCGGAGACGGGGACTGCCGATGAAAGTTCGAGGGAGACGGGCCGCGAATTAGCCGACCTCGGGAACACCGTGGCGGAGCTTAGAGCACTGGGCAACCCTCAGCCGAGGTCGGCGGCGGGGCTTTCGGACGAGGAGCGCGGGCTGATGCAGGACGCGGCACCGAAACTGCAGTTCAAATCCAACGGGCTTACCAGGCAGCTGGGCCTGGCCGGCGGGAGCGGCGCCGCCTCTCCGAGCGAAATGGCGCTTCCGGGCGCGGCGGGGAAAATAATGAAGCGGCTCAAGACGCGGGAGCCCGCTAAATTTCAGAGCTTTTCTGCCTTCCGGTCCGACCTGCTTGCTTTCTACGGCCAGCACCAGGCGGCGATGGCCTACGCCCTCTGGTTCATCCCCTCGGCGCTGGTCGTGTTTTCGTTCCTCCTTTTCCTGTGGAAGAAGTACACGCTCAGCATGATGCTGACGGGCGTGATCTTCGCCCTGGCCAGCTTCCTGATCTGGGCGCTTTCGGCGGCGGTAGGACTTTCGACCCTGCTTACGAAGCAAAGCCTGCTGGCCGTCCTGCCGCGGGAACTCTGGCTGTCTCCGGTAGTTTTCCTCGTAGTCTCCGCCGGGCTTCTGCGCCTGGCGGACGAGAATTATCCCTTCTGGAACAAGACCATCAAGACGCTGTTCACCCCGATAGCCGTCTCCTGCATTTCAGCCGGCTGGCTGCGGGGCGCCGTTTTTCTGAAAGGGGCGGCCGGCTCCGCAGCCGCCCTCCGGACATAAAGGAAGAAAGCCGGTGAACCTTA
>JAVHPG010000183.1:0-1888 GCA_036170455.1 Elusimicrobiales bacterium
CAGCGACTGCTCGGCCCAGATCCCCGGCGGATGGGAGAGATTGCGCTCGGCCTGGGCGAGGATGGAGGGGAACAGCTGGAGGCGGGAGATGGCGTTGGAGGCGCGGGTATTGTAGTCCTCGTAGTCCTTGCTCATCATCTGGTAGACCAGGAAAAGAGGGTCGAGGTATTGCTGCGGGCGGCGGGCGAGCAGGGAGAGATTCTCCATCTCGTAGACGTCGACTTCCAGCATATGGTCCAGGAGCTCGTAGTCCACCCTGAGCCCGGAGGACATGGAATCTTTCCGGATCTCCGCGAGCTTGGCGCGGAGCCGCTTGAAGGCCTCGAGCTGCCGGTTGACCCTCTCCTGAGAGCGGGCGGTGAGCGAAGCGTCGGAGTCGTGCAGGCCCAGCCGCGTAGCCCGCTCGGGGTCGTACATCTGTATGGTGGCCAGGTACTGGGAGAAGACTTCGTTGAGCTTGGTCCCTTCCAGCGTGCCCTCGATCTCCGCCGTGGAAAGTTTGTCCTCGTAGGCGGAAAGGGGCAGGGGGGACAGGGCTGGCGCCAGAAAGCAGACGAGGGAGAGCGCGGCAGCGCGACAATTCCGCCTGTAGAGCAAAGTCTTCATAGTCTAAACACCTTCCCGGGAGATCCTGCCGCTGAAAAACGCGCTAGCCGCGGCTTTTCACTTTCTTCCCGGGACGGGGCCCGGCTTTCTTCCGGGGCGCCGCCGGCTCCAGGGCCAGCTCCAGCACCTCGTCCATCCTCTCCACCGGGTGCAGCTGCATTTTAGCGCGGATCTCCGGCGGGATCTCCTCGAGGTCCTTGAGGTTGGCGCGGGGGAAGATTACGGTGTTGATCTCGTCGCGGAACGAAGCAATGACTTTCTCTTTAAGGCCGCCGATAGCCAGGACCCTGCCGGTCAGGGTCAGCTCGCCGGTCATGGAGAGGTTCTGCTTGACGGCCCTGCCCGTGAAAAGGCTTGCGAGGGCCGTCGCCAGCGTTATCCCGGCCGAAGGACCGTCCTTGGGGATCGCGCCCTCGGGGACATGCACGTGGAAATTGTGCGAACCGACGAAAGAAGCCGGGGCGAGCTCCCTTGACCTGATGTAGGAAAAGGCGGCCTGAGCGGATTCCTTCATAACTTCACCCAGCTTGCCGGTCAGGGTGAGCGCGCCTTTTCCCGGCACGGCCACCGCTTCCACCGCCAGCACTTCGCCGCCGTTCTCGGTCCAGGCCAGGCCCGTGGCCATGCCCACCGCGTTAAAGGAGACCCGGGTGGTGAGGAACTTGGGAACTCCCAGGTATTCGCCCAGGTTCTCGGGAGTAACCTTCACAGAGGTCAGCTTCTGCTCGACGATCATGCGCGCGGAGCGGCGGCACATGGAGCCGAACTCGCGCTCCAGGTTCCTCACGCCGGCCTCGCGGGTATAGCCGCGGATCACGGCGTCTATGCCTTTATCGTCGATCTTAAGCACGCCTTCCCTTATCCCGTGCTCCTTCGTCTGGCGCGGGATGAGAAATTTCTTGGCGATCTCTATCTTCTCGTAGTGGGTATAGCCGCTGAAATCGATTATCTCCATGCGGTCCCGCAGGCTGACGGGGATACCCCACAGCGTGTTGGCCGTGGCGATGAACATTACCTTGGAGATGTCGTAGGGGACGTCCAGGAAATGGTCGCTGAACTCGCTGTTCTGCTCCGGGTCCAGCACCTCGAGCAGGGCCGCCGCGGGGTCGCCGCGCCAGTCGGAACCCATCTTGTCTATTTCATCCATCAGGAAAACGGGGTTGCGGCTCTTGGCTTTCTTCATGCTCTGGATAATGCGGCCGGGCATGGAGGCGACGTACGTGCGGCGGTGGCCGCGGATCTCGGATTCGTCGCGGACCCCGCCCAAGGACATCCGCACGAA
>JAVHPG010000184.1:0-9233 GCA_036170455.1 Elusimicrobiales bacterium
AAGTTAAGAACGTGGACCTCCCGCAGGAAATGCAGCGCGCCATCGCCAAGCAGGCCGAGGCCGAACGCGAGCGCCGCGCCAAGATCATCCACGCCGAGGGCGAATTCCAGGCCGCGCAGAAGCTCTCCGACGCCGCCGCCATCATGGCGGTCAACCCGGCGGCCATCCAGCTTCGCTACCTGCAGACCCTCACCGAGATAGCCACGGATAACAATTCCACTACCATCTTCCCGGTGCCCATAGACTTGCTGAATATGTTTATGAAGAAGAACGAGAAATAAACCGGGCGCCCCGGGAGCAAGGAGAACGGGAGCGGTTTAGGCCGCTCCCGTTCTTTTTATTTATTCAGGTGCACAGTGCTTCTGCGCGGCGCTTTATCTCCAGCGCCAGGCCGCGGAAAATAATTACATGGACCGGGTAGAGCGAATACCAATAAAGGTTGCCGAACAGGCCCCGGGGTTCGAAATAGGCGGTAAGGCGGAGCGTGCAGGAACCGCAGCCCGTAGTGGAGCCCGGCGGAAAAAGCGCCGAAGGGACCGCCTCGAACTGGAGCCAGCCTTTCCCGGGCAGCCGCATCTCGGCGCGGAGCAGCAGCATCCGCCCTTCTATCACCCGCTCCACGCGCCAGAAATCCAGGACCTCCCCCTGCCGGATCATGTCCGGGTGGCGGCGGCCGAGGCGCATCCCTATCCCTCCGACCAGGCGGTCCTGCAGCGCCTTCAGCTCCCAAAGCCACTTCCAGTAGAACCAGCCGCGCCTCCCGCCTATGCCGGTAAAGACTTTGAACACGGCCTCCGCGGGAGCCGCGACTTCCAGCACGTGCGCGTGGCGGATAAGGCCTTCCCGGTCCTCAAAAGTATAGGGCTTGGCGTAGGACGGCGTATAAGCCGCCGTCCAGGAGGTTTCTACCGCGTTCTCGCTCAGGCGCACCAGCGCGCGCTTCACCGCCGTAGCGTAATCCATCGGCTTGATCTCCGGAAAAAGCTCCGCGGCCGCGGTGGTTCTGCAGATCACGTCGCAGCTCAGGCTTTCCAGCAGCGGGCGAGCGAGCCTTCTGGGCACGGGCGTTATCAGGCCGACTATCGTGCCGCCGAAACCCACGTTCCCGTGGCGCAGGTTCAGGAACCGGCGCTTCAGGCCCCTGATGTCCGCGTAGAGCCGCAGCAGCTCCTCGTAGGAATGGGAAGTAGCCCCGCCGATCTCTATGATCCGGCCCGCGGCCGCCGGCTTCTCCAGGGAGTCCACAAGATAGGCTAGCGCGTCCCTGACCGCCAGCGGCTGGCAGCGCGCCTGCAGCAGGCGGCTGGTGAGGATGACAGGCATACGCTCCACCAGGTAGCGGATCATCTCAAAGGAGACGCTGCCCGAGCCTACTATGATAGCGGCCCTGAATTCCGTGACAGGCGGCCCGAAGGAGCGCAGAACTTCCCCCACGCGGTGGCGGGAGAGCAGGTGCCTGGACAGGCCTTCTTCGTCCTTCCCGAGTCCGCCGAGATAGACCACCCGGCCGCAGCCCGCCGCCGACGCGGCTTTTGCGAAATTGAGAGCGGAAAGTTCCTCCATCTTTTCAAAACCCGGCACGTCCAGCATCGAGTGCACCAGGTAATAAGCGGCGTCGGTCCCGGCCAGCGCCGCCGCCAGCCCTTCGTTCTTGTAAACGTCTCCCTTGAAGATCTCCACGCTGCCCGCCCAGGGCAGCCCCGAAAGGTGGTCCGGGTGCCGCGTCAGGCAGCGCACTTTATACCCCTTAGCCAGCAGCCGGCCGACAAGCCGCCCCCCGATATAGCCGTCAGGCCCGGTGACTAAAATGGTTTTCATAAAAAAAATTAATGGAACCCTGTGGGGCGGTTGACCGGGTGGCCGGGTTAGCAAAAGCTCCTCGGAGGACGAGGCTTGCGTAGCGCCGAGTCCGAGAGCAGCAGGCGCGCGCACGGTGTGCGCGACGCCGGTTTTGCGTTCCGGCCGCCCGGGCGACCGCCCCCGACCTATCGCTAAACGAGCAGCTTTATCTTCGCGGCCAGGTCCGTTATGGCTTCGGTCATCTTGGCGCAATCAATAAAAGTGTCTAAATTCATCCGCTTTTTTCCGTCGGGAGCCGACCAGAAGACGCGGAACAGCAGGCCCTCGTCGGTGATCTCGGCGTGGGCGCCTAGCGGGGTAGCGCAGCCGCCGCCCATCTCGGCCAGGAACAGGCGCTCGGCTTCCGCGCAGATGCGCGTGCGCGCGTGGTCCAGCCTGCGCGCCAGCCGCATCACGGGCAGATCGGAGGCGACAGCCTCTACGACTATCACGCCCTGCCCGGGAGCGGGCACCACCTCATCGGCGGTAAAGATCTGACTGATCCGCTTTTCCAGGCCCAGGCGCTTGAAAGCGGCGCAGGCCACTACGATAGCGTCGCAGTCCCCGCGGTCCAGCTTCGCCAGCCTGGTATCCATATTCCCCCGCAGCGGGGCGAAAACCGCGTCGGGCCGCAATTTGGCCAGCTGGTAGCGCCGCCTGAGCGAGCCGGTGGCTATCCTGGGGTTCGCCGGCAGGTCCGCCAGTTTAACTCCGCCGCGGGTAACGAGAGCGTCGCGCGGGTCCTCGCGCTTAAGATAGGAACCGATCATCAGCCCCCTCGCGAGCTCGCCCGGCAGGTCTTTCAGGGAATGCATCGCCAGCCTGCTTCCTCCGTCGATCAGGTCGCGCTCTATTTCTTTTACGAAAAGCCCCTTGCCGTCTTTGGCGATGAGCTTTTCCACGGAATCGTCCAGGAAAATATCCCCGCTGGTCTTGATGATCTTCTGGTCTATCGCCACGCCTTCTTTGCGGACCAGGCCGCAGATAATATTCGTCTGCACGAGAGCCAGCCTGGAGCCGCGGGTTCCTATCACCAGCGGCTCCTTGAAAGCGGCGGGGTCGACCGAGGAATCGTTGGTGAATTTCTCCCACATCTCCGCGCCTTTGGTCCCGATTATCGCCCGCGTTTTATCTATCTCGCCTGATAATTGCGCCAGGTTCTCTGCGACGATCCGTTCCAGGTCGTCGATATTATACAGGTAGACGTTGGAAAGCTGGCCGGCCTCGGGCTGGATATTGCGCGGGACGGAGATGTCCACGAGGAAAACGGGGTTCCCGTGCCGCAGGCTCATCACCCCGGCCATCAGGTCTTTCGTAAGCACCGGCTCCTTGGCGGAGGTGGAAACTAGGATCACGTCGGCGTCCGTCAGCGCTTCCTCGAGCTTCTCCCACGGGAGGCATTGCGCGGAGAATTTGGCGGCCAGCTCCTGCCCGTTGGCGAAGGTCCGGTTGATGACGGTAAGGGCGGCCTTCTTCTCCGAGAAAGCCAGCGCCGCTGACTCGGCCATCTCTCCGGCGCCCAGAAGAAGGACTTTAGCTTTATCCAGGTCGCCGAAGATCCGCCCGGCGTACTGCACGGCGACAAAAGCTACAGAGCGGCCGCCCTGGCTTATTTTCGTATTTGCGCGCACATGCTTGCCCACTCCGATGGCGCGCTGGAAGAGAGTATTGGTCAGGCGGCCGGTAACGCCGGCGGACTTGGCGCCGTAGTAGGAATCTTTGAGCTGGCCGAGGATCTCGTTCTCCCCCACCACCATCGAGTCCAGCCCGCAGGCCACGTTAAGGAGGTGGTCCAGCGCCTCTTTGCCGGTCTTGCTGTATAAATGCCCGCCGCCCGCCTTGTTCGCGTCGTACTGCGACGGGTCGCTCAGGAAGCCTATCAGGGACGCTTCGCAGTCCTTCTTCTTTCCGACGGCGTAAAGGTCCACGCGGTTGCAGGTGGACACCCACACCAGCTCTTCGGCCGCCAGGCCGCCGGAGAGCATGGCCCTGAGAAGCAGGAGCTTACGCTCCGGGCTTATGCTGAAAGCTTCGCGCGTTTCCACCGAGCAGGTTTTATGAGAAAGGCCGACGAGGACTAGTTCCATTTTTTATAAGGGTGAATTCAGAAAAATCTATGGTACGCGATCAGGCGGCTCGACAGCATCATTGTGGCGGCGATAAAGACGAAGCCCGCGACATTGGCCCAGGCGGCCTTGGTCCCGCGCCAGTCGCCGTATTTCCTTAATACAAGGTATAGACCGTAAACAAGAAAAGTCGCGATCGCCCCCAATTCTTTCACGTCCGAGCCGGGCAGGCGGCCGTATTTAAGATAAAGCTGGACGCCGGCGAGAAGGAAGCCGGCGGAAAAAAGCGGGAAGCCGATCTCTACCAGCCGCCAGATAAGCTTGTCCATGTCTCCGATAGAAGGCAGAGCGAAAGCCGCCTCGTGAGGCTTCCTGGCCCTGAGCTCCCTGTCCGACAGAAGCAGGGAGGAGCTCGCCCCGAAAGCGTTTATGAACATAGCGTATGAAACCATGAAAAGCAAATTATGGACGGCCGACAAAGGGCTTCTCGCCTGGAGGGTAAAAGCGTCGAGCCCCGGGAAAGCGGAGAAAAGCGGGACGGCAAGCAGAAGCAGGCTCCAGGGCAGAACGAAAACTAAAGTGATGCCGGTACCCCTGCGCAGTTCAAGCGCGAGAAGGAGCGCGTTCACGCAGAAACCGAGCGCAAGCACCATTCCGCGCGGGATGTTCAGCGGGGTAAGATACCTGTTCTCGGGAACGTACCAGAAAAAAAGCGTAAGAGCGATAAAAGCCGCCGCCTGCAAAAGCACGGCGCCGCCCAGGAGGAGAAGAGAGGAGTTGAAGATCTTCTGTTCCCGTTTAAAGACAAAATAGACCCCGTGGGCCATTGCGAGAAGAGTAAAAGCGAAAGCGAGCCTTACGCTCCAGGCCGACATAGCCGCGAAATCAGGAAAGATATCCATGTTCGGTCTATCAACCCCTGCCGTAACTGTGCAGGCCCGACATCAGGTAATTAACGCCGAAATAAGTGAACATCACCAGAAGGAAGCCCCAGAGCATAAGGCTGGCGAACTTCTTATCCTTCCAGCCCTTTGTCCTTCTTAAATGAATCGCCACCGCGTAATATAACCAGGTGATAAGGGACCAGGTTTCTTTGGGGTCCCAGGACCAGTAGGAACCCCAGGCCGAATTAGCCCAGACAGCGCCGGTGATTATCCCCATTGTGAGCAGCCAGAAGCCCACCAGGCAGGCCCTGTAAGTCAGGGACTCGAGGCTTTTTTTCTTCTCGTCCTGCGCGCCCATGAAAGAATACACCGCGGCGCCGAGGAAAGAGAGCAAAAGCGCGCCGTACCCGGTCATCACTGTGCTTACATGGATAAGCAGCCAGTTGGACTGCAGGGCCGGAACCAGCGGCGAAATGCTCGACTCAAGGAAGGAAGCCCCCCCCATGCTAAGCAAAGCCACCACGGCCGTCCAGGGCGCCAGCCATTCAAGCTCCCGGCCGGAAAAATGCTTGAACAGCAGGTAGGCGCCGACAAAGGCCCAGATGAGGAAGACCAGAGATTCGTACTGGTTGGAAAGAGGAGCCCTGCCCGCCAGGTACCAGCGCGCTCCGATATGGTAGGTGCTGGTAAGCCAGGCGGCGAACAGAGCGAGGACGGAGTACTTGAATTTCCAGGGCTTGTTAAGAAGAAAGCCGAGCAGCGTAGCCGCCATGGCGAGGCCGTAAAAAACGAAAGAAGCTTTAAGCGATATTTCCATTATTTCATCTCCTTCCAGAACGCCATAGAGAGGCCTATCATCAGCGCGGCGAAGCCGGCGTAGATGAAGAAAACGCTTGGGTCCTTGGAAACCTGTATGCTCGAATAATTAGGGTTTTTCGGGTCGTAACCGGACTGGTAGAACCGGTAGCCCTTGTAAGCGGCAGGGGAATTGACGTTGATAAGTTTATCCAGTTTCTCTACGCCGTTTTCGAGGAAGGCGATGCGGCTCTCGAACTGCTTTACCCTGCCCGGATTATATTCGTAAACGTACCGGAACCCGTCCGTCGCCTGCACGCCGTGGAAGTCGGGGTGGTTGGCGAAAAGGTAGCTGGCCTTAGCGGCCTTCGGGGCCTTTGCGCCCGCCGGCTTTACCGCGAGGGCCGGGTTTTCCCTGGCTTCATTGACGGTCATCGGGCCGGCATTGCCGATGGAGAAATTAGGATAAAAGCCCAGGATAGCCAGGTCCGCGCCGGTCGAGGCGAAATGCGCGTCCTTGCCGGGCGCTACTTCCACGGACTCGACCAGGTCTTCGCCTTCATGCCCCGGCTCTTCGCACTTTTTAAGCACGTGGATGATGTGCTTCTCCTGGTCCCAGTAGTGTATCTGGAAATTCTTCAGCGTCACCTCGAACGGCAGCGCCAGGGCCCCCCCGGCGTCGCTGTCGAATTCGTTCCTGACCTGGCCGGTCTCGAGCGCCATGATGCCGCGCACGGCGAAGAGTCCGTGCACCGCTCCGCCGACGAACATCAGCGTCACGCCCACATGGCTCAGGAAAACGCCGGGGCGCAGCTTAAGGACTTTCCACTGCTTTACCGTGCAGGCGACCATATTGAGGGCGCCGCCGGCCATAAGGGCCAGGAACCAGAAACTGGAGAACACGTTGTTGAACCGCAGCGCGACCACCAGGTTCCCGCCAAGGCGGCCGAACATCTGCTGGTAAGCCTCCGGAGCTTCGCCCTGGGGGATTACTCCGCCCAGCAGGAAAGCTATCAGCATCAGGGCCGAGAGGGTGAAAAAGAACTGTATAGAGGCGAGTTTATTTATAAGTTTCATCGCAGGGTCCTTAGTAAAAAAGCTGCCGCGCAGACGCCGGAACCGGGAGGATTTGGAAAGCTCTTACAGGACAATTATATCAAAACGGCGGCTAAGGCCGCAAAAATAAGTCCCGTCGTGTAAAGTGCTTATTACGCGGGAGGCGGAATTTCCCGGCACTTGCGTGAAATTCTGGGGAGGCCGGCCGTCTTCCCGGCCGGAGGAGGAGCTAGCGCGGGCGCGAAACGGTATAGAGGCAGCCTTTGAACCATTCTTCTTTGGGAAGCTTGCGCTTTAAAAAACGTTCGACCTCTACATTGAAAACCTTCTCTTTGGCGCCGGCGGACCCGAGCGCTTCGGCTACAAGATTCTTGCCGTCCACATAAGGCGCGAAATTCCACAGGAATGCCCGGCCATCCGGCTTAAGCAGCCCGGGCAGGGCTTTCGCGAACCTTTTAAGGACGGAGCCGCCTATGTCGCCGTCCCAGAGATCGTACAGCGAGGGGATGTGCCCGGCCGGAAAGCCTTCTTCCCAGACCGCCGGCATATTCCAGAAGACGGCGTCGAAGGTCTCTCCGGGGAACCTGGATTTTCCTTCTTCATCGGCCACATTGTCCGCGATGATAGCGCGGACCTTGAAGCCCGAGATCTTCGCCGCGGCGACGGTGTTCGCGACTTCAAGCGGGTTGATCCCCGCCACGCTGACCGGCCGGCTGGTCCTGAAAGAAGCTGCCCAGGCGTCTATCCCGGTGCCGGGGCCTACGACCAGGATATCCGAATCCGGCGCAAGGGAGAACTTGGTGGAAACCTGCCGCATGTACTCCGTCTCGTCCGGGGTAATATTCGCCAGCGCGTAGACCGTGGGGAAGGTCGGGATCACTGTCCGGCGCTTATTCGGCTTAACCTCCCGAAAAAGGCGCATGAGCTCTTCCGGTTCCACATCGGATAGAACGGGGCCTGTCGAAGAAGCCTGTTTAAAGGCCAGCGGGCTGAACTCATAGGTGACCCACTCGCCGGTAACTGCGTCTATCTCGTGCAGACGGTAAGTAAGCCTCGTCCTGAGGAAGGAAGGATACGCGGCGATCACCGGTTTGAACCTCTCTTGAGCGAACCCGGAGATGAGGACCTGGTCCTTCCCGCAGCTATCCGCGAACGCTATCCATTTTTCCACTTCGCCGGGGGAGCCGGGACGCGGGACTTCCATGTAGTATTGGCTGAGATCGTAGTAGGCGGGCCTGATCTCTTCCCATTTTTCCCTGCTCTGCGGCTCTCTCTTAAAAACTTCGTCGGGAATGACCGGGAATACGGCTATAAGCCTGTCTTTGCTATTGTATAAAAGGTCGAAACCCCGGAGGGAAACGGTGCTGCTGTTGACCAGGTCGTTCTGGAGGATGCCAAGCCCGCGGGCGGCGAAAGGCGCGGGCGCCGGCTTTGAATCGAGAGTGAGCCGCACCACATAGGAGGAATCCGGCCGGGGCGTCTTCTCCCCTACGGAGAGGCCTTCCTTCGGGGCGACGTTAAGGAGGCCCAGGGCGCCGAGAAGCTCGTAGGCCGGGGTCTTCGAAATATCGGGAGCGCCGCCGGCGGCGGCGGAATTAAGGGATATCCCGGCCAGGAGCAGGCCGGGAAGAAAAAGACGAACCTTGAGATTTCCGAACATAGAGTTATAGCCGGCGGTCACGGCCGCCGGCCTCCGCGGCTCCTAGTGGCAGCCCTTGCAGGTATCGGCGTAATTCTTCCCGAGCGGCACGCTCTTGTGGCCGCCTATGTCGTGGCATTTTACGCAGCCTATCATTTCGGTGTGGGCCTTATGCGGCATCGTCTTGCCGGCGACAGCCGCGACAGGGTTGGAAGCCGGGACTTTTACTGTCTCCGGCGGAACTTTCACGCCCACTTCCTGGTGGCACTGCGTGGCGCAGTAGGAACCGGAAATGAGCGGCTCCGCTGAAATGTCCGTAAGCTCCACCGCGAGCGCACGGCCGGTCTCGCCCAGCGCTCGGTCGGCCTCGCGCATGATCAGGGAGGTCAGGTAGATATTGTGCTCGCCGTGCGCCGCGCCGAGGAACTGCTCCAGGTTCCGGGCGTGCGCAAGCGCCAGGCGGGCCTTCTTAAGCTCGGCTTCCGGCCGGGAGGCCTTGGCGAGCTCGCCCTTCGCCGCTTCTATCTTGGCGGCCAGCTGCTTTAGCGCGGTCCCGACATCGCCTTTAGCGCGGGCCCAGGTCCCCTTAAATTTATCGCCGTGGCACTTCGAACAGGCCTGCTCGGAAGCCTTCTGCGTATGCCCGCCGTAGCCGCCGTCCGTGGACTTATCCTGGTAATGGCAGCCTATGCAGTTGACGCCGGCCTTGAACATCGGGCTGGGCATCTCAGGCAGGGATGAGCCCTTTATCTCTTCGGGCAGCCTGCCGGAGTAGAGCTCGAGCTGGGTCGAATGCTTGTCCTGGTGGCAATAGGAACAGTCGAAGCTTACGCCTACGGGATGGCTGCCGGGCATTCCTTTTACTCCGGAACCTGAGGAGGAGTCCTCCCGGGCCATTTGGTTGTGTTAGAATAACGGGTGTAAATTTGTAAGGAGCATGGGTATCTCGTAGAA
>JAVHPG010000185.1:0-1884 GCA_036170455.1 Elusimicrobiales bacterium
GCTGCTGGATAACGTCTACGTGGAATACTACGGCTCCAAGGTCCCCCTTAAGCAGGTGGCCGCGATCTCGATACCCGAGCCCCGCACCATCGAGGTCCGCACCTGGGACGCCGGCGCCGTTGACGCCGTCGAGGAAGCCCTGCGGAAAATAGATTTCGGCTCCTCCCCCTCGCGCAACTCCGGCGTTATACGCATTAACCTCCCCCCGATGACCGAGGACCAGCGCAAGAAGATGGTGAAAGTAGTGCATAGCATGGGAGAGGACTCCCGCGTGCAGATGCGCAACGTCCGCCGGGACGCGCTGGAAAAGGTGAAGAAGGCCCAGAAATCCGGGGAAGTCTCCGAGGACGACCAGAAGCGCAACGAGGAAGCCGTGCAGAAGCTGACCGACGCCAACGTAAAGACCGTTGACGAGATAGTCGCCGCGAAGGAAAAAGACCTCCTCACCGTTTAGGGGCCGCAGGGGAAAATTCTTATAGCGCGGAGGTTCCGGCCCCGCTCCGTATTTTACAGTGTTAAATGGCTGCATTTAAAAAAAACGATACTTTGGATCCCGCCCGCCTCCCCGCCCATGTCGCTATAATCATGGACGGCAACAGGCGCTGGTCTAAAAAGCGCGGCCTCCCCTCCGTGGCCGGCCATAAGGCCGGCGTCGATTCCGTGCACGCGGTGGTCCGCTTCGCCAGCCGCGCCGGCATAAAGGCGCTCAGCATCTACGCTTTCTCCACGGAAAACTGGCGCCGCTCCAAGCTGGAGGTCAGCGCGCTGATGTTCCTGCTCAAGCGGACCATCGTCTCTTACGCCGACGAGCTGGACAGGGAAGGCGTGAGGCTTATGCTGAGCGGCCGCATCGAGGAGCTGCCCCGCCCGGCGCGGGAAGCCCTGCGCGCCGCGGAAGAGCGCCTTAAAGGCAATAAGGGCATGGTCCTGAACATCGCCCTCAATTACGGCGGGCGCCAGGAAATACTGGACGCCGCCAACAGGGCGCTGGCCTCCGGCCTGAAAAGCGTCGATGAAGGGTCATTTTCCAAACTGCTTTATTCCCCCTCGCTGCCCGACCCGGACCTGCTGATAAGGACCTCCGGCGAGATGCGGATCTCCAATTTCCTGCTGTGGCAGACGGCCTACAGCGAGTTCTACGTTACTGACACCTACTGGCCGGACTTCCGGGAGGAAGAATTTGAGAAAGCCCTGCTGGAATATCAGGAGCGAGAAAGAAGGAGAGGGAAATAATGCTTTTACCCAGGGTTCTTACCGCACTGTTCGGCATCCCTGTAGTGCTTTTTTTAATTCACACCGGCGGACAGGCTTACGCGGTTTTCGTCTTTACCATCATAGCGCTGTCGCTGTATGAATACTCCACACTGATGAAGCTCGGGGCGAAGCCGGTACAGGCTCCCACGCTCTTCATTTTCGGGCTGCTGATCCCGGCGGCGCTTTACTTCGACCGCTACAGCGCGGCGCAGGCGGGCGGCAATAATTTCACCGGCCTCGTCCTGGCGCTCACGGTAATAGGCGTGATGAGCTACGAGCTGTTCTCGCCCAAAAAATACCTGGAGCGCATAGGCCTCACCCTGCTGGGGATCTTCATGATCTCCTGGTGCCTTTTTCACCTGGTCGCGATCCGCGACATCAGGCCCGACGGTTTCGCCCTGACCCTGATCCTGATCGTCACGGTCTGGATCATGGACACGGCCGCCTATTTCCTCGGGAAATCATTCGGGCGCCGCCAGCTTTCCACCATCAGCCCCAAGAAAACCTGGGAGGGCGCGGCCGCCGGCTTCATAGCCGCGATCGTTACCGCCTGGGGCGTCAGCAAGCTGACGGGCGGCACTGTTTCCCCCGCTTTCGCGGCCGGGGCGGGCGTGCTTATCGGGATCTTCG
>JAVHPG010000186.1:0-1868 GCA_036170455.1 Elusimicrobiales bacterium
GAGAGATTGGGAATTTTCGGAAAACATTATTAGAATTATTTATAGCGCCGCGCCCATTACCGGACTTTGAGTTAATCCGCAGCGAAAAGATAAAGCACAGGAAGGTGAACGTAACCCTCGACACCCTCTGGGACGAGTACATCACCCAGCACCCTGACGGCTACCGGTATTCCACCTTTTGCGCACTTTACGGTGAGTGGCTTGGCAAGCGCAGCTATAGCATGCGGCAAGAGCACAAAGCAGGCGAGAAGCTATTTGTGGACTATTCCAGCTGTCTTGAGATCTGGGACAAGGCTACCGGCGAGCCGGTCACCACGCAGTTCTTTGTAAGCGTCTGGGGCGCGTCCTGCTTTACCTACGCCGAGGCGTCGCTGAGCCAGACCCTACCGGCCTGGTGCGGGTCGCATGTGCGGGCCTTCGACTATTTTGGCTGCGTACCGCGGATACTGGTGCCTGACAATCTAAAAAGCGCCGTCATAAAGCCATCGCTGTACGAGCCGGTGTTAAATCCCACCTACGTGAGTTTAGCCGAGCATTATAGCGCCGTCGTTATCCCGGCGCGGGCCGTGCACCCGAAAGATAAGGCGAAGGTCGAGAACGGCGTACTGGTAGCCAAGCGGTGGATCCTGGCGCGGCTGCGCAACCGCGTATTCTTCAGCCTGGCGGAGCTGAACGCCGCCATCTGGGAATTATTGAAGGCGCTCAACAGCCGCACCATGAAAGCGGTGAAGAAATCCCGGCGGGAGTTGTTTGAAGAGCTGGACCGCCCGGCGGCCCTGGCGCTACCCGGCACGTGCTACGAATACGCTGAGTGGTACAGTGCCCGCGTGCAGAATGATTACCGCATAAAGGCGGACGAATCTTTTTACACCGTGCCCTGCCGGCTGGTAGGCGAGAAAGTCGATATCCGCATGACGGAGAACGCCGTAGAGGTTTTACACGGCGGCGCGGTGGTGGCCGCGCATCAGCGCAGCCGGGTAGCCGGCAGTTTTATCCGTAACGAGGCGCATCTGCCGCCGCCGCACCGGGCATACCTGGAGTGGACGCCGGAGCGTATCTTTGAATGGGCCGCAAAGACCGGGCCGAACACGGAGCGGCTGCTTAAGCTGGTCATCGCCGGGAAGGCGCACCCCGAGCAGGGCTATAAAGCCTGTTTCGGCATCTTGCGGTTCGGCAAGAGCTGTGGGTATGACCGGCTGGAGGCGGCCGCCGGACGTGCGCTGCGGTACCATAATTACAGTTATCACGCCGTCAAAGAGATCCTGGCTAAGAACCTGGACAAACTGGACCCGGTCGCCCTGACGGTGCAGAACGTTTTGCCCTTCCATGAGAATATCCGTGGCGGGCAGTATTATAACGACAGCGACAGGAGGACAAATGCAGAATGAGCAGACCGTGGATATGTTGAACAAGATGAAGCTGTACGGCATGGCGGAAAGCCTGCCAGGGCGGTTGGGTGACGCTAGGCAGGCGGAGCTAACACATGCCGAGTTCGTAGGGCTGTTGGCCGCCGATGAGCAGGCCCACCGGGACTGCCGCCGGCTGAGGCGACTGCTGCGGCGGGCGCATTTAAAGCAGGAGGCTTCGCTGGAAAACATAGATTACCGGCGCAGCCGTGGCCTGAACAAGCAGTCCCTGCTTGAGCTGGGCAATACGGCCTGGCTGGACGGAAACAGGAATGTGATCATTACCGGCCCTTCCGGGGTCGGTAAAAGTTACATAGCCTGCGCGCTGGGCAACTTCGCGGCGCGGTGCGGTCGTCCGGTGACATACGTAAGGGCCACCCGGCTGTTCGAGACGCTGTCGATGGCGCGGGCGGATGGTTCGCACCTGCGGATGATACAGAACCTGGCTAAGGCCAAGCTGCT
>JAVHPG010000187.1:0-9094 GCA_036170455.1 Elusimicrobiales bacterium
GTTCTCAAGCCTTTCCTCCCGGAAGAGCTTCTTGAAAGAGTAGCCGGGATACTTAAGCGGAGTTTCAAGCCGCTTTAGGCCGGGACTACCTGCGGTCCTTTCTCCCGTTCCAGGTCAAGTGTAGATACTTTAGGGCCCTGCAATAATGCGGGGTCTTTTTTCGTTATGACCCGATTTGATAATATTCTGAACATTTCAGGAGGTATATTAAAGGCAGATGGAGGATACTATAAGTAAGGCAAGAGTTGAGGCGCTTAATAAAATAGCGGCGACTATCTGGCTTGAATAGGGGCAGCCTGGCGAATAAAGAGTATGAAACATAAAATACTTATAGCCGACGACGAGATAAGCATCAGGACGACCCTCATGCGAATATTTTCCGACTGCATAGTGCTTTTGGCGGAGGACGGTGGCGCCGCTCTGCGCTTGATAGAGACGGAGCGCCCTTCCCTGGTGCTGCTGGACCTGAATATGCCGGTGCTGGGCGGCCTTGAGGTGCTTCTTGCCTATAAAGAAGCGAGGGACGCGCCGCTGTTTATTATGCTCACGGGAAACGGCGAGCTGGAAATGGCGGAAAAGGCTATGGAAATGGGCGCTATAAGCTATATGACGAAGCCGTTCGAACTGGAAGTTATAAGGGAAGTCGTATTATCGGCGCTCGGTACTGCCGAAGGCGGAGAAGCGAGCGCGAGGCCCTGGCGCGTGAATAAAAAGGAGACGGAGAGCGGCGGCGTTTGAAGTGCTACTG
This sequence comes from Elusimicrobiales bacterium, assembly GCA_036170455.1. Lineage (GTDB taxonomy): Bacteria > Elusimicrobiota > Elusimicrobia > Elusimicrobiales > UBA9959 > UBA9959. Next base: position 749 of record JAVHPG010000187.1, read on the forward strand.
TAAATACTATAAAATCAGGCTATGGGGAAAAAACCTGCTCAAGTCCAGTTCTCGCAGCTTGTGGATATGTTCAGCCCGCAGGCGGTCCTGGAAGAAGTAAAGAATATTTTTATAAATTACTACCCGGTCGGGGAGTTCCGGGATGTCCGCAAAGTTTTTGCCGATTTCCTCCGCCTGTACAGCGGGAAATACCCGGGCTTTCACGCCTGCAACACGCGCTATCACGACAGGATGCATGTCACGGACGCCTTTCTGGCCATGGCCAGGCTTATAGACGGCCATAACATCGCCCATAAAAAAATACCCGTCCGCCTGGCGAAGCTGGGGCTTATAGCCGCTATTTTTCATGACGCAGGCTTCATCAAGAGCGTCCAGGACGTCTCCGGCACCGGGGCGAAGTATACCCTGACCCATGTGGACCGCAGCCTTCACTTCTTAAAAACTTATTTCAGGAAGAACGGTTTCCCCTCGAAAGACGCCCGGTCGGCGGTCAATATGATCCTGTGTACCGACATGGCGCTGCCGGTGGAGAAGATCCGCTTCTCAGGTCCCGAAGAAAAGAAAGCCGGGTTCATGCTTGGAACTTCGGACCTGCTGGGCCAGATGGCGTCCCGGTGCTACCTGGAGCGGCTGCTGTTCCTTTACCGGGAGTTCCATGAGGGCCAGGTAAAAGGCTATTCCTCGGAACTGGAGCTGCTGCGCAAAACCGTGGATTTTGCCAAATTCATCGATAAACGTCTCGCGGTCACGCTCGGGGATGCGGCCGGGAACGCGAAGGTGCATTTCAGGAAAAGATACCGGATCAGCAGGGACCTGTACCGGGAAGCAATGGGAAAGCAGCTGGCTTACCTCAGGGACACCGTCCTTAACCACCCGGAGAGATACAGGGCCTATCTCCGCCGCTCAAGATAAAGGCGCGCGCAGTCTGGCCGCGCGCAAAAAAAGGCCGGGGGAAACCCGGCCTTTTTCATTGTTCAGCGTTCGCTGAGATCCCGCGGAAGTCAGTTCTTGTAGACGCTGCGGAGAAGCAGCTTTTTCTTTTCCCCGTTCTCCAGCATCGTGCCTACCGCCGTCCTCAGGTCGGTGAGCTCTATCGGCTTGTTCAGGAAAAGGTCGGCGTTGGCTTCGAGGTTGCCCGCTATTTTCGCCTCGTTGGTGAGGTTGCCGGTAAGGATCATTATGGGCGTGCTCTTGGTCTGCGGATTTCCCTTCAGGGCCTTGCAGACTTCCATCCCGTTTATATCGGGCAGGCCGAGGTCGATTATGGCCAGGTCAAGCTTTACTTCCTTGATCCATTTCAGGGCGATAGCGCCGGTTTCGGCCGGAATGACCATATAGCCCTGCCTTTCCAGGCAGGTCTTAAGCATCTCCAGCACGGATTTTTCGTCTTCTACTATTAATATTTTCGGCATTGAACTCTCCCCTAACCTTGCGGCTTCTTATAATCTTATCATATCCGCATTTATTGTGTCACCAGCTTGGAAATGGGGCTTTAAAACTGATAAAGTAAGCAGGGGAAAAAAGGTTCGCGGGATAACGATATCCATAAATGAAAATTTACAGCGGCGCTATTATTTCCTGCGACAGGGAAAACAGGGTTCACAAATACCTCGTGGAGGACAAGGGGCGGATCCTTTACGCCGGTGACGAAGTTCCGGCCGCGTATCGCGGCGCGCGGGCGGAGGCTCTCGGGGCGCGGGCGCTGCTTCCCTGCTTCGGGGACACGCATCTGCATTTCGCCTCTTACGCACTTTTTAACGCCGGGATGGACGTGCGGCACGCGAAGAGCCTGCCGGAGCTGGGCGAGCGGATAAAGGAATTCGCGCGCGTAAGCGACGACAGGATCCTGATGGGCTTCGGGGCTTCTCCGCACTGCGTCGCCGAGCGCCGGCTGATCTCGAGAAGCGAGCTCGACCGCGCCTGCCCGGAGCGGCCGCTGTTCCTGATCAAGTACGACGGCCACGCCTGCATACTTAACAGCAGGCTGATAGAGATGCTTCCCGCCAAAGTGAAAACCCTGCGGGGCTTCCACCCGGAGACGGGGGAAATGAACCAGGAAGCCTTTTTCGCCGTCACCGATTTCGTCACTAAAAAGATCTCCCTGCCCAGGACGCTTAAGAACATGCTTTCCGCCGTGGACGGGATGGCGGCCAAGGGCATCGGCCTGATGCATACCGCCTCCGGCGTCGGCTTTCCATTCGACCTGGACGTGACGCTGGAGACGATCCTGGGCCGGGGGCTAAATACCGGCTTCCAGACCCGGCTCTTCTTCCAGACCATGGACCTGGACAAGGTCAGAAGGCGGAAGCTGCCCCGCGTGGGCGGCTGTTTCGCGACGGCGCTCGACGGCGGAATGGGCAGCCAGGACGCGGCGCTGCGGCTGCCGTATTCAAATAACCCTGAAAACAGCGGGGTTCTATTTTACACCGATGAAGAGGTAGTGAGATTTACTAAGCAAGCCAACCGCGAGGGGCTGCAGATAGAGATGCACGCTATCGGAGACGCGGCCTTCGACCAGGCCGTGATGGCGATCGAAGCGGCGCTCAGGGACTTCCCGAGGCCGGACCACCGCCACGGCATCATCCACGCCTGTCTTCCGACCGAAGAGGGGCTGCAGAAATGCGCCGCGCTCGGCATCCATATCCCGTTCCAGCCGGCCTTCCTGGACTGGGACCTCGAACCGCTCGAATATGTCCGGTCTATCCTGGGCGACCGGGCGGGCGAGATCTCGCCTATGCGGAAAATGACGGATCTGGGCATAGTCCTGAGCGGAAGCTCCGACGCCCCCTGCACTCTTCCCGACCCCATCGCGGGCATCCACGCCGCCTGCAACCATTATGTCCCGGGGCAGTCCCTGACGATCCAGGAGGCCCTGAAAATATTCACCTATAATGCGGCCTGGGCTTCTTTCGACGAGAAAGAGCGCGGCAGTCTTGAAGCCGGCAAAGCGGCCGACATGGTCATCTTGAACCGCGACCCGCTGGCGATGAAGCCGGGCGAGCTTCGGGAACTTGAAGTCGAGCAGCTTTTGCTGAGAGGCGAGCCGTATAAAAAAGGCCAGGGCATGTTGAGCCTCCTGGCGAAAGGCCTTCTGGCCGGCGGGAAGATCTGAGGGGGGAGACGATGAATAAGAAATCCGTGAAGCAGGCGCGCGGGGCGAAGCCGTCTCCGGTAAATATTAAAGTTAACGGGAAACAGCATGAATTCGAGCTTGGCCGCGACCTGGAGCCGGAAACCACTCTTTCTTTCCTGCTCCGTGAAAAGCTCGGCTATACCGGACTTAAAGTAGCCTGCGACGAGGGCGCCTGCGGCGCCTGTACGGTGCTGATGGACGGCAAGGCGGTCCTGTCCTGCATGAAGCTCGCCGTCGAGGCGCAGGGGCATGAGATCCAGACCATAGAAGGCCTTTCCAAAGACGACCCTGTTATCAAGGCCTTCGCCGCGCAATGCGAGCCCGGCTACGGCACGGCCCTGCAGTGCGGGTTCTGCACGCCCGGCTTCGTGATGGCGGCAAAGGGGCTGCTCAACGAAAACCCTAAACCTTCCATGGCCGAGATCAAAGAGGGGCTCTCAGGAAATATCTGCCGCTGCGGCTGCTATTCCGGCATAGCCCGCGCGGTGCAGAGCGCCTCGGAAACTACGGAAGGGGGGAAGAAATGACCCCGCCCCGACCTTACACGCCGCGCATAGCCCGCAAATTCATCGGGGCCTACCGTCCCCGCATCGACGCGATGGAGAAAGCCTCCGGCAAAGTGCAGTTCGTAGATGATATCACACTCAAAAGCCGCTTTCCCGGCATGCTGTACGCCAAGGTCATGCGCAGCCCCTACGCCCACGCGCGGATAAAAAACATAGACGCGAGCCTGGCCGAAAAACTGCCGGGCGTAAAAGCCGTTCTTACCTGCAAGGACCCGGAAGTTTCCTCTCTCAAGCCTACCAGCGCCGGCTGGACCGACGGAGTGGATACTGTTTCTTACGAGCGCATGATGTGGCGCCATTTCCGCGACCGCCGGGTGCTGGGCGATCACGCCTGCTGGGCCACCGACGAAGTGGGCGCGGCGGTCGCGGCGGAGACTGAGCAGATAGCCGAAGAGGCGCTGAAGCTTATAAAGGTGGAGTGGGAAGTTCTGCCTTTCGTTCTCGACCCGCTGGAGGCTATGAAGCCCGGCGCGCCGGTCATCCATCCCGAGATCTCCCTGAACAATATCCTGCCCAAAGACCCGGTCGGCGGCGCGGACATCTTCGTGGACAAGGGAGATGTCGATATAGGCTTTGCGGGCTCGGAAGTCGTCGTCGAGGCCACCTCCGTGCACCATAACGCCACGCAGGCCTCCCTCGACAACTGGTGCTGCCTCGTGGACTGGAAAGAAGACAAGCTCACGCTTATGTCCAATTCCTACGAAGCGGACCAGAGCAGGATGCATATCAGCCAGATGCTGGACCTGCCGATCAATAAAGTCCGCGTGATCAGCTCCTACGTCGGCGGCCAGTTCGGGCGCGGGGATACGGGCGACCAGCCTTTCTTCCTTTTTACCGCGCTGCTTTCCAGGAAGTCCGGCCGGCCGGTTAAATTCAGGCACTCCCGCCGGGAAAGTTTTCACGACTCGCGCCAGCCGGCCATCTACACCGGCAAGATAGGCGCCAGGAAAGACGGGACCATTATTTCGATGTATTTCAAAGGGATAGGAAATTCCGGGGCTTACGCCGACCACACCATGTTCGCGATGAAGTTCGCGCCGACCGAGATCACCGAGGTGGCTCTCGCCTATATCCCCAATGTCAGGATGGAGACCTACGGCGTCTACACCAACAAACTTCCCGCCTGCATGATGCGCGGCGTTGGGAATTCCCAGTTCAACCTTATCTTCGGCCACGTGGTGGATATGCTGGCCGAAAAGCTCAGGATGGACCCGGTAGACCTTGCGCTTAAGAATTTCGGCCACGAGTGGGGCGGCCTGCCTGACAAGAGCCTGACCGCCGTGCTGGGCGAGGGCGCAAAAAGGATAGGCTGGAAGGAAAAGCGGCATAAGCCGGGCAAGGGGCCGGTGCATGACCGGACCAAAAAGCGCGGCGTTGGCTTTTCTTTCCACCCGGCCTGGCACGCCGAGTGGCAGGAAGCGCGCCGCGGCGAGATCCGCATAAGAATTACGGTCAACCCCGACTGCAGCGTAGTGCTGGACGCGCCCACCGTCGAGACCGGCACGGGTTCAAATACCTGCAATGTGCTGGGCTGCGCGGAAGCGCTGGGATTCCTGGGCATCAGTACCGACGATATAGTCTGGCCGCATACGGTCGACACCGAGACCAGCCTGAAAGACTGCGTACAGACGGACAGCGCGGTTTCCTACCTGCAGTCCGAGGTGGTGGCCCGCGCCGCCCTCGAAGTAAAACAGCGCATCCTCGAGAAAGCCTCGAAGCTTATGAAAGCCAGGGCCGAGGACCTGGATATCTCCGGCGGGCGAGTTTTCCGCAAGGCGGCCCCGGCCAAAGGCCTGACGGTCAAGGACGTTTTCATGAAGGGCGATATGCTCCCCGTAGTGGTTGAAATGGGCAGGGCTCCTAATTCCGAAAAGACGGGCGTTCCCTATATCGCTAATTTCGCCGAGGTTGAAGTCGATACCGCGACTGGACGCGTGCAGGTGCTGAAGCTGGTCGTGCTGAACGACTGCGGCACCGTGATGTACGCCTCGGGCGCGGAAGCCCAGCAGATAGGCGGCCAGGTGATAGGCGTCGGGGAGGCGCTGACCGAAGAGATAATTTACGACCAGGCTACCGGCGTCCCGCTCAATTTCAACTGGATCGATTACAAGATCCCGACCATGGCGGACATGCCGGAGATAGACCCGGCGCTCCTTGAAGTCTGGCGGGGCGCCGGCGAGTACGGCGCCTGCGGCATCGGGGAGGGAACTGTCACCTGCACCCCGCGCGCGGTGCTTAACGCTATTTATAACGCTATCGGCGTCAGGATAGACGATATCCCGGTCAAGCCGGAAAAAGTCCTGAAAGCGCTGGGGAAGGCTTAATTTATGGCGATGAAGAAATTCGGGCATCTTTCGGCGAAAACCCTTAAAGAAGCGGCCGCCGCTCTCTCCGTCCCGACGGGCCGGGCGCTGGCTCTTGCCGGCGGTACGGACGCGCTGGGCGCCCTTAAGGACAAGATCCACAAAGAAAGTCCTTCCCTGGTTGTGGACCTTAAAACTATTCCCGGCCTGAGCTATATCTCGGAGGATAAAGGCGGTCTGCGCATCGGCGCGCTTACTCCTCTGCACGATATCGCGGCGCACAAAGCGGTGGCCGGGAAATACAAAGTGCTCGCCGAGGCAGCACGCAGCGTGGCCTCGCCGCAGCTAAGGAACATGGCCACCATATCCGGGAATCTCTGCCAGGAACCAAGATGCTGGTACTACCGCATGCCGGAAGACCAGTTCCATTGCCTGAGAAAAGGCGGGACGCATTGCGGCGCGCTCCTCGGCGAGAACCGCTATCATTCCGTGTTCGGCGGCGCGCGCGCAGCCGCTCCCGCCTGCACAGCGGCCTGTCCCGGCAATGTCGAGATAGCTGCTTACCTGGCCCGCGTACGGAAAGGGGACCTGGACGGCGCGGCGGACACTATTCTTAACAATAATCCTCTGCCCGCTATGACGGGCCGCGTCTGCCCGCACCTTTGCGAAAGCAAGTGCAACCGCGGCGGGTTCGACGAGGCGGTTTCTATCCGCGCCATGGAACGGTTCATAGGAAACCATATCCTGGAACATTCCGCGGAACTCATGAAACCGCCGCTGAAACAGACAAAGAAAAAAATAGCGGTGGTCGGTTCCGGCCCCGCCGGGCTGGCGGCCGCCTATTACCTGCGGATGGCCGGTCACCAGGTTACCGTGTTCGACAGGCTGCCCAGGGCGGGCGGAATGCTCGCCTATGCTATCCCGGCGTACCGGCTGCCCAGGAAGCTGGTCGGCGCCCAGGCAGCGGCGCTGGAAGCGATAGGCATAGTTTTTAAGTTCAATACGGAAATCGGCGGAAAAGGCATGTCCCTGCGCTCCCTGCGCGGGAAATACGACAGCGTCTTCCTCGCTACCGGCGCCTGGGCGCAGAAAAATATCCGGCTTGAGAAGTCGGAGCTGCTTACCTCCGGCATGGCTTTCCTGACGGAGGGCAAGCCTGCCGTGGGCAGGAGCGTCCTTGTTATCGGCGGCGGCAATGTGGCTGTGGACGTGGCGGTAACAGCCCGCCGCGCGGGCGCGCGGAAAGTAACGATGGTATGCCTTGAGGCCAGGGACACGATGCCGGCCTTCCCGGCGGAGATCGCCGAGGCGGTAAAGGCAGGCGTGCGTATACTGGCCGGCTGGGGACCGCAGCGCGTCCTTGAAGCGGGCGGGAAAGTTAAAGGGCTGGAATTTGTCGCCTGCACTTCTGTTTTAGACGCGGAAGGCCGCTTTAATCCCTGTTTCGACGCGGCGCGCAAACAGACAGTAAAAGCCGACCAGGTCATACTGGCCATCGGCCAGTCCGCCGAGCTCGCCTACGCGGCGGGCATTAAGACTCAGCGCGGAGTTATTCTCGCCGATGAAGCGACGCAGGCGACCAATTTGCCCGGGGTTTTCGCCGGCGGGGACGCGGTAAGCGGGCCGGCCTCGGTGATACACGCTATCGCGGCGGGCCGGCGGGCAGCGGGGGCGATAGAAACCTATTTAGGCGGGCGCAAGCGCCTTGCCGGCGCTCACGCCGCGGTGAGCCCGCTCCTTGCCCTTAACGCCGCCTGCGGGGAGCACTCCGCCCGGACCAAGTGTTCCGAAAGCAAAGGGTTGAGCGGGGAGGGTTTGCTTGCGGAGGCTGACCGCTGCATCGACTGCAGCTGCGTCGCCGTAAACGCTTCGGACCTGGCCCCGGCGCTTGCGGCCCTGGGCGCGACGATAAGGACGACCCGCCGGTCCATCGCGGCGGAAGACTTCTTCACCGCCGGCGTCCTGAGATCCACAGTGCTGGACCATGATGAGCTGGTGAAGGAAATATTGGTTCCGGCTCCGAAGCCGGGCAGCAGCCAGGGTTATCACAAGTTCAGGATACGGAATTCGATAGACTTCCCTATCGCCGGTTTAGCCGCGGTCTTTAATTCCTCCGTTGGGAAGATGAAAGACGCGAGGCTGGTTCTCAGCGCCGTGGCGCCGATCCCTTTCCGGCTGAAAGCCGTCGAAGCGTACCTGGAAGGGAAGCGGGCGGATGAAAGAACCGCTGCCGAGGCCGGAAAACTCGCGGTAAAAGAGGCCAGTCCGCTGACAAAGAACCGCTTCAAGGTCCAGATAGTGAAAGCCCTGCTGCAGAAAGCGATCATGTCCGCCGCCGGGTGAA
>JAVHPG010000188.1:0-1859 GCA_036170455.1 Elusimicrobiales bacterium
TGACCTTTAAGCCCGTCGTTAAAGCCGCATCAGCAGAAGTTTCCGGACAGTGTGAGAGAGGGAGGGTATATGGGCAGCAAATTTGTAGAAAAACATAAACGCAAATCGGTTCTGGCCGCCCTGTTGTTCCTTTTCAACGGCAGGCTCAAGTATGTGAGCGTATTGCTCGTAGTGCTGATGCTCTCCGTGCCTTTCGTCATCTCCGGAGAAACTCTCGGCAGGATCATAGAACTGCGCCCCGTAGCCGCCTTCCTGAGGACGGTGGGCCTGGGCAGCATGGTTTCTGTCATGAACCCAAAGTATTCCAACGACATGCTCCGCGCCGTCCTTGACAAAGCGGCGCAGGACAGCGCGCAGGACTCTTTCTGGGCTAAGTTCCTCAAGAGCATAAACGCCACTTTGCCTCCCGGCGGCGGGCCCGATTCCCTGGCCATGCTGCGCGGCGGCAAAGAAGAGATCTTTGGGCCGCTCCGGCTCAATGAGGGTAAGAACGGCAAGCGCGGCCCCGGTCAGGTCAAGGGCGCGGTTAACGACGAGGAAAGGGAGCGCGGCGAGACCGGAGACGATGTTAACCTGGAAGGGCTCCTGGCGGGCGGCCCGGGCGGCGGCGCTAACGGCGGCGCCGGCTCTGGCAGCGGCCTTTACGGCGACCTGATGGGCCAGAATATGTCAGGCAATTTCGGCGGCGGCGGAGCGGGGTCGGGCTCAGGGCCCTATATCGACCGCTCAAAGATGGGCGCCGGGGGCGCCGGCAGCCGCGGCTCGGGCATGTACGGCAATGTGATGGGGCAGTCGGCCAGCAAAGTCCCGGTGCCCGGTTCGCCCTCAAAAGTAAATACCAAGAAAATGGGCAGGGTCTCAGGTTTCTCCTGGAAAAATGTGGGCTACAAGACCAGCAATGCAAAGATGAACGTTAAGATGAGTTCCAAGAAGCCGATGTTCCAGCTGGCCCAGACCTTCGCCATGACGGACGCGGCTTTCCGGTCCAAGGATTCCGCTTACGAGTACCAGGCGGCTTATGTCGGAACCACTTACGACGGAAATGACTCCAATCTTAACGTGATACAGACCGATTCAGCCTCGCCCGTGGTTCCGGATACCTCTTATACCGGGGACATTATTGATAATGCTGTAGGCGGGCAGGAAGCAGCCATGAAATGCTCCAAGGCGCAGGGTACGCACGGCGCAGCGATGTCGAGTGACGGCAAGCAGATGCAGGAAATCGGCAAGTCGATGGGTTCGCCTCCTTCCTGCTGCAGCAGCGGCGTGGGCCGTTGGAACGGCAGGATAGACCAGGTAATAGCGCTCTGCAATGACTTCAATATGCACGAGGCCCAACTGTCGGCCGCCTGCCAGAATGTAAGCAGCCCTATGACTTGCAACTATGGCAAGTATAAAATAAACCCTTGTTCCTGGCTTAGGTGTTTCCTGGCCTTCCTGCTGATGCTGCTCTTTGCGCCCATTCTTCTTGTTATCGGCGCGATTTCGGCGCTCTTCGGTGGTGACTTCCTGGGGCCTTTCAAGTTCGTGTTCAGCGCGGTTACCGGTCAGAAGCCCATGACGGTAGATCCTCAGGATGCGGCGGACCTCGCGAAAATCCAGAAGTTGTAGCAGTTGGCCGGGTCCGGGTGCGGTCAAGTTTTATTAAGCCCGCGGTTAAAGCCTGTTCGGAGGACTGTTCCGGTGTTTAAAAACTGCTTCAGCGCAGAGTCTTTCAATGTGTTTTTAGCGGAACTTTCCTCCGGGGCCGCCCGGTAGGCGGCGGGGGGTTTTGCCGGCGGGCTTTTTTATCCCGGATCCTTCGGTCCCAGCGGGGGCCAAAGGGCCCAGAAGCTTAGGGGCCTAATGACACTTGGCCG
>JAVHPG010000189.1:0-9058 GCA_036170455.1 Elusimicrobiales bacterium
TGCCGGCCGCGTCGGCGAGGGGCTCGTGCAGGCGGTCGCCGTAAGTGCTTTCGATCACAAGGTAATCCACGCTCCGGGGCGCCGCCGGATCCTCGAGCAGCAGGGTTTCGGCGCGGCCCAGGTCGCCGGTATAAAGCAGGCGCCGGATCCCCCCGGCGGTTTCTATATCAAGCTGCGTCATTGCGGAGCCCAGCACATGGCCGGCGTTGAGAAATTTCGCTTTTACGCCGGGCACCGGGTCGAAGCCGGAATTGTATTCGCGGGGCTTGAAATGTCTGAGCGCCAGGTCGGCGTCCTGCTCGTCGTACATCGGCTCTATGATGAGGCCCTCGGCGGCATGGATCTTATTGTAGAACTTAGCGTCGCCTCCCTGGAGGCGGGCGGAGTCCGCCAGCATTATCCCCGCTATCTCGGCGGTGGCGGCGGTAGCGTAAATCGGGGCGCCGCAGCCGTTCTTGTAAAGCAGCGGGAGCAGCCCGCAGTGATCGACATGCGCGTGGCTTAGAAGCACGGCGTCTACGGAGGCCGGCGGAAAGCGGAAGGTGCGGTTCTTGGCGTCCGCGTCGCTGCGGTGGCCCTGGAACATCCCGCAGTCCAGCAGCAGGGTTTTATCTCCGACCTCGAGCAGATGCCTCGATCCCGTGACTTCTCCCGCCGCGCCGTGGAAAGCTATTTTCGCTTTATTGTTTGCCATGATGTCCTTTTATCGCTTCCGGCCCCGCTTCTGGGAAAGAAGCGGGCCCCTCGTCTTCCGCATCAGAACCTCGTCGCTGCCTTTTATTACGAAATCCTTGAGCAGCCCGGCTTTCGCATACCCGAGCCGCCGGTAAAACTTAATAGCGCCGGCGTTGAAGGAAGAGACGCAGAGAAAAACATTGGGCGAACCGGCGAAGATCTTCTTCTCGGCGAACCTCATCAGTTCTTCCCCCAGACCTCCCCCCCTGAAGCCGTCCGCCACGAACAAGGATTGGATGTAGCCTTTGAAAGTCCCGTACATCGTTATCGTCACCAGGCCGGAGATCCTTCCGCCGGTCTTTGTTATGTAAGTTTTCCTGAACGGAACGCCGAGGGCTTTAAGGCAACTGGCCGCGCCTATGCCAAGCCTCAGCCAGGGGTCGGAGGCCGCCATCAGGGCAGCGGCTTCGCGCTTTTCTTTTAGGGAAATTAACCGGTAAATTCTCATGTCCTATTCGTAAATAGTACAAAATTTATAAGACTCCTCATAAATAACCATATAGGCCAAAGGGCCCACAAGCGGCATAGGCCCTTTGGCCCTTGTTTAATAGGTCTTGTCATGTAAACTATTGATATGAGTCAAGTTGGCCGTCTGATGCGCATAGCGCCTTATACGGCATGGCCATGGGCCTAATTCTGGTCAAGCCGGAGGAAAATTGAAACGCTTTACAGGTCTGCTCTCACTGATAGCTCTCATCTTCGTGCCTTTAGCTTTCCCGGCAGCTCAGCCGGCGCCCGCCCTTGCCGCCCTTAAAGGTTCAGCGGCGGGTTTTTCTTTCCGCGTACCGGTCCCGGAAGCCCCCCTTCTCTTCAACCTCCCCCGGGCGCCCCAGGACACCCTGTCGGGCGAGGCGCTCTTCGCCTACCTGCATGAGGCGACGGCGCCGGCCCCCCGCAAGACTCCGTCCTCGTATAAAGCTTCCAAGGCCTTTATGTATTCGAAGGCCGACAATACCGGCTGCAACGGCGGCCCCGGCATCATAACGGCTTATTCCGAACTCTGTGTGAACGGCTCCAGCGACGATGGAGGTAATTATAAGGAAAAGGGCGACCAGAACGCCGATGGAATAGCCGGGGACTTCGTAAACGCGGAACATGTCTGGCCTCAGAGCTATTTTAACAGCTCCCTTCCCATGGTGGCTGACCTCCACCACCTTATGGCTACGCTGTCGGTCCCCAACGGCCGCCGCGCCAACCTGAAATTCGCGATGGTTTCAAAAGCCAGTTACAGCACCTCCTCCGGGTCGAAGCTCGGCCGGGAGGGCTTTGAACCAGATAACTCGGTGAAGGGCAATGTCGCCCGCGCGCTTTTCTACTTCGTGGAGCGCTACAGCGACAAAAATATCCGCCAGGGCATGGACTATACCAGCTTCTGGACTAACAATGTGCAGATGCTGCTTGACTGGAACCGGCAGGATCCTCCCGACGCCAATGAGCGGCGCCGCAACGACCTTGTCGAAGGCTTTCAGGGGAACCGCAATCCCTTCATAGACAATCCCGAACTGGCCGATAGGATCGGCGCGCAGGTTTTTAAAGCCCATTGAATTAACGGACGCGTAAATAAAAAAGGCCCCGTAAGAGGCCTTTTTTATTTACAGGCTGCGCGCTATTTTTTTGCCAGCGGCCAGCGGCATTTATCCCTCAGCTCCTCGTTCACGCGCAGTATGGTTTTCTCCGGGTAAGTTACCGGCGGCAGTTTGTCGCCCCTGCGGAGCGCCGCTATTACCCGCGCGGCGGCGGCGCCCGCCTCCGGGAAATCAGGTGCGAAAGAGGCGGTCGCCCCGTGCAGCACAAGAGCGTAGGTCGGGGCGTAGAATGGTATGCCGTTGGAGCAGGAAAAATTAGCCAGGATCATCAGGCTCGACTGGGTTATGAGGACGGGGTCGGGCATAAGCCAGAAAGCGTCCATCTTTCCCATCAGGTACCGCAGGCGCTCCGGGAAGGAATCGGGAGACTTAAGCTTCGCGGATATTATCACTATGCCGGCCGCCTCTCCCGCACTGCGGAGCTCCTCAATATATTTCTCCCCGGGATAGGCGGCCCAGAAGACGGCCAGGCGCTTCAGCCCCGGCTGGAGCCTCTTGTAAGCCGCAAGGGCCTCGGCAGGCTGCGGCGCCATGGAGATCTCGTGCCAGCTGCGGCTGCGGGCGGTCACGGGGGCGAGCGCGTAAATAAGCCTGGTCCCGTACGGGTATTCTACCGCCGCCGCCTTCGCCCCGAAAGCCGCGACATAGATCATGTCCGCCGGAGGTACGAAGTCAGGGGCGGAAGCGTCGTAAAAATCATGCGGGGTCCCGAGCGCCTCCCTGAACGCCGCATAGGCCGCGGCATAAGGGCCGGCTTTTCCGGAGATCACGGCCGCAAGGTCGGCGGCGGGAAGCTCGCCCGCTGAAAAGACCAGCAGGATGCAGGACGCCAGTCCCGCAAGCATGCTCTTTTTTTTTAGTTCGGCCGGTTTTAGCATGGATTTCAAAACTTGTAACTCAGGCCGCCCGAGGCCTCAAAGGGGTCCTGGGGGGCGCCCCTCAGGTGGTCCGCCCCGCCGCCGTATGCGGCGTTATAATAGCGGCGGTCGAAAATATTCTTGAGCTCGAGATAGGCTGTCAGCCCGCCTGCCTTCAGCCCCGGGATCGCGCAGCGCACAAAGAGGTCGGCCACGGCGAACTGCGGCACCCTTTGCCCGTTCTGGTCCCGGCTGTAGGAACGGTACAGGATTTTCGGCGTTACGGCCCACTTGCCGCGCAGCACCGTGATCCCCGTCTGGAGCGAATGCCTGGAGTTGAACGGTACAGGTTCACCGGTCAGTTTCCCTTCGGAATACGTGTACGCCGCCCAGGGTTCGAAACCCCAGCGGCCGCTGCGCAGCACGGCGTCGGCGCGCAGGGTGGCCCCGTAGGTTTCCAGGTTGCCGCGGTTCTGGGCCATTTCCATATTATCCACCTCCACCCCCTTGAAGGTTCCGGGACCCGTGATAATGTCCTGGATAAGCTCGCGCACTTTATTATAGTAGGGGTTGAGGGACAGGCGCAGCTCCTGTCCGAAGCTGTGGCTTAAAGATGCCTCTACGGAGCGCACCTTTTCCGGCTCCAGGCCCTCGTTGGGCACATGGAAGAAATAGCTGTGGTAGCCGCTGGGCGCGGTAGGCGAAGAGATAAAAGAGCCGAAATGCTTGTGGGTGGAGAAAGGCGAAGGGGCAAGATAGGCCTCGCCGTAGAGGACCTTCACCACTGTCTGCTCGCTGCCGCCCGGCTTCCACACCAGGCCCGCCCGCGGGTTCCAGGTCGTCCCGTAGGAGCTGTTGTGGTCGTAGCGGAGGCCGAGCGAAAGCGTGGCATTGCCCATTTCCGGGGTCTGTATCCGCATGAAGGCGCCGATATTGCTGTAGTTAAGCGAATAGAAATCTACGGGTATCGTGGAGCCGGAATACATAAAACCCTGCGAGGAGGGGCTTTTGTCTTTGTTGAATTTATGTCCGAGGTCCGCTGTATAAGGCAGGACGGAGTTTTCCTGGTAAGTGAACCCGAGTATGGCCGGGTAGCCGGGCGCCGGTTCCAAGGAGAGGGTTTCCTGCACGGAGCTGGTCTGCGACAGGGCGTATTTATAAGCGTCCTGGTAGCCGGAATAACTGTTCCTGAATTTTGTTTCCGGCTCTATTTCATAATTATAATGGGAAACCAGGCTGGTAAGCGTCCAGGTTTCGTCAGACGAGGCATAAGTGTGCCTGCCGTAGATAGTCCAGTAAGCGGTGGAAAAGCGCGTGTCTTCGGCGTACAGGGTCAGCTCGGGCTTTACGCCTATGGACGAGGAGTGGGACTCCCGCATCCTGAGCAGGCCGGTCTCGAAATTCCCTAGGCTCAGCCTGGCGTTCAGGAAGGAGGAATCTTCCCTTGCGTCATAGCGCAGCGCCGGCACGGTCGTGGTGGAGGCGTTGTATGGGGAAACCTGGGCGAGGCCGCGCCGGTATTCATTGTTGTACCAGGCGTAGTCGCCCTTGTAGAAATCCGGCAGCCTGGGGTTGTCGCCGGCCCTGCCTTCGAAAGTTACGGCCGCCGACGGGCTGGCGGGACCGCCGCCGGACAGGTCCGTAGAGGCGGAAAGATCCCCGGAGACGGAGTTGAAGCGGCCGTACTTGAAGCCTCCCGCGGCCTTCCCCCCCTTCCGGCTGACTATATTTATAACGCCGCTGAAAGCGTCCGCACCGTAGAGCGAAGACATCGGGCCCAGCACCACTTCTACGCGCGCCGCGGTCTTGAGGGAAAACTGGCCGGCCAGGGCGAGCAGGTCGCCGGTGGGAGGCGTTACCCTGATCCCGTCGTAAAGTATTACCAGGCGCTCATTATTGGGGATGCCCCGGACGCTTATCAGGTTGAGCCTGCGCACGTCCGAGTTGCGCTGCACCTGGAACTGGGGGATATCGGCCAACAGGTCGGCGAGGGTGGCGTAGCCGCGCTTGTTTATCGTTTCCGCCGTGATGACGGCGGCGGCGGCGGCGGCGTCCGAAGGCTTCTCTTCGGAGTAGGAAGCCGCCAGCAGCGGGGTGTCCAGTATTTCCGCCAGTGTGGCCTGAAAAAAATCCACCCCGCCGGCCGGCTCATCCGCCAGGGCCGGCGAAGGGACAGCCGCGCAGAAAGCGGCCGCGATCAAGATTTTATAAAACATACTCCCCCCTGCTTTCTAGCGCGCCAGTTTATAAGGGTCGTCTGTGACTCCCAACATATAAAGCGCGGCTTTGATGTTTTTAGTTACGGCCTTGTCCACTATAGCCGCTCCCGGGTAGAAAGTCGTGCCTTCCAGCTCCGTCGTGAAAGCGAAGATGCCGGCCGTGGAATAGGCCCAGTCCGTGGTATCGCCGGTGGCGACGTAAAGGTCGCTGGACTGCTCGGGCGTGTAGCCGGTGAAAGCGGCCATTCCTTTCGCCATCGCTTCGAACACTTTGCGGTCCCTGGCGTTCTCCACCTGGATATCCTTGCCCGCCCACGGGTAAAGCAGCAGGCTGGAATAAGAGTGGTAGCTCATCAGGGTCTTTATATTCTTTCGGGCCTCGACGAAGCGCTTGATAACCCGGGTTTCAGGCTCGGAGAACGCCGAGGGGCCGCAGTAGGTATCCGCGGCCGGGGAGTGCGAGGCGCCGGCCTGGCACCAGAGCGAGTCGTAATTGCGGTTCAGGTCCACGCCGATGCTCTTGTCGGAATTAACGCGGGTATTCTTGCGGTGCCAGCGGTACTTCCCGGTCTGGATATCGTATTCGGCGCCGTCGGGGTTGGTCAGGGGCGGTATGTATATTTCCTGGGTCTCCAGGAATTTCATCACTTCGGGTTCGCCTTTATGCGCCAGGAGGTAGGAGGCCAGGCCCAGCGCCACTTCGTTAGTGAGGTGTTCGCGCGCGTGGTGGTTGCCCATGAAGAAAGCGGCGGGGCGGGAGGAAGGGGTTTCGCCTTTCTCGGCGGGATTGAGGCGCAGGCACCAGATGTCGCGGCCTTCCAGGCTTTTGCCTATGGAAAAAAGCGAGGTCTCGGCGGGGTTGTCCGCCGCCAGCTTCTGCAGCAGGGCCGCGGTTTCCTTATAGTTATGGTAGACGGCGTCGGCGGCGGGAAAATCCTTGAAATGGTTTGCCGCGTATTCCTGCATGGTCTGGCGGGTCCTGACGATAAAGCCTTTGGCGGCCAGCTGGTCCAGGTCCTGTTTCCCGATCAGCCCTGAGACGGCGTATTTCCCGATCTCTATGATGTCCAGGCCGGCGCCCAGCAGGGCCGTCCTGTCGTATTTATTGTCGGCCGGTGCGGTGATCCAGTAGCGCGTATCCGACTGAAGATGATCGAGGGAAGCCCGGCTCTCCAGCGCAGGTTCGGGCGCGGCGGGCAGCTCAAGCCCCGAACGCAGCTGGTCAAAAGGGCCGGCGGCGGCCGGGGAGCAGAGAGAGAACAGGAGGAAAGCGTGAAGTGTTTTTTTCATAGGTCCGCCTTTGTTTTAATATAGCAAACCCGCGGGGAGACGCGCCACGTTTTTAATTGTATTTTTGACGAATAATGTTATAATTTATTAGGCGTACGAAAGTGGAAGTCCGGAGGCATTTTGAAACGCACCGCGCTATTGCTTGTGTTTGCCTTTGCCGCTCAGGGTTTTATGCCCGGCCGACTGCCGGCGCAGAACCTGCCAGACCTGGAGGATTTCCTGTCCGGGCTCCCCGCGCAGGCGGTCACTCTGCCTCTCCCCCCGATTCGCGCTCCCCAGTACTTGTCCCCCGCAGCCGGGCTCGCGGGAGAGCGGCTTTTCCAGTTCCTGCATACCGCGACCGAGATGCCGAACGGCCGCGGCGGCAAGGACTATCTTAACGCCAAAAAGTTCATGTTCTCCTCGGCCGATAATACCGGCTGCGGCGGCGGCCCGGGCGTGACCTGCCTCTATTCGCAGGTCTGCGTAAAGGGCGCCAGCGAGCACGGCGAGGATTATAAGGAACCAGGCGACGCGAACGGCGACGGCACGAACGACTCCGGCGGCATGAACGCCGAGCATTCCTGGCCGCAGGGCTTCTTCAACCAGGCCGCGCCCATGAAGTCCGACCTCCACCATATCTTCCCGACTTTCATAACCCCTAACAATACCCGCGGCTCCGTGCCTTTCGGCCCGGTGGCCCGCGCGCAATACCAGACCAACAGCGGCACAAAATTCGACGGCGGGGAATTCGAACCGGCCGACCATGTAAAAGGCGATATCGCCAGGGCGATACTCTATTTCGTGGTCCGCTACTATGACCGGAACATCAGGGACGGGATGAGCTACAAGGATTTTTGGACCAGCCGCGTGCCTATGTTCCTTGAATGGGACAGGCAGGATCCCCCGGATACCGCAGAGCTCCGCCGGAACGGCCTCATCGCTAATTTTCAGGGCAACCGGAATCCTTTTGTAGACGACACTACCCTGGCTGGGCGCGTCGGTCTTAAGACTTTCCAGTCGCATTGACCGTTCAGCCCCGAAAAGAAAAAGCCCCGCGGTGCGGGGCTTTTTCTTTTCATACGGGCAAAGCTAAGGTTTTACCCGGGCCAGGCCGGCCTTGCCTGCGATGACGGCGAGATTGAGGCGGACAATATCTGAGGCGTAATTCCAGGAGGCGCTTGCAATTTGTCGCCCCTCCAGGAAAGGCACATGGCCGCTTCCCCGTGCCGGGTCCCGGGAGAGGGTACCCCGCCCGTCGGGCATACAATTTAAAAAACCCCCATGCGGGGGTTTTTTAAATTGTGCTCGCCGGGCTGGACTTGAACCAGCAACCCTTCGGTTAACAGCCGAATGCTCCACCATTGAGCTACCGGCGAATCTGTTATATAAATTATATCAAAAAAAAGTCCCGCTGCAATGTTTATAGTTGCGCCCGGTGTCCGGAACGGCGTTTTTTTGTAGAATATCAATATGATCAAAAATATCCGGGAATATTACCAGTGCATACTGGATAACCTGACCGGCGGCCTGATAAGCGTGGACCTGAAGGGCAAAGTGGTCTACCTCAACCCTATGGCCGGCAAGATCCTGCGCATGAACCCGGCAACCTGCTGCCGCGAGATGCAGTATGACGAAGTGTTCTCCGACTTCCCCGCCCTCAGGAGCGTAATAAAGGAAACCATGGAGACCGGCAAATGCGTGCGCAGGGCGGAGATAGCCATCATGCACGCCAATACCCCCCTCATCATCGGCTACAGCACTATGCTGGTAAAGAACCACGAAGGCCTGGAGCTCGGCGTCACCGTGATCTTCCAGGACATCTCTTTCGTGGAGAAAAAATAATATGGCCAAAAATACAGAGAAAAGCCAGGAGACGCCGGAGACTCCCGCCCCTGCCCGGCCCCTGCAGCTTCCCCCGGAGCCGGTCCCTGCCGCCAGGATCTGGGTTTTCTGGACCGCCGTCGCTCTCGCGGTAATAATCGCCAGGGTGCTCGACCATATCCTGCCCGGGATCCCCGAGGGCCAGATAGAGCGCTGGGTCATGCTCGCTTTCGGCGTCTTTGTCGCCGCTTTCCTCTATACGCTGAAATAAACCACATGGCAGAATTTATAGATTATTACACCGTCCTCGGCGTGCCTAAAACCGCCGGCGAGGCCGAGATCAAGTCGGCTTACCGCAAGCTGGCCATGAAGCACCACCCGGACCGGAACCAGGGCAATAAGCAGGCCTCCGAATCCAAGTTCAAGGAGATCAACGAGGCTTACGAAGTTCTCTCCGATCCGAAGAAGCGTAAAATGTACGACCAGTACGGGAAAGACTGGGAGAGCGGCCAGGGCTACCGGCCGCCCCCGGGCGGCGGCCGCCAGCAGTACCGGCAGCCGGGCGGCT
>JAVHPG010000190.1:0-32617 GCA_036170455.1 Elusimicrobiales bacterium
GTCTCGGCCTCCGCGCTTACGCAAGCGTCGGCCTCCGACGGGCTTTTGCTAACCCTGCCCCCACGGTCTCCGCCAGGAGTATGTAGGCTTTATTCCAATACTTTTCGGGCAAGTTTGTGCAGGTCTTCGTTCGCGAGGGCCTGCACTTTTTTCTTTATGACACGGGAAAAGTATTCTTTTTCAGTCTTGGTCATTTTCTTGCGGCGCAGTTTTTTAAGGAAGAGCTCTTTTTGGCGGAGCGTAAATATACGGGAAACCGCTATTTCCAGATCCAGTTGCTCCCCTGTTTCCGCGGTTCGCTTTACGGTCCTGGCCGCCTGCTTAGGGCGTTTCAGGAAGCTTTCCCTTAAGTTTGCCGGCAGGAGGCGGACCTCCCCTATGACCAGCTCGGAATTGGCTTTAAGCTGGTCACGGTAATGGTTTACCATCCTGGCCGGGAAATCGCTGAAAAGCCCTTTGGTCCACTTGAATTTGACTTCAAGGCTCTCGAATAGGCCTAAAGAGGCGAAAACCAGCAGTTTTAGGTCATTTTTCCCGGTTTCATCCAAATAGGCCGCGACCTCCTTATAATCGAACTCCCCCGCCTCGGCGGCGTTGGCAAGCATGACTGGAATGGTTTCCCAGAATCGCTGGTCCCGGCTTTGGATGACTTCGGCTAAAGTTTTATTTGCATCACTGGATCGGAAGCCGACCCCGGCGGTTTTTTCTTCAAGTTTTTTATTATCCATAGCGTTGTTGGTCCTGATAATATTGTACAAATACGCTCAATACGTTGTATTAAAACATACAAAATTGTGCCGTAACCGTCAATCCTGTGTTAAGGCTGCTTCCGACTTATTTCTATGTCATATTTCATGCTGTGGATAAATAAGCTAAAATTAAAAAATGGACACATTTAACGCCTTCCTTGAAAAAGCCAGTTCCTTCGTTTGGGGCCCCCCGCTTATCATCCTCCTGTTCGGAACCCATATCTACCTTACCTTCAGACTTGGACTGATCCAGCGCTATCTGCCTAAGGCTATAAAGCTCTCATTCAGCCGGAAAAAAGAGGGCGAGGGCGAAATATCCCAATTTGCGGCCCTTATGACGGCACTGGCGGCCACTATAGGCACCGGGAACATCGTTGGAGTCTCTACCGCGGTGGCCGCGGGCGGTCCCGGGGCGGTGCTCTGGATGTGGCTTACCGGGGTTTTCGGCATAGCCACCAAGTACGGAGAAGCTGTCCTCTCTGTAAAATACCGCGTAGTCGCCCCGGACGGCGAAATTACCGGCGGACCTATGTATGTGCTTGAAAGAGGGCTTAACGCGAAGTGGCTGGGGATAATTTTCGCCTTTTTCACCGCCATAGCCGCTTTCGGCATAGGCAATATGGTGCAGTCGAACTCGATCTCCCAGATGCTTTCCGACAGTTTCGGCCTGTCCGTGTGGATAAGTGGTGCTGTTATGACCGCTCTTACGGCTTTCGTAATTCTGGGCGGGATCAAATCTATCGCCAGGTTCTGCGAAATACTTGTGCCCTTCATGGCGGTATTCTATGTCCTGGGCTGCGGGCTAATCCTGCTCCTGAACTTCGACAAGCTGCCGGCGACGATAAGCCTGATACTTTCCTCCGCCTTCACGGGGCACGCCGCCGTCGGCGGCTTTATGGGCGCGGGGATGAAGGAAGCGATGCGGTTCGGGATAGCCCGCGGCCTGTTCTCCAACGAATCGGGGCTCGGCTCTGCTCCTATCGTGGCCGCGGCGGCGCAGACCAGGAACCCAGTAAGGCAGGCGCTGGTCTCTTCTACCGGGACTTTCTGGGATACCGTGGTGGTGTGCCTTATGACGGGGCTCGTCGTGGTAAGCGCCGGGGACTGGCAGAGCGGGCTTAAGGGCGCGGCGCTCACCCGGAGCGCCTTCTCGCACATCCCCTATATAGGCCCGGCGGTGCTGAGCATCGGGCTGCTGACCTTTGTGTTCTCGACCATACTTGGCTGGGAATATTACGGCGAGAAAGCGGCGGAGTATCTTTTGGGCGTGAAAGCGGTAAAGCCTTACAGGTACCTTTGGATAGCGGCAGTGATGGCGGGTTCCGTGGCCGCTCTGCCGGCCGTCTGGAATTTCGCCGATATTTTTAACGGCCTGATGGCCGTGCCTAACCTTATCTCCCTGCTGCTGCTTGCGCCTGTCATAGCGGCGGAAACCAAAAAGTACATTAACGAGCCCTAGTTCCCCGCTTTATTCGCGGCGTCGCCCGTCCCCCCCGCGGCCAGCTGGCCGCAGGCGGCGGCGATATCCGTGCCCTTTTCCCGGCGCATATGCGTCCGTATTCCCGCTTCGACTAAAATAGTCTGGAACTCTTTTCCCTTTTCAAACCGGCCCGGAGTGAAAGCCGCGCCAGGCACCGGGTTGTACATTATTAAATTGACCTTGCAGGGTACGTCTTTGATCAGGGCCAGCAGCTTCTGGGCGTCCGCGGGGGAATCGTTCAGCCCGTCGAAGAGGATGTATTCGAAGAAAACCATCTTCTTCGTCCGGTCGGTGTAATACCTGGCGCCGCCGATGATCTCCCTCAAAGAATATTTCTTGCTCATGGGCGTCAGTTCCGCCCTTTGCTTCTCGTCGGCGGTTATCAGGGAGACCGCCAGCCTTATTTCCAGGTGTGATTCGGCCAATTCCCTTATCACGGGCACGATTCCTACGGTGGAAACCGTTATCCTCGTCTGCGGGAAATTGTAGCCCTTATTGTCGGAAAGCAGGAGCACGCTTTTCCTGACGTTCGCCCAGTTCATGAAAGGCTCGCCCATGCCCATGAACAGGAGGCTGTCCAGCTGCCGCCCGGCCTCGCGCCGGCAAGCCGCGTACTGCGCAAGTATCTCGTGCGGCCTGAGGTCGCGCTTTAAGCCGAGCCCGCCGGTGGCGCAGAAGACGCAGCCGCAGGCGCAGCCGGACTGGGAGGAGATGCAGGCTGAAACGGTCTTTTTATTGAACAGGATCACGCTCTCCGCCCTGGCTCCGTCGGGGAAAGTGAAAAGAAGCTTGATAGTCCCGTCCAGCTTTGAAACCAGCTTTTCCATTTTCGGCGCGGGCGCCAGCGAGTATCTCGCCGTAAGTTTTGCTTTAAACTCTTCCTGCACTCCGGCCATGGCGTCGAAGGTTTCCGCGCCTTTCCTGTACAGGCAGTTGAAGACCTTGTCGATCCTGGAGCCTTTTTCTCCGATAGAGATAAGAGCGCCTGCGAGTTCCTGCCTTGTGAAATCCCTGATATCCGGGTTTGTCATTTATTGTTCCTGTCCTCTGAACTGCGGCTGTAGTCCCGCCTTATAATTTTACAATTAATCTATCCGGGTCCCTTCGCCGGAACTGAAAAAATGCATATGTTCCCTCTTGAAATTGAACCAGGCTTTGGTCTGCGCGACAGGCCACTTCAGGGTGGTAGAGCAGCGGAGCGCGGTCCCGGCGGAGGAAAGAGTAAGCGTGGTCAGAGCGCCGGTAGGCTCGCAGAGGTCCACCGCCGCCTCCAGCCAGCCCTGGCGTGTCTCCGCGGAAATTTCCACGTCCTCGGGGCGTATCCCGGAGGTGAGGTCCTGCCGGCCGGGTTCGGTCCCCGTTAAGGAGCAGCCCATAGCCAGCATTTCTTTATTAGTCAGAATATTCATCTGCGGAGTCCCGATGAAGGTGGCGACAAAGATATTGGCCGGCTTCTCGTAGATTTCGTTCGGGGTGCCTACCTGCTGGATCTTCCCGTCCTGCAGGATCACTATTTTGTCGGACATGGTCATGGCTTCTATCTGGTCGTGCGTGACATAGATGACCGTGCCCTTCACTTTCTTGAAAAGCAGCCTGAGCTCCCCCCGTGTCTTGTCCCGCAGTTTGGCGTCCAGGTTGCTGAGGGGCTCGTCGAGCAGGAAAACCTTGGGGTTGCGCACCAGCGCGCGGGCGAGCGCGACCCTCTGCCGCTGCCCGCCGCTCAGCGCGCGGGGTTTGCGCTCCAGCAGGGCTTCGAGGCCAAGCATCTCGGTAGTGGCCTTGACGCGGGTCGCGATCTCGGGTGCCGGGATTTTTCTAAGCCTGAGCCCGAGCGAGATGTTATCTTCTACGGAAAAGTGCGGGTATAAGGCGTAGTTCTGGAACACGAAAGCCATGTCCCTGTCCCGCGGGGCGACCCGGTTCATATCGCGCTCGCCTATCGCCACCTTGCCGGAGGTCTGCTCCTCCAGCCCGGCGATTATCCTCAGCAGGGTGGTTTTCCCGCAGCCGGAGGGGCCCAGCAGGGAAACGAATTCCGTGTCTTTTACGGTGAACGAAATATCGTGAAGGACGGGCCGCGGAGCTCCTTCGAAGGTCTTTGAAATATTGGTTAATCCGACTTCAGCCATAAAGTATCCTCTCAATAGTAGATCGTAAGCTTCCCGCCCGTATAGCCCGGCTCGTGCTTTAGCGTGAGGGTCACGCCCTCTTCGTGCCCGCGCACGACTACGTCAGCTCCTTCCGAGGCGGCGGAGGAGACAGTAATGCCGGTGAGCTCGATAAGGTCAGTCTCCACCGATGCCGTATTGTAGCCGAGCTCCATGCCGCGGCCCATGTAGTTCACGGAGGTGATCTCGCAGGTGGCGCAGCGTATGATGCCGCCGGTTTTCAGTTTGTAATGCAGCGGGAGGATAACGGCTGACCTGTTCCGCATAAGCAGAGGGAACTCTATCTTATCGCCGTTGAATTCCGTAGCGATCCTGCCGGGCGTTACATCGTCATGATAGTTGGCGACGAGCAGGAAGCCGGACTCCTTGTTCCTGCGGAGCATCGTGACCAGGTCGTAGCCGCCGGTCTCGACGGTTTTCCACACTTTGAGCTCGTGACAGATATCGTCGAAAGCAGGCTTGAAATAATCGAATTTGTCGGAAAAGTGGAAGCCCAGGAGGCAGAGCGAGCCCTTCCCCACAAGCCGCACTATCCCGCACGGTTTGCCTTTATAAACCGCTATTACTTTATCGTCCTGCAGCAGGCCGCTGAAGGTGTTGATATCCTGGTTGTGCAGGTAGGTTTCCTTGCCGAGGAATTCGATCGTGCGGACCCCGCGGACTTTTTCGGCTTTGAGTTTAAGGGCGTCCAGGAAAGGCGAGCATGGTTTCGACTCTTCGTCCATAAGAAGGGTCTCGCCGCAGAATATCAGCTTCCCGCCGCTGTTCACGTACGCGGACAGTTTGCGCTGGGACGCGGCGTCCATGAACAGCGTCGAGAAGACAGCCAGGGCCGGGGCCTTTATGGCCGGGCTTTTCTTTATGTCCGTCAGGCCGGCCTGGTACCCGGCCAGATAGGCCTGCCGCGCAAGTCCGTCGAAGAAGAACTCGTTGCGCACGGCGAACATCCTGTCGGCCATGGGGCCGTCCAGGTATTCGGTATTGTAGTACTCGCTGTAGAAGCCGAGGTCCAGGTCGGCCACCGGCGCCATCGCGGCCGCCGAGGCGCCTACCCCGTTCATGAATTCCCCGAACTTCACCAGGCTTTTGAAATGGCTGCGCAGCCGCCCGTCGGAGGCCACCGGGGCCTGCCACTCGTGGTAAAGGCCGAACTGGCCCACCCCGCCCTCATTGGTTCCGCCGGCGAACATATAGCAGTTCAGGCCGTTGACCCCGCTCATGAAAGTCGTTTTCAGGTTAAGCTCGACGTCGGCGGGATAGAGCCTGGGCTTGTCGCTCAGGACGCCCGTCTGGAGTTCGGCGCAGACCACGGGCGAGCCCTCGGGGGTTATGCTCCTTACCACTGCCGTGGTTATGGCTATGTCATGGAAGTTCTCGTAATCCAGGCGCCGCATCTGGTAGGCGCCTCCGAAGATCACGCCGGGGACCTTCTCCGCGAACTTTCCGAACTTTATCGTGGTGGTCGGCGAATAGATCCCGCGGCCGCGCAGGTCGTAATCGTAGAACTGCGGTATGTTGGCCAGCACGGGCGTGCGCACGCCCAGCTTCCTGGCCATGGCGTGGAGTTTCGCGAAGTAAACCGCGTAGTATTCCTTGTAAGAATCCCCCCAGTCCAGCAGGCAGCGGAGGTTCCCCTCCTCGAGGCGGTTGGCGGGCTGCTTGATCCCGGCGAAGTCTTTATAGGTGGTTTTATACGCCGAATTAAGCTTCTTTACGCCGCCGTATCTCTTTTTAAGAAAATCCCGGTACATGCGGTCGGAGTAGGGCGCGTAGTCGCCTATCTTGCCGAGCCAGTTGATCATGCCGATCTCGTTGCAGAGCTGGAAGAAAGGAATATTCCCGGCGGGGTACTGCGACGCGGTGAGCATGGGGACCAGCTTCTCATACCAGGCTTTTACCTTGGCCAGGAACTTGGGGCTGTTATACGCCGGCGGAGACTGGTGGTGTATGGTCTTCCCCTCGTTGGCGGCAAGGAAGACTTCCGGGTATTTGTCGGAAAGCCAGTCGGGCAGACCTTCATTCATCATTTCGCCGTTGGAAACGGGGCCGATGCGGGGAATGAAGTAAAGGCCGCTCTCTTCCACCAGGCGCATGAACTCCAGCAAATTCCTGCGCGGGTGTGTGCGCCCGGTAAAGTCGAAAACGCCTTCTTTTACCTCGTGCCAGCGCCAGGGGATGTACGAGGCCACGGCGTTAAGGCCGGCTTCTTTGGCTCTCGCCAGGCGGTCGGGCCAGTCTTTGGGGTCGCATCTGAAGTAATGGAACTCGCCCGAGTAAATAAAGACCGGCTTCCCGTTCAATATGAAATTTCCGCCGCGCATTTCCGGAATGGTTAAAGGTTTCACAGGGTCTCCGTCTTGATCGTATATTTTTCGGTAATTACACCGGCGGGCTTCTCGACGGTTATGCGGGTACGCTTGCCGCGCGCCAGTCGCTCCATGGTAAAGCCGTCCCAATGCGCCGGCAGCTTTGGGTCCACTATCAGTTTGCCGTGTTCCACGCGCACGCCCAGCAGCCGCTCCGTTATGCATTTAAAAAGCCAGGCGGAGGAACCGCTGTACCAGGTCCACGCGCCTTTGCCTTCATGGATGGATTCGGGGCCCTCTATATTGCCGGGAGTCACATAGGGCTCGCCTTTATATTTGTCCGCGTCTTTCATCGACAGCAGCGGCGGGCACAGCCTGGCCACCGTGTCGTAAACCTTTTCCGTATTGCCTGCCAGCGCCTGCGCCCAGATGGCCCAGGTGGCCGCGTGGGTGTAAACGCCGCCGTTCTCCCGGATGCCGGGTGCATAGCGGGTGAGGTAGCCAATATTCTTGTCCACCACAGAATACGCCGGGGTGAACAGAAGCACGCCGTAATCCCTGTAAAGCCGCTTCTCTGTCATGGCCATGAGTTTTTTGGCCTGTTCCCCTTCCACCACCCCGCTTATCACCGCCCAGGTCTGCGGGTTGAGGTGGAACTTGCCCTGCTTGCAGGATTCCACGCCCAGGATCTCGCCGCTGTCTTTGGTGGCCAGCATAAACCGGTCGCCTTTGAAAGCGTATTTCATCAGGGCTTTCTTCAGCTTCTGCGCCGCCAGCGCATAGCGCGCGGAGCGCTTATTGTTCCTATCCTGCTTCGCGCAAAGCTGGATGAAAGAGTTGAGCACGACGATAAAGAACTGGGCCAGCCAGATGGATTCGCCCTTCCACTTTACGCCCACGCCGTTGAGCCCGTCGTTCCAATCCCCCTCGCCCATCAGCGTAAGGCCGCGCGGGCTGAGGCGCTTGAGCACGCGCTCGATGGAGGCCACGCAATGCTCATAGACGGTGCCGGAGCCGCCGTCGTAATAGGCGGCTTTTTCTTTAAGGATGCCGAAATCACCGGTCTCACTAATATAGCCGGCTACCACGAAGGGCAGCCAAAGCAGGTCGTCGGAGATGTCCGTGAACCGGCCCTCTTCAGAGATGGGATGCCACCAATGCTGCACGGTGCCATCTTTCTTCTGGTGGGCGGAATGCTCTTTGATCTGGGCCTTGGTCCTGGCCGGGTCCAGGACAAGGTAGAGCTGGCTGTCCTGCAGCTGGTCGCGGAAGCCGAAAGCCCCGCCGCACTGGTAATAGGCGGTGCGGCCAAGCAGGCGGCAGGAGATGGTCTGGTATTTCAGCCAATAGTTTACCAGGGCGTCCACGGCGGGCTCGGGCGTCTTGACTATGAACCTGTTGCAGATCTCGAGCCAGTATTCCCTGGTCCCGGCCAGCAGCGCCTGCGGTTTCTTGAGCGCCTTGATGTAGGCCGGATAATCTTTGGCGAAAGCTTCGTGCTTGAGCGCGCCCAGCATGAAGTTGATATCCTTTGTCTCACCGCCGGCGAGTTCCAGGTCGAACTTCATGGAGACTATGGGTTCGAAGCCCATGCCGGTCCGGCCGGACAGGGCGCCGCCTTCTTTAAGGAAGCGCGCGTCGTGCCAGGAGTTGTACGCGCCGAAGATCTCTTCTTTGTCGCAGGTGTACGACGAGGGCGCGGCGCTGGCCGCGAAAACGCAGGTGAACGGCCACCCTTTGTTCCAGCCGGCGTCTCCGGGCAGCGGCGCTGTCCATAGGTTGGAGTCGGCCAGGATGGAGTTGGTCTTCTTGTCGAACCTCGTCCTGACGAAAAGGTTGTGGAACTCCCTGTGCCAGTCGGGGAAAACGCCCAGCAGCAGTTCCAGGTAGCTGACGAGTGAAATATCGCGCTTCCTGCCTGAGACGTTCTTCAGCTTCAGCGTCCAGACTTCGCACTTCATATTCTGCGGCACAAAGACGGTCCACTCGGCCTCTATCCCGAAGGCCTGCGTATTGAATGTCGTATAGCCCATGCCGTGCACGCAGCTGTACTTCTGGAAAGCCGGCTTGAGCGGCTGCGGCGTTATGGACCAGGACTCCCCGGTGTCGTTGTCGCGGAGCAGCAGGAATTTACCGCAATGGTCGCCCACGGTGTCCTGCTGCCAGCGGGTTATCCGGTTAAGCATTGAATGCTCAAGCCACGAGTACCCGCCGCCGGCCTGGGAGACGGTAACGCCCCACTGCCCGTTGGAGATGACGTTTATCCAGGGCCTGGGGGTGCGCCAGTCGGTAACGGTATAGGAAGCTCCGCCGTCGGAGAAATGACCGTATTTGTTTTTAAGCATTTTTTTAACCTTTAACCGCGCCGGCGGCTATGCCCTTTATATAATGTTTCTGCGCCAGCAGGAAGATCAGCACCGCCGGCAGCACCACGACCACGGCGCCAGCCATAAGCAGGCCCCAGTCCGTGTTGTACTGGCCGTTCACGCTCGCTAAAGCTACCGGAAGCGTGTACTTGTCCTCGCGCAGCATGATTATGAGCGGCCAGAGGAAATCGTTCCACGCGCCGATAAAGCTGAACACGGTCAGCGTGGCGATTATAGGCCTGCACAGCGGCAGCATGATGCGCCAGAAGATGGCGAATTCGGAGAAGCCGTCTATGCGGGCCGCCTCCAGTATCTCTTCCGGGATCTCCGCCATGAACTGGCGGATCATGAAGATGGCGAAGACCGCGGCCGAGCCTGGCAGGATCAGCCCGGCGTAAGAATTGAGCAGGCCCATCGATTTCAGGATCAGGAAGACCGGCAGCATGGTGACCTGCCCCGGGACCATCATGGTGACCAATAGCAGCGCGAAAAGTTTCTCCCGGCCGGGGAACCGCAGTTTGGCGAAGGCGTAGGCGGCCATAGCGTTGAACAGCACCGACAGCGCCGTGATGCTTACCGCGTAAATAACGCTGTTCCAGAAATGCAGCCACATATTGACCGCGGCAAAAAGGTTCCTGTACCCGTCCAGGGTCCAGAGCCGCGGCAGGATGGTCGGGGTCTTGGTGAAGATCTCCCCCGGGCTTTTGAACGAAGTGGACAGCATCCACACGAACGGGAAAAGCGTAATGATCACGGACAAGATCATGAACGCGTAAAAAGCGGCCTTATAGGCAGGCGACTGGTGTTTCGTGTTCGCCATTAAAAATTCCCCTCGAGCTTTTTCTGAACACGGAATTGAAGGGCGGTGAACGCGAAAATTATCCCGAAAAGTATGTAGGCCATCGCCGAGGCGTAGCCGAGGTTGTAGAATTTAAAGCCCTGCTGGTACATGTAAAGCACTACGGACATCGTGGAATTCAGCGGGCCGCCCCCGGTCATGATATACGGCTCGGCGAAGAACTGCAGGTAGCCTATAGTGGTCATTATGATTATGAAGAAGGCCGTGCTCCGGAGCATGGGCAGCGTTATATACCAGAATTCCTGCCGGGTGTCGGCCCCGTCGATAGAGATGGATTCGTAAAGCGAGTCGGGAATGGACTGGAGCGCGGCGACAAAGATTATCGTGTTGTAGCCGAAGCCCTTCCAGACGGCCATCAGTATCAGCGACGGCAGCGCCAGCCAGCGGTTGGACAGCCAGCCCTGCGCGGGCAGGCCCAGCCAGCCGAGCGCCAGGTTGAACAGGCCGAACTCCGGGTTATACAGCCAGCGCCAGATCATGGCCACGGCCACCATGGTGGTGATGACCGGGATGAAATACGCCACCCGGAAAAAAGCTTTGGCCCGCAGCAGCTGCGCGTTGAGGGCCAGCGCCATGGCGAGAGAAAGGGTGACGCTGACCGGGACGCCGATGAAAGCGAACACCAGCGTATTGCGCAGCCCCGCCAGGAAAACAGGGTCTCTGAACAGGCCGGAATAATTCTCCACTCCGACAAAAACTATTTTGCTCCAGTCGTTCACGCCGTACATGTTCCAGTTGGTCATGCTGGCGATGAAAGAGGCGACGATGGGGATGAAAAGGAAAACCGCGAGTACCAGGACCGCGGGCAGCAGGAACAGGACGGCGATAGGCTGGAATTTGCTGCCGGCCGCGCGCGGTCCTTTGCGCAGGTAGAGGACGATGGCGCCGACGGGGAGCAGGCACAGAAGCAGCGCGAGGGCGATCTTGAACGCCGCGCTCTGCCGCCGCTCCGATTTCGCGAGGATCTTTTCTATCCGGGCGGAAAGTTTTTCCCTGGCGGCCTGCGCGGTAACCCTGCCGAAAACGGCTTCCTCCACCGCGTCGTTGATGCTGCCCGCAATACTTTCCCATTCCGGGACCTGGGGCGGCGCTTTGGCCGTGTCCAGCCCGGTCCTGAAGGAGGCCAGCTGCGGGTTTTTGGAAAGGGGCTGGGCGTTCCAGGCCTTCCTGCTTGCCGGCAGGTCTCCGGACATGGCGTACCATTTCGCCTGCATTTCCGGCCCGGCCATGAACTCCATGAATTTCCAGGCCAGCGCTTTGCGCGGCGAACTCCTGAACATCACCAGGTTGCAGCCGCCCATAAAGGAAGCCCGGCGTTCGCCCGCCGGCAGCGGGGCCGTGGCCCAGCGCCCGTTCAGCCGGGGTTTGGAAGTCTCCAGCTGGGAGATCATCCAGGGCCCGGAAATGAACACGGGGAAGTAGCCGGACTCGAACGCGGTGAGCTGGTCGGTATCGTTGCCGCCCTCGAGGGGCGCCAGCTTCTCGTCGAAGAACCGCTTGAGGTAATCTACCGTTCCTTCGAACTTCCCCGCCGTGAGCGGGGAGCCTTTGAGCAGCTCGCCGCCGTTCTGCCAGTAGAACATTAAAAATATCTGCCAGTCGTTGGTCGGCAGCGCGAACGCGTAGCCCCCCTCTTTGGAGCGCGCGAGCGCTTTGGAAAATTTATAGAACCCCGCCCAATCCGCCGGGAACTTGTCGTAGCCGGCCTTCGCGGCCAGGTCCGTGCGGTAGAACATCACGCGGGTGTCCACATACCAGGGCAGCCCGTACCACTTTTCCTGCTGTATATTTGACTCGCGGGCGCCGGGAAAGAAATCCCCGGTATCCAGCGGGGAAGAGGCCATGAACCCGTTCAGCGGCTCGAGCGCGTTCATGGCCCGGAATTCCGGCATCCAGGTAGTGCCCAGCTGGCTGATGTCGGGCGCCATGCCGCCCACCACCGCGGTCACAAGCTTCTCATGCGCCCCGGTCCACGGGATCGCCTGCGTGACTATTTTTACGCCTGGGTTATTCTTCTCGAAAATATCCGCGGCCTGGCGTATGAGCTTGCCTTCAGCGCCAGGACCGCCTCGTAGCCCCGCGCGGTAACGGAAGAGTCCGCTATCCGGAAGGCCCCCGCCGTTCTTTCCGGGTGGAAAAATTCGCGGGCGCGCAGGCCGCCGCCCGGAGCCGGGGAGAGGATGACCTGGTAGTCGTCCGCCCCGCCCCAGGCGAACTTGTTGTCGGCGGAATCCAGGTACACTTCCAGGGAATCGTCCTCGTACATGCGGTCATCGGGATGCGAGGAAACCAGTTCGCTGTCGCGCACTTCCAGCTTTAAAAAAAAATAGCGGCTGTTGGCCAGCAGTTCCGCTTTCGCCTTATATTCCGGCTGGCGGTTATAGCCGCTTTGAAGATATTTCCGGTCCAGTACGACGGTTTTTTTCGCTTTTTTCCAGATCCGGGAGTACAGGCTGAAATCCTCCGGCTGAAGGGGGTCCTCGGCGATCCTCGCTACCTTTATGAAGGGGCGCTTGTGCAGGAAGTAGGCGGCTGTTTCCACCGCGGGTATGGAGGCGGAGCCGGGTTTCACGGCGGCGCTTACGAACCCGGCCTCCTTCATTCCTTTTTGCACCTCCGGGCGCGACATGAACAACTTCCAGATCAGGCCGCTCCGGTAATTTTCCAGCATCAGCACGGTCGGGCCCTGGTTGATGCCGAAAGCGTCGGCCGCGAAGAAATCCCTGTCCAGGTTGAAAGAATCCGCGAAGCCGTAGCTGCCCCACAGCTCGTTGCGGTATTTTGAATACCAGTTCTTCATGGCGGAGATCGAATACTCCGGGGTAAAAACTATCGCCGCGGCGGCGGCGGACGGCGCCACCGTCCCGTCATGCAGCGCCGGGCCGGGCGGGGCGCCGTAGGCCTTATACCCGTCGGGGCCGATGCTGGCGGTGAGCCCCCAGGAGTCTTTGCCGTAGGTTTTGAACGACTTCGAGCTGTCGATGCAGAACTGCCGGTTGGCGAGGGTGGCCTGCACGGAATTCTCGAAATAATCGGCGAAAGCGTCGCGCTTGCCGCGGAAGTCTATAAAGGCGTGGGAGAACTGGTGCGTGAAGAGCGGGGGGCTGAGGATCAGTTCATGGCCTTTATATCTTCCCAGGGGCCTCCTGATCGCCGCCCAGCTCTTCCCGGTCAGGGGAAAGGTCGGGGAACCCATGGCCAGGATATACATCACCATGCTCTCGTTGTATTCGTTCCAGGAGGGAGCGAGGAACTGCGTTTCCGGCTTCCACCCCATTGACAGGAACAGCGAGCCGTTGGCCATCCATTGCCAGTCCGCGCGCTCGTACAGCTTGGCGGCCAGGCCTTTTATCTCGGGGTCTTCAGAGTACTGGGCCGCGGTCAGCGCGCCGGCCAGGAATAAAGCGGTGTCTATGGAGGAGATCTCGCAATTCCAGGCGCGCTTGCCGGTTTCCATATCCACGAAGTGGTAGAAGAAACCGTGTTCGGACTCCATTTTCTCGCTGAAAAATTTAAGCGTGGTTTTTACCCGCTCCCCGGCGGCGTCCTTGCCGATCCAGCCGCGCTCCGCGCCCGTGGCAAGGGCGGCGAGGCCGAAGCCCACCGCGGCTATGGACGCCGGGGCGTACTTAAAGTCAGGCGATTTTGAATTAGAGGTTTTATCCAGCACCAGGCCGTTAGCCGGGTTGGCCGCTTCTATGAAATAGCGGAACGACTGCCCTTCCACCATGTCCAGGAATTCTGCGTCTTTCTTGTCCGAAGCCGACAGGCCCGGCCGGCAAAAAACAAACAGCGCTATAAACAGTGGAAATATAAATCTGGAAACCATGAGGTGCTGCCCCCCTTGCATTCGTACTACTGAAGTTATAATACAATACTTAAGCGGGCAAATTCCTGACGGAGCGGAGAAATATTCGCGTTTATTATATAATAGCTGGAGATATGGCCATCGAACGGGCGGCGATTTATTTTTTTTGTTTAATTTCGCTGGCGGCGGGCGGCTGCGCGCCGCGCTATGAAGACGCGGTGGTAATGGAGAAGCAGGGCAGGCTGCTGCAGGCCGCGCGGAAGTATGCGGACTTCTCCCGGGCGAAGCCGGCGGATCCGGCCGCGCCGAAGGCCCTTATGTCGGCCGCGGGGATCTATTCTTTAAGCCTCGGGCTCTGCTCGGAATCGAAGCCGCTGCTTGAGCGCCTCGCCCGCGACTACCCTTCCTTTAAAATGCCGGAAGACGTTTTCAGGCGCATCTTCGTCTGCCCCGATTATTTCCCGGCCGGGCCCGGGCTTAAATGGGTCTACGGCGACTCCGCGACGCTGGGGCAGAACGCCAGGCAGGTCGTGGAGGTGGCGGGCCATACCGCGAAAGGCGCCGTTATAAAAAGCACCTTTTACGCCGGCAGCGAGGAAGTGAGCAGCCAGAAGAAAGCCTACCGCTTCGCGGAGACTGATTTTATCGAGAGCCAGGACAGGAAGGACACCCTTATCCTTAAATATCCCCTCGAGCAGGGCAAGACCTGGGTCTCCAGCGGGCAGGAAGGACGGCTCGAATTCCTCGTAGAAAAAGCCGGGCTGAAGGTGAGGGTGAAAGCGGGAGAATTTTCCAACTGCATAAAGATGCGCCGCCGCGTGGCCGGGGCCCCCTCCTGGATCTACGAGTACTACGCCCCGTGGACGGGAAAGATACTGACCGCGGTGGCGGGGCCCAGGTACGAGAACAAGGTCATGGAACTTTTAAGCTATGAAGAAAAAAAATAACGAAGCCGCGCCGGCGTCGGACCAGGGCCTTTTCGGTCCGCTCCTCCCCCCCGCCCCGGCGAAGAAAAGCGGGCTCCTGTCCTTCTCCTATTCCAAGATGTCCCTTTACGAGGAATGCCCCCTCAAGTACAAGTTCAAGTACATCGACAAAATAAAGGAAGAGCCTAAGTTCTATTTCGCGTTCGGCAACAGCATCCACACGGCGCTGGAGTTTCTCTATTCCGTGAAGGCGCCGCCTTTCCCCTCTCTGGAAGAGACCCTCGACGCTTTCCGGCGGGACTGGGGCGCAAAGTCGTACCTGGAAAAAGGCTACCGCACCCGGCAGCGGGCGGACCAGGATTACGAAAAGGGCGCGGCGATGCTCAAGGCCTATTACGAGCATAACCAGGCACGGTTCAAGCCGCCTTTCCTAGTCGAGTACGCCACCGACGTGGAGGTGGACGGCCTGCTGGTGCGCACCATCTCCGACCGCATCGAGCACCTCGGCGCCGGCGAGATAGCGATAATCGATTACAAGACGGGGAAGGACGTGAAGCGTCAGCCCCTCCAGCTTTACATGTACCAGAAGATAAACGAGATGGACCCGCGCCTGAAGGAAAAGCTCGCGGAGACCTACGGCCTGCGCGTAAGCGCCGTGAAGGTGCGCCAGCTGCTTTATTACCACGTGCCCACGCTCAAAGAATACCCTTTCCCGCGCGCCGACGATAAGGAGATCGGGGCTTTCTGGGAGCGCGTCCTCGGCGTTGCCGACGGCATAAAAGGCCTGAAGTTCGATCCCACGCCGGCCGACCAGGCCTGCTCCTGGTGCGATTTCAAGAGCCTGTGCCCGGCTTTCTTCGGCGGGCATCCGCACGCCGCCGGCCAGCCGTCGGCCCCGGCGGAAAATATCGAGACCCTTGTCGACCGCTACGGCCAGCTAAAAGAAAAAATGGACGACCTGCAGGCCCAGCTCAATAAAGTGGCGGAAAGCATAGCCGGCTCGGCCAGGGACGGCGGGGAATACGACGGCTCCCAGTACACCGCGCTGGTAAAAAAGAATTCGAAATGGGAATTCAGGGACCGCGAGGCCGTGATAACCGTTCTCAACAAGTTTAACCTCTACCAGAAGGCCCTCAGCCTCACCCTGACCGGCATAACCAACGTTCTGGAAAGCGACGACCTCCCCGACGAAGCCCGGAAAAAGCTTCTCGAGCAGGCCGTAAAGAAGACGGCTACGGAAATAAAGATAGTGAAAAAAGAAGGGCTGATCTGAGGGCCGCGGGACTATGCCTGAAAAATTTATAATCGTGCTCGACCAGGGGAGCTCCAGCTCCCGCGCCCTCGCCTTCGATCCCGGCGGCAATATCCGCTATAAAGCCCAGCGCAAGATCGAGGCCGCTTATCCCGCCCCGGGCCGTGCCGAATATGACGCGGAAAAACTTTTCCTTTCCCAGTCCGACGGCCTTAACGATGTGCTGGCCAGGCTTCCCCCGGACTCCGAAGTCTCCGCCCTCGGCATAGCCGCGCAGCGCTCCACCGTGGTCTTCTGGGATAAAAATACCGGCGCCCCGCTGGCCCCGGCGCTCAGCTGGCAGGACGGCCGCGCCCTGGACCTGCTTGGAAAGGTCCCCCTTTCTAACACGAAGATCCACGACCTGACCGGCCTCTATAAAACCCCTTATTACAGCGCCTCCAAAATAGCCTGGGCCCTGGAGAACTATCCCGAAGTAAAAGCCGCCGCCGCGGAAAAGCGCCTCCTGATCGCCCCTGTGGCTACGTATATCGTCTGGCGCCTCTCGGGCGGTAAAAGCTTCGTCATCGATCCCTCGCAGGCCCAGCGCACGCTCCTGTTCAACCTGCGGCGGCTTAAATGGGAGCCGAAACTGCTCTCTGTCTTCGGGGTGTCCCCGGAATTCCTGCCCGAAATAAAGCCCAGCGTCGGGCGCCTCTGCACCATAGAAGCCGCCGGCCGCCGGATGCCCGTGATGTCGATGCTCGGGGACCAGCAGGCCGCAATGCTGGGCCTGGGCCTGGAAACTCCCAATTCCGCCGCGCTCAACTACGGCACCGGCGCTTTCCTGCTCGTCAACACCGGCAGGAAGCCGCTGAAAATACGCGGCCTCCTCAATTCTATAGGCTGGTACGAGGGAAAGAATATCTGCTACTTCACCGAGAGCACGGTCAATTCGGCGGGCACGGCCCTCGAATGGCTGAAGCAGAAATTCGGGATGTTCGACGATATCGGCGACGTGGACGGGATGTGCCGCAAATCCAGGAACCGCATCCACTGCCTGCCGGCCATCGGCGGCCTGGGCGCGCCTTACTGGGATTTCACCACCTTCACCACTTTCACCGGCTTCTCCCCCCATACCGACAAATACGACGTGGTGCGCGGCGTAGTGGAGGGCATCGCCTACCTGGTGGGCGACGCGTTCGACCTGGTGAAGAAAAAAGGCTTGAAGATAGAGGAGTTGAAGGTTTCAGGCGGGCTTTCCAAAATAGACTGGCTGCTGCAGTTCCAGGCTGACATCACCGGCGCGCGCATGGTCGCGCTGGAGGAAAGCGAAGCCACCGCCATGGGCGCGGGCCTCGCCGCGGCCCGCGGCCTGGGGCTGTCCCCGCAATGGACGCCTAAAGTTTCAACCAGGGTGTTCGAGCCGGCTATCGGCGAGGAAGAGCGGCAGAACCTGCTGAGGGGCTGGCGCATCTTCGTAAAAGACATACGCCGGACCAGCCGCGACCTGCGGAAATTGAATATCCTCCCGCACGCCTGATCATTTTTTGACTTCTTCCAGGTACAGCAGGGCTTCCATAGAGGCTTTGCAGCCCGCGCCGGCCGCGACGATAGCCTGCTTATAGCGGGTATCCATCACGTCCCCCGCGGCGAAAACCCCGAAGACCGAAGTCGCCAGATTGCAGTCCGTAACGATATAGCCCGAATCGTCGAGGTTGAGCTTTCCGGCGAAGAGCCTGGTCGCCGGGGTGTGCCCTATGGCAATGAAGACCCCGGTGGTTTCAAGGCGGCGGACGGCCCCTGTCTTTACGTTTTTCAGGTTGATGCCGGTCACCTTGTTTTCCCCCGTGATCTCCTCCGGGGTGTGGTCGTAGATGATCTCTATCTTGGGATTTGCGCGCAGCTTCTCCTGCAGCCGGAAAGTGGCGCGCAGCGCGTCGCGGCGGTGCGCCAGGTAAACCTTCGACGCGAACCTGGTGAGGAACAGGGCGTCCTCCGCGGCGGAGTCCCCGCCGCCTACGACGCAGACTTCTTTGCCGCGGAAGAAGAACCCGTCGCAGGTGGCGCAGCCGGACACGCCTTTGCCTATGAATTTCTGCTCCGACGGCATCCCCAGCCAGCGCGCCTGCGCTCCGGTGGCTACGATAACGGCCCCGGCGGTGTAGGATTTTCCGCTGCCGGCCGTGAGCTTGAAAGGGCGGCCGGTGAAATCCACCGAGGTTATCTCCTCGTTAAAAACCGTGGTCCCGAGGCGCTTGGCCTGGCTCAGCATTTTCATCATCAGGTCGGCGCCGACCACGGGCTCCACGAAGCCGGGATAATTCTCTATCTCCATGGTCTGCAGCAGCTGGCCGCCGGGCGCCACGCCGCCGAAAAGGGCCGTCGAGGCTCCCCCGCGGGCGGAGTAGATGGCCGCCGTAAAGCCTGCGGGCCCGGAGCCGATTATCACGATGTCGAAATGCGCGCTCTGTTGGGTCATAAATATTATCCGCTTACTTCCTGTATGAGGCCATCGAGGTCGGAGTTTCCCAGAAGGCTGCCTCGTCTACCGGCAGCTTCATGGCTTTCGCGGTGTCGAAGATCAGTTTCGCCAGTATCTCGGCGGTAGGGTTATCCGCGGTGAGGTAGCAGCCCTGGCCCAGTTTCCTGAGCACCGGGACCAGCGGGTCGGGCCTGGCCAGGATCACTTTGTGGTCCAAATTCTCGTCCAGCCAGGCCTTCATCTTGCGCCCCAGCTCGGTAAAATCCATTACCATTTTCTCGTGGTTCAGCTTCGCGGCCCTGAGCGTTATCTCTACGACGCCGTTGTGGCCGTGGAGGTTCTCGCATTTGCCCTTGTAGTTCAGGAGCCTGTGGCCGTAGGCCAGGTGAAAGGTTTTTTTTATCTTATGCATGCTTTATCCCCGCTTTCTTCATAAATTTCCGGACCAGGTTCATTGAAAGGCCAACCACGGTATCGAAGCGGCCTTCTATCTTTTCCACGAATTCGTCGTCGGCGTCCTGCACGGCGTAGGCGCCGGCCTTGTCGTGGTGCTTGCAGGCGAGGGCCTTCAGCTCCGCCTCCGTCAGCTTGCGGGTCCTGCAGCGGGAGATCTCGCTGCCGGCGAGATAGACGCCTTTGTCCACCCAGATAAGGGCCACGCCGGTATGCACGGCCTGCCAGGAGCCGTTCTGCAGCCGCAGGAGGCGCAGCGCGTCCTTATGGCCGGCTGGCTTGCCGAGCACCTGCCTTTTGCAGTAGACCAGCGTGTCCGAGCCCAGCACCGGCGAACCCGGGTGTTTCACGGCTACGCTGAGGGCTTTTTTGTAGGCCAGCTCCCGCGCTATCAAAGCCGGGCGCTTGTAGGCGGAGGTCTCCTCGATATTGCTGGGGATCACGCGGTATTTTATCCCGGCCTGCGTGAGCAGCTCTTTGCGCCTGGGCGACCTGGAGGCGAGTATGAGGGTCATTTAACTAGCTGCTTGTAGACCACCGCGGCGAGAAAGATGCCGGCGATGCTCACGATGTTGAACTTAAAGACCAGCCCGGCGGTAACCTCCACTAAATTCAGGTCCACGGTGGTGGGGTTAAGCCCGGTATTTATGCCGGTGTTTATCAGCTCCGCTACCCTGCTCCCGGCCGGGAACCAGATATTAGTGAGCTTGGTCAGGAAGGCCCCGAGCAGGGAGCCCGTCACCACTACGACCAGTACGTGCAGCGCGTTTTTCATAGTACCTCTTTTGAGTCCGGTGCCTTATCTTTGGGGATATTCGTGGTGAAAAGGGTGTTGGCGCCTATCCAGTCCAGGTAGGGGCGGGAGGCGCCGTCTATTTCCGTGAAGATCGTCTCGGGCACGGCGTAGGGGTGGTGGCGCTTTACGAACTGTATTATGTCCTCGCGCAGGAGGCGGCGCGTCTTGATGATCAGCAGGGTCTCCGACGCGGTTTCTATCTTGTCCTTCCACCAGTACGAGGACTCCACCCCGGGCACGGCCGAGACGCAGGCGGCAAGGTGCTCCTTAAGGAGGCCTGAAGCTATTTCCCCCGCCGTCTTCCTGTCCCCGACGGTTACAAAACAGATATCGTATTTGGTGCTCATACTTTATCGGCTCCTTTTGCGCCTGGCCGGCTATTGGATCAAATTGCAGGCCGAGAATTCTTCTCTGGCGCGGTCCAGGTCCTCTTTATGCGAGGCGCGCCAGGCCGCGTCCTTCCTTATCTCGCCCGAGTAATATTTCCCGAAGTTAGTAAAACTGTCGTTCTGCTTGTCGTAGAAAGTGCGCTGGAAGCGGTAGACCTCGTAGGTCGGCAGGGCGCGCAGCTCGGCGTCGCGCTTCATCGCCTCGCTGACGGGGATGGCGCCTTTTTTTACGCGGGCCATGTCGCGCTCGTAGAGGAGCTGGTAGAAGGTTTCGTCGTTTATGGCCCGGAGCGTTTTCTCCAGCCAGACGCGCTGGTTCTCGAGCGTCTCGCGGGGCCGCTGGCAGTCAGGGTCCGGCGTGAGCGCTTCCCTGCGGGCCTGCGCCATCGCGTAGCCGGAATTCTCCAGCACGTAGGTGCAGAAATCGTTCTTGATCTCCTCCGCGCCGGCCGCCTTTCCGAAGTCGGCGTTCACCAGGTTGATCTCGAGCGCCAGCCGCGCCTGGAAGATAGCGCCCAGCTCCTCCTCCTCGGAGATCACTTCGTCGATCCCGGTAATCGCATAGGTCCTGTAGATGTGGCCCGCGCGGGCTATGGCCAGCGCCAGCACGAGGTCAGAGCCCTTGTAATCCAGCGGCAGGAAGATCTCCCTGGTCTTGAGCGAGAACTTGTGGCAGGGGCCCGGCGTGTTCGCGTATTCGAACCTGACGGGGTTCTTGTAAAGGAATTTAATGAGCTGCTTCCCCTCGTCCGTGGAGGCGACGATGTCCAGCGCCCTTTCGATGGACGGCTCGCTGGTCAGGCGCGCCTCCCGGCGGTGGCCGGCGCAGGCGGCGAGGAGCCAGAGAGAGGAGGAGAGCAGCAGGAGTTTCTTCATCTTTAGGATCACGCGGGCCGCGGCCATGCGTGCGGCCCGCTATTTCTTGAACAGCCCCTTTAAAAGTTTCGAGGCGCCGGGGGCTATTTTGTCCAGGGCTTTCTTTACCGCCGGCTGCTCGGCTATGGACTTCATGTCCGCCTTTACTTCCGGGGCGGTCATGGTCCCTTTCACCAAAATGCCGATCGGGGCGGTCATCCGGATCCCGCTGGCTTCCTTCAGCCTGGTGCTGATTTTCATGTCAAGCTTCTCCGCCGGCAGGTTTATCGAGCCGGTGGACGAGGCGTCGGCCACGGCCGCGGTCAGCGCGGACTTGTTCAGCTTCATCAGGCCCTTGGTAAAGGTGTAGTTGCCCTCAATGATGTCGAAGTCTATATTGTTGAAGTCCGGGAGGCGCAGTGTCTTGACCAGCCTGGAAGCCTTCTGGAGGACCAGGAGCGGGTAGAGCGCGACCTTGGCGGCTTTATGTTTTTCCGCCAGCGCGAAAAGCTCGGAGAATTTTCCCGGGCCGGCCGTGAAGGACGCGGAGCCGTCGAGCGCCCTCATATCGTCGGAAATATTTACCAGGGCCAGTTTCATCGAGGCGGGGCCGCAGCGGAAATTCTGGTGGTTTATCGCGCCTATCTGCGCGGCGCCGGTTACGTCCAGGTAAAAAGGCTCTCCGGAGGTTTTAGGCGGCCCTTCCCGCGCGGCGGCGGCGGGGGCCGCAGGCGTTTCCTTGAGCACCAGGCGGGCCAGCTTAAGGTCGAATTCGGCCTTGGGATGTTTCAGGAGATCGCGCGCGCTGAAGGAGGCGGTGAAGTCTTCCCCGTCCAGTTTCCCCTGCAGCTTTTTGGCGGAGAGCGAGTCCATCGTGAAATCCGCCGCGCCGCCCAGGCCCGAAAGGCTGCGGCCGGCGAAGGAAGCCCCCACGCCTCTTAAAACGGCTTTCCCGGTTACGGCGGGCGCCCCGGCATAGGAAAAATTCAGGGCGGCGCCGGCCGCGCCGGACAGGGCGTAGTCGCCAAGCTGTTCTGGCGCTATAGCGGCCAGCCCGGCCAGGCTCTTTACCTCGGCGTTGGCGGCGCCCGCCGCCTTCAGCCGGGGGCCGGAGAAGTCTACCGTCATCCTCCCCTTCACGGACAGCGGGGAAGATTCAAGCGAGAAAGAGGGGATCACCGCGTTCCCGTTCTTAAGGCTCACCCGGGCTGAGACTTCCGCCAGCGGGAGCTTGAGTCCTTTGGGCAGCGGGTACTGTTTCGCCTTTCTCGCCAGCAGGGTAGTGTCTATCTCCGGAACCTGGGCTTTTATGTCGGCGAGGATGTCGTAAGCGACCTGCGGGTTCCAGGCCGCCCAGCCCTTCAGGGAAGCTTTAACGGGGCCGGCCCTGAGCGCTATGGAGCGGAACGTGACGTTCTTCGCGGTCAGCTTGAAATCGGTGTCGGCGTCTATCTCGGGCAGCAGTATTTTTGCCGGCAGGTTCTTGAAAACCGCCTTAAGGTCGGCGGTGGAGAATTCCCTGACGGTCAGGGCGAGCCTGGCGTCGGGCTCCAGCAGGTTGGAGAGGGAACCTTTGATCTCGCCTTTAACCCCGCCCAGGGAGAAGGACGCTTTCTCGATCTCGGCGCGGCCCTTTTCCGGGGCGAAGCCGCCCATCGAGACCTTTCCTTTCAGGGCGGCAGGGATCTCCCCTTTGAAATAGGGCGAGACCACGTCCATGGTAAAGTCCGCCTCGACCGGGAACAGGCCGGCCGGCGAGATGCCGGAGGCGGAAAGGTTTATGTTCTTAAGCGTAACGGCCATGTCTCCGGCGGCATTGGTGTAGGAAAACCTGGAGCCGCGGACTTTAAGGCTGGAGACGGAGAGCTGCGGCGCGGCCGCTTCTTTGGCCGCGGGCCTGGTTTCCCGCTGCGGGGCCGCCGGGGCCAGGAGGTCGGAGAAATTATAAGTGTCTTTTTTTACCTCGGCGACCCGCATGTTCAGCCCGCTCGCCGAGATGGAATTTATCTTCAGCTCCCTGCGCAGCAGCGCCCTGAAAGAGGGGCGGACCGAGAAAGAGGACGCGCTGAAAAATTCACCGTTCTTGAAGCCGGGGTATTCCGAGACGCGCAGTTTTTCTATGGAAAGGCCGGAGAGGTTGAGCGCTATCGAGTCGAAGGAGACTTCCCGCTTAAGGTTTTTCGCGGCGAAATCGTTGGCGAGCGTTTTAAGGCGGGCCTGGGAGAAGTAAAGCTTTATCCCCAGCAAGCCGGCTCCGAGCGCCAGCGCAAGGCCGGCCGTCACGAAAGCGAAGATTTTAAGGATTTTCCCCATGACTATATTATATAAAAACTATTGATTTAATTACGGACGGTAAAAATGCTAAATTTAATTTACCACAACATGAACGCTTTCATCGTCAACCTTAATCTTTCCGTGGACAAGACGGCGCTGGTCC
This sequence comes from Elusimicrobiales bacterium, assembly GCA_036170455.1. GTDB lineage: Bacteria > Elusimicrobiota > Elusimicrobia > Elusimicrobiales > UBA9959 > UBA9959. The sequence continues at coordinate 23,309 of JAVHPG010000190.1, forward strand.
CGTCTTTCGAGAAGGGCAGTATTTTCCGCCTCGGGAACACCATAACCCTGCCCGGGGGCAAGGGCGTGAACGTCGCCCGCGCGCTCCGCTCCCTGGGCGTGGAGTCGCCCGTGGCGGGCTTCGCGAGCGGCTATAACGGCCGCTGGATAGCGGAGTCCCTTAAAAGGGAAGGCTTCCGCGCTTTCATCCAGCGCCACTCCGCCGGGGAGTCGCGCGTCTGCTACACCATCGTGGATTCCCGCGGCCTGACCACCGACCTTAACGAGGAGGGCCCGCCCGTTCCCGCGGCGGCGCAGGCCGCTTTCCTGAAAAAATTCTCGGCGCTGGCCTCCCGCTTCAAGACCGCCGCGGTCTGCGGCCGGGTTTCGGCCGGGCTGAAAAAAGGTTTCTATTCTTCGCTGGTCAGGCTGGCCGCCGCGCGCGGCTGCTTCACCGTTTTCGATACCAGCGGCCCCGTCCTGTCCGAGGCGCTCGCCGCCGGGGCTGAAGGGATCAAGATAAACCGCTATGAATTTTCGGAACTTTCCGGCGAGGCCTTTACCGCCTCCCGCGTTGCGGCCTTCTTTCGGGGCAATTCTGGCCGCGGCCTCAAAACGCTTATCGTCACCGGCGGGGACGGACCCGCCTACGCTGCCTCCCCTTTCGGCCTCTGGCGCATCAAGCCTCCGCGCCTTAACGCCCTTAAGAGCGCCGTGGGCGCCGGCGATTCGTTCATGGCGGGCTTCCTTTTCGGCTTCCTGAACGGCTATGATTTCGGGCGCACGCTTAAACTGGCCGCCGGCGCGGCCGCCTCCGACTGCCTCAGCCTCGGGGCCGGTTTTATAGACAGGGAGCAGGCGCTGGCCTACGCAGTGAAAGTCCGCGTCGACAAGATCAGCTGAACTTCCCGGAGAAACCTATGGAAAATTTCGAAGCGATAGAAAAAATACTTGCGGCGGCCGGAGCGGAAGGGCGCTCGGGCCTTAGCGAGCCCGAAGTCTACCGGGTGCTCGAACTTGCCGGGCTTGAAGCCCCGAAATATATTCTTTACCCCGCGGCGGGCTTCGACCCGGGCGCGGCCTCCCTCGACGCGGTTTCAAAACTGGGCGGGGAGAAGGCCGTGCTTAAACTCGTCTCTTCAAAAACCCTGCACAAGACGGAGTCCGGCGGCGTGAAGGTGGCGGACAAAACCGCGGCCGCGCTGGAAGAGGCCCTTAAGGCCATGGCCGCGAAGTTCCCGGAAGCCGAGGCCTTCATGGCGGTGGAATTTCTCCCCCACGCCGCTTTCGCGCTAGGCGAGGAACTGCTCCTGGGCGCGCGCTCGGACGACGCTTTCGGCCCGGTCATCACCCTCGGCCCCGGCGGAACCAACGCGGAGGGGCTGATAAAGTCCCTGCGGCCCGGGCTCTCCCCTTCCGTCATCCCGGTCGAGCTTGCTTATAATCCCGAGGCCTGGAAAGATTTTCTGGCGGGCAGCTGGGTCTGGAAATATGTTTCCGGCAATGTGCGGGGCGGACGGCGCCTCGTGCAGGACGGCGAGATAATGAAATGGCTGGAAGGTCTTTCCCACCTTATGAAGCACTTCCGCGACGGCGGGAACAGCGCGTGGGCCATCGAGGAGTTCGAGATAAACCCGCTGGCGGCGGCTAAAGGCCGCCTGACCGCCCTGGACGGCGTGCTGCGCTTCCGCAAGGCGAAGACCGCGGGGCCGCGCGCCAAACCTTCGAAGAACGGGGTGAACGGCCTCCTCCATACGCAAAGCGTCGCCGTGGTGGGCGTGAGCGAAAAGAAAATGAACATGGCCCGCATCATACTCAACAATATCGGGAAAGCCGGTTTCCCGAAAGAACGGACCTATATCATAAAGGAGGGCGCAGCCGAGATAGACGGGATAAAATGTTTCGCTTCCCCCTCCGCCCTGCCTGAGAAGATAGATATGTACGTGGTGGCCGTCCCCTCTCCTGAAGTTCCGCAGGTCCTGGCCGAGGCCGGGGCTTCCGGCAAGGTCAACGGCGTGGTGCTTATTTCCGGCGGCATGGGCGAGAAGGCCGGCTCCGAGGATATAGGCAAAAGCGTGGTCGAGTCCATCGCCCGCGCCCGGGAAAAGAATCCGGACTTCGCGCTGAGCGGCGGAAATTCGCTGGGTATAGTTTTGAACGAGGCTAAGATAAATACTCTTTTCATTCCCGAGTACAAACTGGCGCACCCCCTCGGCGAGAATCCTTACAATGCCCGCACCGCCTTCGTCAGCCAGAGCGGGGCGTTCGTCATCTCCGCCATCAGCAAGATGCCCTGGCTGAAGCCGGCGTACAGCGTCACCGTAGGTAACCAGCAGGATGTGACCGTGCCGGATTACGTAGAGCGCCTGGCCGAAGAGGACGGGCTTAAGGTCATTTTGGTCTACATGGAAGGCTTCAAGCCCGGCGACGGCCTGGCGCTGGCCCGGACCATAGAGAAAGCCCGCTCCAAGGGCAAACAGGTAGTCCTGTACAAGGCGGGCCGCACGGCGGTAGGACAGAAGGCCGTCATGGGCCACACCGCCTCCATCGCCGGGGACTACCTGGTGACGCGGCTTATAATGGAAAAAGCCGGAGCCCTCGTGGCCGAGACTTTCGACGACTTCAACGACCTGGCGGCCCTGGCCTGCTCCTTCGCCGGCCTGAAGATAAAGAACGGGAATACTTTTTTTATCAGCAATGCGGGTTTCGAGGCCGCTGGCATGGCCGACGGAGTTTCCGGCGTGGTCACTGCCTACATGAGCCCTGAGCTGGCGGGCGGGATGGCTAAGACGCTGAAGGAGTTCAGGCTGGATTCCATCGTGGACGCCAAGAACCCGCTGGATATCACGCCGATGGCTAACGACGCGGCCATAGGCGGCATCGTCAGGACAGCGCTGGGCTCGGACGAGTTCTCCGGCGCGCTGGTCTCGATGGTCCCGCTTACGCCGGCCATGAACACTCTGCCGAAGGGCGCGGCCTGGCCGGACGATATGGAGAAGTCTTTCCTGAAGGAAGCTGCCGAAGCGGCGCGGCAGGCGCGCAAGCCGCTTCTTTTCTGCGTGGCCGCCGGAACCATCTACGAGCCCTACTGCGCCTGGGCCCAGCAGCTCGGCCTCCCCGTCTTCCGCTCCTCGGACCGGGCGATAATGGTTTACAGGAAATACCTGGAGTACGTCCTGGCCGGGTGAAAACGGCGGGCGGCTGCGTGCTTTCCTGGACCGCCCGCCCGGTCATTTCGCCCTGTTCAGGATCTTCTCTATCTCCGGCTGTTCGTGCTTCATGCCCCACATGCGTATCAGGCCCAGCGCGTTCTCCGCTATACGGGGAATATCAGCGGCGGGGATCTTCGCTTCCGAAAGCCGCACCGGGGCCCCTGTTTTCCTGAAGAAATCCTCGAAAGCTTTTATCGTCTCCTCCGCGGTCTTCGTCCCGAAGACGGCCGCGCCGAACTTTTCCAGCCTCGCCGGGCCGGCGGTTTCAAGGTGGTGTTTGAACCAGGCCGGCATGACTATGGCCAGGCCCGCGCCGTGGGCTATGTCATAGAGAGCGCTGAGGGCGTGCTCTATCGCGTGGTTGATGAAGTTCATCCCGCCGTAGCCGCAGGTTGCCAGGCCGTTCAGCGCCAGCGTGGCCGACCACATCATGGAGGCGCGCGCGTTATAATCCGAAGGATCCTTCAGGATCCTGCCCGTGGAGGTTATGACCGAGCGGGCCAGGGCGTGCACTATTTCGTCGGTAACTTCCACGTCGGCGTCCTTGGTGGTGAAGTAGCCTTCTATAAGATGGGCGATGGAGTCCACGGCGCCGTTGGCCACCTGCGCCCGCGGCAGGGTCATCGTGGTCTCGGGGTCGAGCACGGACACTTTCGGGAAAAGCGCCGGGCCCATGGCCGAGAACTTTTGGGCCGTCTCCTCGTTGGTGACCACGCAGCCCGAGTTCATCTCCGAGCCGGTGGCGGGAAGCGTAAGGGCGGTGAAGAGCGGCAGGGCCTCGCGTATCTGCGCTTTTCCTGAAAAGAAATCCCAGACGTCGCCGGCATGTTTCACGCCGGCGGCTATGGCTTTGGCCTCGTCTATCACGGAGCCGCCGCCCGCCGCGATTATCATATCGCAGTTGTGCTCCCTCGCTTTCTTTATGCCGGCGCGCACATGGGAGAGCACGGGGTTGGGCTTTACCCCGTGGTGTTCGGTTATGGTTATGCCTTCTTTCGCCAGCGCTCCCGTCAGCACGTCGTAAACACCGTTCTTCTTTATGCTCCCGCCGCCGTAGACGAGCAGGGCGCTTTTGCCTGCTTTAGCCGCTTCCGGGGCGAGTTTAGCGACCACGGCTTTGCCGAAAATTATCTTTGTGGAATTTGAAAAAGTGAAGTTCTGCATCTTCCCTCCTTAAAACAGGTTTTCAAGCCTACTATAGCAAAAAATCGGGTTTTCCGGACAAGCGCGCGACCGGCCTTTTTCACGATATACTATAATTAGGTACGGGAACTGCTGCGAATATGGCGGAGAAACTTAAAATACTTCATATAACCGAATCTTTCGGCTGGTCCGGAGGGGCCGCGCAGGCGCTTTCCCTGGCCCGTGAACTGCGCGCTCTCGGCCACCTGAACATCATCGCCTGCCCGGTTCACGGGGACCTGGGCAGGAAGGCCGCGGCCGACGGTTTCGAAGTGGTGAATTTCCAGCCGAAGCGGGACTATGATCTCAGGACCGCCTTCGCGCTGGCCCGCCTTCTGGACGAAAGAAATCCCGACGTGCTGCAGGCCCACCACCCCAAGGCCCACGCCGTGGGCCTGCTGGCAAAGTTCCTCTCAAAACATAAGCCCGTCTTCGTTTTTACGCGCCGGGTTTCCCACCCTATAGTCACCGGCTTCTTCGCGAAGCTCAAATATACCAGCCGGCTTATAGACGGCTGTATAGCCGTGGCCGACTCGGTGCGGGAGATCCTTATCGCCTACGGCCTGAAGCCGGAGCGCGTCCGCACTATCTACAGCGGCACGGATCCCGCTCGTTTCTCTCCCCGTCCGCCGGACTTGGCGATAGTCGGAGAACTGACCCTTCCGCCCGACCTGCCCGTGGTCATGCTGGTAGGCAATTTCAGCGTCCATAAGGGGCAGCATGTGCTTTTGGAGGCGGCCGGGCTGCTGCGCGCTCGCGGCCTTGATTTTGTGCTTGTTTTCGCCGGCAGGGGCACGGACTCTCCCGAGCTGAAGGCGCTTTACAAGGCCGCCGGCCTCCCGGAGAATAAAGCGCGCTTTCTCGGCCTCCGGGACGACGTGGAAAAACTTCTCTCCGTCGCTTCGGTCAGCGTCAACGCCGCGGTAAAGGGCGAGGCGCTGAGCGGCAGCATCAGGGAATCCCTGGCCATGGGCGTCCCGGCGGTGGCCAGCGATATTTCAGGCAACTCCGAAATAGTGAAGGAAGGCTTGACCGGCCTCCTGTTCCCCAGGGGCGACGCGGCCGCGCTGGCGGACCGGCTGGAAACCGTGCTGCGCGATCCCGGCCTGCGCGGGAAACTTTCCAAAAATTCAGTCTCGCTTGTGCGCGAAAGCTTCACTACCGCCATCATGGGCGCGCGCACCCTGGAATATTACCGCGAGCTCCTCGCTAAAAGCCGCCGGTAACCGGCGCTAGGGCGCAGCGGAGTTCAGGCCCGATCAGGTTCAGATCAGTTTGCCCTGCAGCAGCCAGGCGGTGCTCAGGAAGGCGAAGAAGCCGACCACGTCGGTGACGGTGGTCAGGAAAATGCCGGAGGAGTGGGCCGGGTCATAGCCCATGCGCTTCATGATCACCGGGATCAGGGCGCCGGCCAGGCCTGCCGCCACCATATTCACCACCATCGCCACTCCCACCACCAGCCCCAGCCAGGCATTGCCTTTCCAGAGCCAGGCGGCTGCGGCCGTTATCAGCCCTATGGCAGTTCCGTTGACTAAGCCGACGAAGGCCTCGGTGCGCACCAGCCTCCAGGCGTCGTGCGGCGCTATTTCGCGCATCAGCATGCCGCGCAGCACTACGACCAGGGTCTGTGTGCCGGCATTGCCGCCCTGCCCGGCTATGATGGGAAGGAAGACGGCCAGCACGGCGATCCTCGCGATAAAATCCTCGAATAAGGCCACCACGGAGCCGGCCAGGAAAGCCGTGGCCAGGTTTATCGTAAGCCAGGGCAGGCGGCGGGTTATCTTGAACCAGGCCGGGGAGAAGGCCCGCTCCTCGGCGCTCGCGCCGAAGAGGATCTGCAGGTCCTCGGTGGCTTCCTGTTCCGAGGAGTCGATTATATTCTTGGTATTGATGATCCCGAGCAGCCTGCCGTTCCCCTCGGTAACAGGCATGGCCAGGTAATGCTTGCGGGCCGCTATCGCCACCAGCTCTTCGCGGTCCGTGAAAGGCGAGACTTTAACCACGTCCTTTATCATGATCTCCGATACGGGCATCTCCGGCGAGGCCAGGAGCAGGTCGCGCATATTGAGCACGCCCAGCAGCGCGTTGCCGTTGTCGACCACGTAGCAATAGGTCGCCGCGGGCAGATGCTTCTTCGCCATCTGGCGCAGCCGCAGTATTACGTCCCGTACCCTGGCGTCGCTCCTGAAGGCCAGGAAGTCCGTGTGCATAAGCCGCCCGGCGCTCTCGTTCGGGTAGGCAAGGATCTCCGAGATGTCCTTGGAGAAATCCTCGTCCAGCAGCGGGATGACGGCCTTGGAATATTCGGGCGGGAACTGCCTGAAGATGTCCGCTGTGTGGAATTTGCCGGTGCGGTGAAGAATTTCGGCGGCTTCCCCGGGGGGGCCGATCTCGAGCAGACGGGCAGCGGACTGCGGCGGCATATTCTCGAGGGCCAGGGCGCAGAGCGAGGGCGGGAGGTCCTTTATCACCTGGGCGGCGTCCCGGGGCGGCAGGGTTTCAAGGGCCTGCGCGGCCTTGACTGGATCGCTCTGTATGAACTTTTTAACTATTTCGATCGCGGCTTCCTTCTTTTTCATATAGATCCTGGGAGCTTTATTCAGCCGAGGCGCGGCGGAGGCGGTCCATTATGGCGCGGCCCAGCCCCCGCGGGGGGACGCGCTCGGCGTAGATAAGTTTCGCGCCGGAGCCTTCCAGCCGGTGCAGGGCGGAAAACAGATTGGCGGCGGCTTCGCGGAGATCCCCGCTTCTGGAGAGCACCCTGACCGCCCGGAATTTGCCGGCGGGTCTTTCGGAGAAAGCGAGGTAGGCGGCGTTTGCCGAGGCTTTAACCCGCCGCCCGGGCTCTATTACAAGAAGCCTCGCGCGCGGCGCATAGTGTTTTTTAAGGCAGCCCGGAGCCTGGGGGGCTTTCCCTCCGTTCTTTCCGGGCCTGACAAACGGGCCCGCTATCTTTTCTATCTCTTCGAGAGGGAGGCCGCCGGGGCGCAGCAGGACCGGCCGCCCGCCTTTGAAAGTTACGATCGTGGATTCCACGCCGATGCGCGTTCCCCCGCCGTCGAGAATCAGGTCCGGGCCGGAGCCGAGCTGCTTCTTCACATGGGCGGCGGTTGTGGGGCTCAGGCGCCCGAAGCTGTTGGCGCTTGGGGCGGCTATCGGCCGGCCGGCGGCTTTTATCAGCGCCAGGGCGTGGAGGTTTCCCGGGACCCGCACGGCCACGGTGGCCAGCCCCGAGGTAACTATGGAGGGTACGGCGCCGGCTTTGGGCAGCACCAAGGTAAGCGGGCCGGGCCAGAACTTGCGCATCAATTTCAGCGCCGGCGCGGGCACCTTGGAGAAAAGCTTCCTCGCCCTGGCCGCCGAGCACTCGTGCAGTATGAGCGGGTCGAAGCGGGGCCTGCCCTTTATCTCGAAGATCCTGGCGCAGGCCACGGGGTTCAGCCCGTCGGCCCCCAGGCCGTAGACCGTCTCCGTCGGGAAGGCCACCACGCCGCCGGCCCTTAGAATGGCCGCGGCTTTTTTTATGCTCTCACGCGTGGCTTTAACAAGCTTCATAGTGAAATTTTAGCAATAAAAGGGGACAGGCTACTTTTCCAAGGGAAAAGTAGCCTGTCCCCTTTTATTCAGGCGGCTTACTTCTTCAGCCGCGGGACTGTTTTCTTTTCGGGTATAACGGTGAAGACGCAGTGGGTCTGCTTGAAGGTCCCGTCGGAGTTGTGGCTTACTCTGCCGGTGAAGGAGACCCGGCCGGTTGAGCCGTCGCCCTTGAGTATCTCGAATTCCGTTCCCTCTACTCCTCCCGACTTCTTTACTTCCGGAAATATTTTTTTAAAGTCTCCGGCGGAGCGGGGCGTAAGAAATTCCGAAAAATTACGGCCCAGGACTTCTTTTTCAGCGCGCCCGAATGTCCGGCACCAGGTATTATTCACGGCCAGCAGGTTCCCCCCGGCGTCGAGCGAGTGGTAGCCTATGGGAGCTTCCCTGAACAGCTCCTGGAAGCGCGCCTCGGATTCCTTCAGCTGCGTGATGTCGGTCCAGGAGCCGATCACTTCGCCCGAGGTTCCCTTGACGGATTTAAGCTGGCAGTGTATCCAGGCGTAGCCCCCGTCTTTTCTTTTTATCCGGAAATCCTGCGCCAGCGCGCTTTTTACCTGTATCATGGACTGCCCGGCCAGCACCCAGTCTTTGTCCTGGGGGTGGATCACTTCAGCCAGCCAGTCAGGGGCAAGGATCTCCACGGTGTCATAGCCCAGCAGGCCCTGCGTATCCCCCGTTACCCACTCCGGGATCAGGCGGCCTTTGAGGAGGCGCAGGGTAAAAAGTATTACCGGGTTCACCGCCATTATGTGCGCCAGCTGCCTGGTCGTGCGCTCGAGGGCCGTCTGGGAGGAGACGCGCTTTTCTTCCGAGGAGATCGCGTCGAGCGCGAGGGAAATGTCCCCCTCTATCTCCGCCAGCAGCTTTTCCTCCTCGTCGGTGAAAAAGTCATATTCCCCGGAATAGAGGGTCAGCGCGGCTACCGTTTTGCCGTTCTCTTTCAGCGGTATGCCGGCGGCGGAGCGGTAGCCCCTCTGCAGCGCTTTCTCGCGCCAGGGCTCCATGGCGGGGTCGGTGGAAATGTCGGAGACCTTGGCTATGAGGCCGGTCCTGACGGCCGTGCCGGAAGGGCCTTTTGAGGCGGGGCCGTCCGCAATCGCCACTCTTATCGATTCAAGGTCCCCGTCCACGAAGCCGGCAGAACAGGAAGGGTAAACCCGGTCGGTATCTGTATCCGGGAGGCCGATCCAGGCCATCCTGAAGCCGCCGGTGTGCACGGCGATCGAGCAGATCTCGGCGAAAAGCTTGCTCCTGTCTTTTTCCCGCGACGATGCGAGATTAATATGCGCCAGGAAATTGTAAAGCCGCAGGTTCTTGCGCAAAGCGTCCTCGGCTTTTTT
>JAVHPG010000190.1:32717-35512 GCA_036170455.1 Elusimicrobiales bacterium
AGCCTCCAGTTCGCTGGTGCCTTTGTCGTCCTCCACTATAAGGATGAAGCCGCCGCCCGCCGTTTCTTTTGCCGTCATGGGTTGAGCCCTGGGATCACGCCGCTTTGATCTTCCCGACTTTTACGATCAGTAAAAAAAGTCCCAGCCGCTTTATAACTTCCGAGAATTTATCGAACTCGACAGGCTTGGTCAGGTAATTATTGCAGCCAAGCTCATAGCAGTTGCTGATCTCTTTGGGATCGTCCGTAGTGGTAAGCATTATTACCGGCATGGTCTTGAGGCGGGGGTCCGCTTTCACGCGCCGCAGCACTTCTATGCCGTCCATGCTGGGCATGCGTATATCCAGCAGGAGCAGGTAGCTTTTGCCGGTTTCGATGCCGGCCCCGGGCCCGGAGAGAAAGTCCCAGGCTTCCTGCCCGTCCTTGAAACGCCGGAACGGGTTGCTTACCCCCGCTCGCTTAAAGCATTCCTGGACCAGCAGGGCGTGGCCCTGGTCGTCCTCCGCCAGAAGTAAAGTCAGCGCATTGCTCTCGTTATTCATTTTGTCCCCCGGCCGCCGGCAGTTCCAGGCAGAAGACCGACCCCTGCCTCTCTTTGGATTCAACCTTGATGCTGCCGCCGTTCTTCTCAACCATGTATTTCACCACTGTCAAACCTATGCCTTCGCCTTCCATCCCGGGGTTCCCTCCCCGGAAAAACAAGTCCCAGATCCTGGGGAGGTCCCTGGCAGTTATGCCGGAGCCGTTGTCGGCGACGGTGTAGAACGCTCTTGCACCCCTGACCTCGCCGGTAACGCTTATCTCCAGGGTCCGGGCGCTGCTTCTGTATTTTATAGCATTTCCCAGCAAGTTGGCGAAGATCTGGCTGACGGCCGTCTGGTCCGCTTTACAGGGAGGCAGGACTCCGGTTTTAATGGAGACTTCGGCTTTATCGCCCTGGAAGCGGATAGAGTCGGTTGCTTTTTTTACCAGGTCGTTCATATCCAGGATCTCCGGTTTCATCTCCACCCGGCCCAGCCTGGCGACCTTAAGGAGCGAGCTTATAAGCGAGTCCATCTTGCGCGAGCTTTCGAGCACGTACTTCAGCGCCTCCGGGATCTTCCCGCCGGCCAGGCTTGATACAGTTTCATTTACCGCCTGCGGCAGCTTCTCCGGCGCGAGGCCGTCCTGCAATTCCTGGATGTAGCGGACGAGGTTCTGGGCGAACCCCTGTATGTTGACCAGCGGGCTGCGCAGGTCGTGCGTGGTGATATAGAGGAAGTTCTCCATCTCCTGCTTCCTCGCGGCAAGGTTCCGGTTGAGCCTATCCAGTTGCAGTTCGGCCAGCTTGGCCTCTGTTATGTCCTGGATCAGGCCGTACATCTCGGCCACGTTCCCGGCCTCGTCAATTTTAAGCTTGCCGTAGCCGTGGACCCAGCGCTCAGCCTTGTCGTTCAGTCTTAAGATGCGGTATTGCCTGTCGAAGTTGTGCTTCGCGCCGGCTACGTACTCCGTGAAATATTTCACCATGCCGGCCCTGTCTCCCGGGTGGACGATCTCCGTCCAGAGTTTCAGATCTTTTTTGTATTCTCCGCTTTCAAGCCCGAAAATCCGGTCGAGCTGCGCGGAGCTTACCCACTTGTCAGCCTTGAGATCGAATGAATATGAGCCCATGTTCGCCACGGTATGCGCTTCCTGCAGTTCGTTCGCGTACTTTTCCAGTACGGCCTCTGCCCGCTTGCGTTCGGTTATGTCCTGCACCGTGCCTACGGAAGTGAGCGGGCGGCCGTCCGGGGCGTAGAAAGTCTCGCAGAACTCATTTACGTGTTTTACCCGCCCGTCCTTCATCAGCAGGCGGTGTACTATGTCGTATTTAGTATGGTTCTTTACGGAGTCGGTATAAGCCTTGTTGACTGCGTCCCGGTCCTCGGGATGTATCGCGTCCAGGAAAGATTCGTAAGAGGCTGCGAACTTCTCCCGGTCTATTTCGAAGATGCGGTATATCTCATCCGACCAGGAAAGCTTGTTCTTAAGCAGGTCCAGCTTCCAACTCCCGATCTTTGCCAGCCGCTGGGCCTCCTTCATGCTCTGTTCTCTCTCGAGCAGGGCTTCGGTGGCGCGTTTTTGCTCCGTGATGTCCTCGCCCGAAGTCAGCAGGCCTATGGTATTTCCTTCAGCGTCCCTCCACATCCTGTTGGTCCAGGCAATAGTGCGGCGTTCCCCGCCGTGAGTCACCACATCGTTTTCAAAGCGTTCTACCGGAGGCAGGTTGCCGTTGACTATCTTGTTGAAGACCTCTTTGACCATTTCCCTTTGCTCCGCGGGTATGACGAGGTCGAACCAGTTTTTCCCGATAAGTTGTTCGCGGGTATACCCGAGCATTTCACAGCACTTCCTGTTCACCAGGGAGATCGACTGGTCCAGATCCAGGCCTATTATTATTACTCCGACCAATTCTAAATATGACTGCGCCCGCTCTTTTTCGGCGAGCAGCAGCTTTTCGGCCTGCTTCTGCTCCGTTACGTCTATTGTGTAGCCGGCCAGGTAGGGCGGGTTGTCTTCGGTGAGTATAGGGAACTTGATGGTATGGTAGTAGCGCCCGTTTAACTCTTCATCGACTAGCATTTCTTTCCCGTCTTTTATTATCCGCTTGTCGTTCTCTATCATGCCCCTGGCGAGGTCGGACGGGAACAAGTCGTCCATGCTTTTGCCCAGCAGTTCCTCCATAGGCCTGCCAAGCATCTTCTCGTAGTTGCGGCTCAGGTGCAGGGACTTGAGGTCCTTATCCTTGAAGAAGACATAAATAGGGCTGTGCTC
>JAVHPG010000191.1:0-8963 GCA_036170455.1 Elusimicrobiales bacterium
GCCAGGAGGCCGGCGGAAAAGGCAAGCAAAAAAGCCACTCGGTAGCCCTTGCGCGGCTTTCAGTTCCCGCGCATAAAAGTTATAATTCCCCTTTATGACCGAACACAAACACCTTAATGAGACCCCTCACGCGCACGTTAAGCCGCGCAAGGGCTACCGGGTGGCTTTTTTGCTTGCCTTTTCCGCCGGCCTCCTGGCCGAGATGCTGCTTTTTATGCACGCCCAGATGCGCGAGATAGCGGTCCTGCTTAAAGAAGATTTCCGGATTATAGTGGTGCGCGACGAAAAAACGAAAGAGAGCGCGGAGGCCATTGGCGCGGCGCTCGCCGGCATCAAAGGGACTTCCCAGGCCGTTTATATAAGCCGGCAGGACAGGCTGGCCCGCCTGAAGGCGGAGGAGCCGGAGCTCGTATCCTCCGTGCTGCCGCCCGGCTCGAACCCGATGCCGGATACCTGGGAAGTGCTGATCACCGAGGATGCTCTTGGCGACATGAACGCCTGGACGGACGCCGCCTGGCGCGTTCCGGGGGTCGCCGACATAAAATACAAACCCCTGGAAGCTTACGCCATAATGCACGCCGTTTTTTACGGGCACCTGATAACGCTTGGTCTCGCCCTGGCCTTCCTGGCTTTCATGCTCATGGCGGCGATGGCCCTCGCCCACGGACATACCCCGGCTTCGCTGGCGGCTTCCCTCGGGGCCGACAGGAACTGGTTCTTCGCCGGTGCAGGCGGCTCCCTGGCTTCGGCCCTGGCCGCCTACGCGGTGGTTTACCCGGTTAAATATTTAAGCCCGCTCTGGGTCTGGCCCAATCCGCTCTGGCAGGCGGGGATGGGCGTTTCAGGGGCGTTCCTTGGCTGGGCCCTCTGCCAGTGGAAGAACGACCGCTATTAAAATAGTCAAATGTCACAAGCTGCAACTCACAAGCCGCGGATAGTCTCAGCCGCGCTGGCCCGCGCCGGCGCCGCCGCGGCTTTCCTGCTCCTGCTGGGGTTCTCTTTCCCGCACCAGTGCCGGGGGCAGCAGCCGGCCGTCGACGCCAAAAAGAAGAACCTCGACGAGATAAACCGCCAGCTGGAGGAGAAGAAAAAGGAGCTGGAGCAGTACCGGCTGGAGGAGGAACGCATCGCCTCCGAGATCTCCGGCCTTAAAAAAGAGGAAAAACAGACCGCCTCCCGCCGCCAGGAACTCGAGGGCCAGCTTAACAAATCCCGCTCCCGCTCCGGCGAAGCCCGCCAGAAATACGAGTCGCTGGAAAAAGCCAAGAAAGACCTGGCCGGGGACATCTCCGGGGAACTGGTGATGTATTCCATGCAGAAGGATTTTTATTACCCGTATTACGGCGCGCGCGATATTTCGAAAGACATGCTGATGCGCGCGGCCATGCTCAACAAGCGCGCCCTGCTGACCCGCATCAAAGGCGAGACGGCCCGCGTCAACAAAGATATAGCAACTCTGAAACAAAAAGGCGTGGAGCTGAAATCAAAGCAGGAGCTGCTGCGCAGGCAGAGTTCCGCCCAGAAGACCAGGGTCAAAGCCAAGCAGAGCGAGCTGGAGAAGACGCACGAGCAGCAGGCCAGGCTGGGCAGGGAGCTGGAAAATCTCCGGAACGCCGCTCTCGGCCTCACCCGGCTGGTTAAAAAACTTCAGAAGCGGGCTCCCTACCGCAGCCAGGAAGGAACCGACCTGCCTATCGACAAGGGCTCCCTGTACTGGCCCGCCAAGGGCAAAGTCATAAGCCGCTTCGGCAGGGAGGATGTGCCGGGGCTAAAAACCTGGATCGTGCGCGAGGGCATCCGCATAGCCACCGAGCCCGGCGCTACGGTGTACTCCGCGCTGGCCGGCAAGGTTATCTACTCGGGCCCGTTCCGGGCCTACGGGAACGTGGTCATAGTCGACCATGAGAAGGGCTTTTTCACGATCTACGGGCTTTTAAGCCGGATAGACGCGGTTAAAGGGCAGGCCGTGGCCGGGCTGGCGCCCCTCGGCCTTGCGGGCGAGGACACGCAGGCTATGAGCTCCGGTAAAAAGTCCCCGGGAAGCGCGGTTTATTTCGAGATACGCAAGGGCGACCGCGCCCTTGACCCCCTTAAGTGGCTTCCCGCCACTATCTCGCCCTGACCGGGCGGAGCCAGACGGCGGCTAAATTAGATATAATTAAAAAGATATGTATCTGGCGGCTTTTTGCCGCCGGCTTTTCGTTTTTTGTTAAGGAGCCTTTCATGAAGAACGCGAGGAAACTTGTTTTTGTCACCCTTTCGGCCCTGGTCATAGGCGCCGCTTTCCCCTATGTGAATTTCGCGCTGGACCAGACTTACTCCCAGCTCAAGGTAATAGTGGACGTGCTGGAGCTGATCAAAGAGAGCTATGTAGAGCAGATAGACCCCCAGAAGCTGGTTTACGGCGCCGCCAAAGGCATGGTCGCCGAACTGGACGACTACTCCCAGTTCATGGATCCCGACGTCTACGACAGGGTAAAAAGCGATACCGAGGGCGAATTCGGCGGCATCGGCATCCGCGTGGACACCCGCGAGGGCTGGCTGACCGTGGTGACCCCGCTGCCCAATACCCCGGCCTGGAAGGCCGAGATGCTTCCCGGAGACAAGATCATAAAGATAGAGGGCGAATCCACGAAAGACCTGATAATAGACGACGCAATAAAGAAGTTGCGCGGCAAGCCCGGCACGCAGGTCAAGATAACCACCGCGCGCGAGCCGGAGGATAAGACCGCCGATTGGATAACTAAAGACCTCACCCTCACCCGCGAGCTGATAAAAGCCGAGAACGTGAAGTGGCGCATGCTGGACGCGAAGACCGGCTATATCAAGATCGTGGAATTCACCGGCCACGCCGTGGAGAATTTCGACAAGGCCCTGGCGGAGCTGAAGGGCAAGGGCATGGAGGCGCTGGTGCTGGACCTGCGCTACAATCCGGGCGGCCTCCTTTCCGCCGCCGTGGACATCTCCAAGCTGTTCCTGAACGACAACAAGATGATAGTTTTCACGAAGGGCCGCAAGCCGGAGAACTACCAGGAATTCAAGGCCAACGGCGCCGGCGCGTACGAGACGCTCCCGCTGGTCATTTTGGTCAATCGCTATTCGGCCAGCGCCAGCGAGATCGTCGCCGGCGCGATGCAGGATAATAAGCGCGCCGTCATCATAGGCGAACGCTCCTTTGGCAAGGCCAGCGTGCAGTCCATGATCCCGCTCTCGGACAAGTCCGCGCTGCGTCTGACCATCGCCAAGTATTACACGCCGAGCGGCAAATCGATACAGCACGACGCTAAGAACGAGAACGGCGGCATCTATCCCGACATCGAGGTCAAGGTAACGGTCGAAGCGGAGAAAAAGCTGCTGCAGCAGGGCGATGAGATCTATTACCCCGGCAAAAACGGGAAGGACGCCAAAGACGCTAAAGACGTCAAGGGCCTCAAAGACCCCAAAGCGGAAAAAAAGAAGGACGCCCCGCGCGACGAGGTCGTTGAGCGCGCCGTGGAGCTGTTGAAAGCCAGGGAAGTACTCGGGAATTTGAAACCGGGGAAGTGACGAGGACATCGAAAATCGAGGATCGAAAATCGAAGATCACGGAGTGGAGAGGGAGCGGGTCTGTGATTTTAATTCCTGATTTTCGATTTACGACTTTCGATTTTCGATTTCTTATTGATGAAAATCCTGGCCTTTGAAACGACTTGCGACGAGACCTCGGCGGCGGTGCTCGAGGGGCGGACCCTCCGCTCTAACGCCGTTTTTTCGCAGATAAAACTTCACCGTAAATACAGCGGCGTGGTTCCGGAACTGGCCAGCCGCGCGCACCTGGAGAAGATCCCGTTCGTGCTTGGGAGCGCGCTGCGCCGCGCCGGGATCGGGGTCCCTTTGAAGACCGGCGTTTTCGACGCTGTCGCTTTTTCGCGCGGCCCCGGCCTGCCCGGGGCGCTGATGGTGGGCCGGGTCGCTGCCGAGGCCGCCGCGGAGCTTGCGGGCGCCCCGCTGATAGGCGTAAACCACCTTGAAGGCCATCTGCTCGCCTGCGAATTCGAAAACGGGAAAGTTTCCAGGCCGCTTAAATTCCCGCTGCTGGTGCTTATCGTTTCCGGCGGCCATACCGAGCTCTGGCACGCCCGCGGCTACGGCGATTACAAGGTGCTGGGCCGCACGCGCGACGACGCGGCCGGCGAGGCTTTCGACAAGGTCGCAAAGCTCCTCGGCCTGCCTTACCCGGGAGGGCCGGAGGTGGAAAAAGAGGCCGCGCGCGCGAAGGGAAAAGGGCCGGATTTCCCGCGCCCTTTCATGCCGGGGACAAAAGATTTTTCTTTCAGCGGGCTTAAGACGGCGGTCAGCTATTACCTGGCGGCGAGGCTCGGCCAGGATTTTTACAAGAAGGGAATACGCCTGCCCGCGTCCGAAAGGGCGCTGGTCTGCAGAAGTTTCCAGGACGCCGCGGTCGAGACGCTGGTTAAAAAGACCGCCGACGCCGCGCGTTCCCTCGGGCTCAACCGCATAGCCGTGGGGGGAGGGGTTTCGGCCAACGGCGCGCTGCGCGCGGCCTTCTCCCGGCTTGAAGACCTGGAAGTCAGGTTTTCGGAGAGGGCTTACTGTTCCGACAACGCCGCCATGGTGGCGCTGTGCGCCCTGCGCCGGCTCGAGGCCGGCAAATTCAGGAACAGCCTAAGGGTGGAGCCGGACCTGGGCAGTCCCGGCTGGGCGGCCCGACGCGTAATATAACCGTAATACGCGCGGGGTATAAATTAAACGATGATCATCTGGCTGCTTTCGGACTATGACCACAGGAAACACCTGGCTTTCAAGAGCCTGGTGACCAGGTTCTCGGCCGCCTACCAGGACTGCAATATAGAATTTTCGGTAAAAAGCCGGCAGAGCCTCTGGGAAAGCCTGTTCGCCCACCTGCGCGATCCAAAGCGCAACCCGTTGGCCGACGTCATGGAGATCCCGCAGAACTGGACCGAGCTTTTCGCAAAGCTCGGCCTGCTGGCCGAGCTTTCCTCCGGGCTGGAGCCGCTGGCCCAGCGCCGCTACCCGGAGTTCATCCTCAAAGAGCTTTGCCGTGACGAGGGCACGCGGGCCTATTCCGCGCCCTGGTGGCTCGAGGCCCCGGCCCTTTTTTACAGGCCGCAGGCGCTCAAAGGCGCCGTGGAGAACCCGGAGAAAGAGCTCGCTTCCTGGGAAGGGTTCCGCGCCGCGCTAGACCGCCTTAAGGCGCCCGCGCGGCGCGGCAATTTCCGCGGGCTTTCCGTTCCCGGCTCCTCCGGCTCGGTCTCGGTGTCTGACGTGCTTCCCAGGGTCTGGAGCCGCCGCGGGGGGCTGTTCTCCGACGATTTCAACAGGGCCACTTTCAGCCGCGAGGAAACCGCCGGCGGCATCGAGGACTGGCTGGAGCTGGCCGTCAACGGCAAGATAGAACTTTTCAGCCCGGACCGCTTCGAGAACGGCCCGCGCCCCGCAGAGGACTGCGCTTTCGTCATCTCCTCGCGGAAGATCCAGGGCTCTGGCCGTTCAGGCCTGAAGATGCTGCCCTACCCCGGCTACCCTTCCGGCGGCGGCCTGATGCTGGTTTACAACCTGGCCGTCTCCGCCTCGGCGAAGGACCACGGGCCGGCGGCGGCCTTCGTGGCCTGGGCCATGGAGCCGCGCAATGTGTCCGCCTTCGCGGAAAGCTTCGGGGTCTTCCCCTGCCTGAAGCCGGTCTTCGAGGAGCGGCTGGGGGACGAAAAAGAGGCGGCTGTTTACCGGCGGCTTTTCTCAGCGCCTGAGCTTATGCCGAACATCATGGTCTATCCCACGGCGGAACTTCTGCTGGAGCGGGCGCTGTGGAACCTGTCGCTGAAGATAGCGCGCCGGGATTACGAGCGGGAGGACCTGACGCGCGAGCTGATCATGGCGCAGGGCGAGGCGGATTACCTGCTGTCGCTGTATTAGTCTCTGGTCTTGGTTATCGATCGATGAAAAAGAGAGTTAAGTTTTCCTGCGAGCCAACGCAGGCCGTCTATGAAGGCCGCGATTCATTCATGAAATCGGCCCTCGAGGCCGTCTCGGAGCAGTTCTCCCTGGACGGGGTCTCCTTCTATGAATTCGACGAGAAAACAGGCCTGCTCCGCCTGCGCCAGCGCCGCGTCGCCGGCGTTTCTTTCGAACACGAAGAGACCCTGCGCCCCGGGCCCGGCTCCGCGGCTTCCCGCGCCCTGGAGACGCTCGCCGCCGTGACGGCGAAGACGCCGGGCGGGAGCTTCCTCTATTCGCCTTTCAGGTTCGACTACTGCGACCCGGCCGGCGGGCTGAGCGTGATCCCCTGCTTCGGGCTGGTGCGCATGGAGCGCTCCCCCAGGAAGCGCCGCTTCTCGCCCGCAGAGGCCGCGCGGGCGGACGCCTACCTGCGCTCCTTCCTGCGCGACTATTTCAAAGCGGAATTTTTCGCACTGCAGCGCAAGTACGACAAGAACGTGGCGGCCATCACCGAGCTGACCGAGGTTTTCGCCACCGCGCTCCGGGTGCGGGAAAGCTTCCGGCATATCCTGTCCGGCATCCAGACCTATTTCGGCTTCGACCGGGTCCGCCTCTATCTGATAGACGAGAAGAACCGCAAGCTGAAGGGCGAGCTTTCCTCCGATATCCGCGGGCAGATAAAGAGCATAGCTTACGAGGAGATCCCGCTGGAGGCCGGCGCGCACCGCTTCGCGGATATCGTGCTGGGGCGCAGCTCCGGGGCTTTCATGGAGCGCTACAAAGACTGCGTGCTTTATATGCCGCTGGCCGTGCAGGGCGTGACCATCGGCCTGCTCATCGTAGATAATTTGCTCAGCCAGCAGCGCATCGAGCCGGCCGAGCTGGCCATGCTGAAATCGTTCGGCGGCCAGATAGCCCTGGCCGTGGACAATTCCCGCCTGTTCGACAAGGTCGAGGAGCTCTCCCTTTACGACGAGCTCACCAAGCTGCCGCTGCGCCGCTATTTCAACCAGCGCTACCAGGAGGAGTTCTACCGCGCGGAGCGCTTCAAGCAGCCGCTGGCCGTAGTCTGGGCCGACGTGGATTTCTTCAAGGAAGTCAACGACACCTACGGCCACCAGATCGGAGACAAAGTGCTGAAGGAAGTCGGGCGCGTCATACTTTCAAATCTGCGGAAGATAGACTTCCCCTGCCGCTACGGCGGAGACGAGATCCTGATCCTGCTGCCGCAGGCCAGCGGCCTGGAGGCCCAGCGCCTCTCGGAGCGCCTCAGCAAGGAGCTTTCCGAACTGCGCATCCCCGTGCCTTTTTCCAAGGCCAAAGAGCTCCGCGTGACCATGAGCATCGGGGTATCCACCTTCCCGCAGGACGCCTCCTCCATGGAAGGCCTGCTCGAGAAAGCCGACGACGCGCTTTACTGGGTGAAGTCGCACGGCCGCGGGAAAATAGCGCTTTATTCCGATATCGCCGAAGAAAAGAAAAAAGCCGTCGAAGCCGGAGGAGCCAGCAATGTCTAGACGCAAAGACGCAATGACGCGGGAACGAAAAGCGGCGGAGGCCTGCCGCTCGCTGCTGCTCTGCCTCTGCGCCTCGGTGCCTCTGTGTTTCTGCTCAGTTCCGGCGCAGGCGGTTTTTGAAGACCTCCCCGCCGGGGCGCGGCAGGCCGGGTTCGGCGGGCAGGCGGCCGCCCTGGAGGACCCGCTTTCTTTTTACGGAAACCCGGCCCTGGCCGGGGCCGCCCGCAAGTTCGAAACGGGAGCCCACTTCCTTTCTTCGAAGCGGACCACCCAGGGCCCGGCCGACCTTGCGGCTTACGGCGCGTGGGCGCTGGTCCCGCGCATGGCTTACGGCAAGATGGGGACCCTGTCGATAGCGGGGCTTTACAGGGACGACGGCGGCGTCCTGACGCAGAAAACTATCTCTTTCGGCTGGGGCACCTGGCAGCTGCGCAGGGGCGCCGCCGGGGTGCTCGACCTCGGCGCCAATCTTAAGATCCTGCAGGTCGCGGGTTCGGGCGGGATCTCCGCTTCCGGAGTGGCGCTGGACCTGGGCGGGGTTTTCAGGCCGGACGGCAATCATACCGTAGGGTTTTCGGTGCTGAACCTCAATAATCCGTCTTTCGACGCCGGGCTGCTTAAAGACAAGGCCCCCATGGTCGTAAGGCTGGGCGTCTCGGAGCGCAGGGAAGATTATACTTTGTCGCTGGACCTGGCCAAGCGCACGGCCTCTTCCGGGCAAAAGGGGAACATAAGCGTCAATCCCGGCGTCGAGCACGCCTGGCGCACCCAGCGCGCGGGCCTGCTGTTCTCGCGCGCGGGGGTCAACCTGGCGGAGCGCGCCTCGGCCCTGAGCGCCGGCCTTGGGTGGAAACACCTCGCCTCCGAACTTTCTTACGGCTTGTCCGTGCCGCTGACCGGCGCTATCGTTCCCGCGCATTCGCTTACGCTGGCGCTGCGCTTCGGGGACAGGGATATCGAGTCGGAATACGAGCGCCTTATAAAGCAGGAGATAAAATACCGCAAAGACCTCGTCGAAGCTCTCGACGAATCGGCCAGGCGCGAAAATCTTCTGAAGGGAGAGATGACCTCCATGAAGGCCGAGATAGACTCCCTTACCGCCAAGCTGAAAGATACGGTTGAGCAGAAAGCCAGCGTAAGCAATGAGAAGGAAAGGCTGGCCGCGGTGGTGCGGCGGCAGGCCAATGCCGAGGCGGAGCTGGCGGCGATGGCGGAAAAGCGTAAAGCGGACAAGCTTACCCAGCTCAGGTACGATTTCAGCGTTGACTGGCAGGCCTACCTTAAGCTCAAAGGCGGCGGGGCGCCGGCCGACGTGCTTAAAAGCAACCTCCAGCGCATGCTGACGCAGTACCAGGACTCGGGCATAGACATAAGCCAGGCCACGATGGAACTGCAAAGCCTTGTGCGCTAAGGTTGGCTGGGTCTGACGCGGGGACCGGAACGCAAAACGCGTTCGGCCACACCGTGGCCTCACTCCTCCTCCGGCTT
>JAVHPG010000192.1:0-8916 GCA_036170455.1 Elusimicrobiales bacterium
TCCGTAGGGAACTTTCATCCCCAAGCGTGCGCGCATGCCGCGCGCACAAAGAAAAGGCCCGGTCTTCCGGGCCTTTTCTTTGCCTGTGCTAGTCCCTACTTGATCAATCCCGTCACCAGCTTCAGCATCTCCGGGCTGAAAGCTATCGTCACATGGTTCTCGTTTACGATAAGCCTCTTTATCGGCTCCGTTCTGGCCGGGTGGGTGAGGTCGGCAGTATGGGCGGCGCTTTCCACAAAGACCAGCCCGTCGGAAGGGCCGTCGGTTTCGGTCTGAGGAACGTTCTCTATCTTACTATTGTTCCCGGCTATCACCGTGACGGAGATATCAGCCGGGACCGGGTAGGCCCTGAAAGCGTTAAGAAAATTCCCGCCCTTCATCATCGCGTTCGCTATCCCCAGCGAGTGGCTCATCAGGCCCTGCCCGCCGTGCAGCGTGGTGTAGTAATCAGGGGAAGTCGCTTTCACGGGATACTTGCCGGTCCAGTCATAAAGCACCTGCTGCTGCATCGGGAAATTATCGCCGTAGATGCTGAACTCAAGCGTATCCTGCCACTGCCCGTAAACCAGGATCTTGTCCCAGCTCATCGGGGCATTGGCCTCAAGCACATCCTTCATAAAATAATAGTTGAACTCCGGGTGGCGGAAAGCGAAATCCTGGCCGCGGTGCGGGGCGGCCAGGGTAATGAGTTGTTCCACTTCGCCGCGGTAGCCCGTCCAGGCCCCGTTCAGGCGGAAGCTGGACACATAGGCTCGGGCGGCCAACCCGCCGGCGCTGTGGCCTATCAGCGTGACCTTGCCGGCCCCCGTGACCTGCCGCGCCACTTCTATAGCGTCGGCCAGGTACTGCGACTCGTAAAAAAGATTTCCATGCTTGTGAGGGAAAGTGATAGCGAAAACCCTGAACCCTTTCCCCTCAAGCGCCTGCAGCAGGCCGGGGGCATTGGCGTCGCCGAGAAGTATCGCCGGGGTGGCCCAGGCGCGGTTGGCGTTATCTGAAGCGCCGTGCACAAGCACTACGACCTTCCCGGTATTGGTCTTCCACTTTGGCCCGTAATGCAGCAGGAAAGTTGAAGCCGGCGGCAGATTGGAACCGAAAGCTGAAATAATTTCCGGCGTTTCGTGCCTGGACTTATTAAGTACGCTCTCCACGGCGAAGGGGCGGAGCGTATCCTGGTAGCATTCTATCCGCTCCCAGTATTTCGACTGTATTGAGCGGAGAAGCCGCAGCCCGGCGACGGCGCGCTCCTTGCCGGGCGCAGGCACGACAGCGGGAGCAGGAGAGGTTTCAACCGCGGTAGAAAGCTGTGTAAAAGCGCCGGGCGCGCCGGCTTTGGTCATGGAGGGCATAATAAGTAAAGCGAGGAATATATAATTCATTATTTTCACAATTAGAATATTTTACATCTTCTAAATCCGCCCTATCAGGGGCATAAGGCCCAGCGGGGCCTGGGTACTGCGGCCGTTTCCGGCCGCAGGTCCCAAGAGTTTCCCTAGTATATGAAGGTCATGCAGGCCATCGAATAGCCGCCGCCGGAAGCGCACAGCACCACCCGGTCGCCGCGCTTCACTTTACCCTGCTCCGCCATATCGTGGAAGGCCATAGGCACGCAGGCCGAGCCCGTATAGCCCCATTTTTCCATTATCGTATGGGTTTTTTCCATTGGGAGGTTGAACTTTTCCATCACTTCCACGATGGTGGGTTTGCGGATCTGCGTGAACACATAGGCCTGGGCGTCGGCCGGCTTAAGGCCGATCTTCGCCAGTGTCTTTTCTATGAGCGGGGGCCATTCTTCGCTGTTGAGCGTAGCGGGGAATTTTTTGGGAATTTTTACCTTATGGGTGCGGTCCAGCAGAACCTGCTCGTCCACCGGCAGGGCGCTGCCGCCGCCGTAGATACCCATGAAATCCCAGTAAGAGCCGTCGGATTTAAGCGTGGAAGCGGTCAGGCCGTGTTCCGGGGCATGTTCCATTATGAAAGCCCCGGCGCCATCCCCGAAAAGTATGGAAGTGTTGCCGTCGTCGTGGTCCAGGTGCTTGCTCATCGCGTAGGTGCCTATGACCATGGCGCGCTTGTACTCCTCGCCGTTGAGGTACTTGGAGGCCATGTCCACCGCGGTGACGAAGCCGGCGCAGGCGCAGTTTATGTCGAAAGCCCCCGCCGACTTTATCCCCAGTTTATGCTGCACTTCAGCGGCCGTGGCCGGGGAAAGCTGCGAGGGAGTGTCGGTGGAGATTATCAGGAGGTCGATATCCTCCGGTTTCAGGCCTGAATTTTTAAGCGCCTGCTCGCCGGCCTTTATAGCCAGGGTGGCTGAAGACTCGTCCTTGTCGGAATAATACCGCGCTCCGTGGCCTATGCGCTCGAATACTTTCTGCAGCGGGTCCGACCCGAATTTTTTATAGAAGGCCTCGTTGCTCATCAGGTTCTTTGGAAGATACATCCCCGTGCTTATTATCTTGAACATAATTTTCTCCTCACCTTTTTATTTTATACCCTCAAAAACAGCTTTCAGCATTTCATTCTCGGTCATGCCGCGGAAACCGCCCCACAGTACGCGCTTCATTCCGAGCATGTGCCCCATCCCCATCAGCGCCAGCGCCAGGAGCTCGGGATCGTCTATATTGAACTCACCGGCGACGGCGGTCTTCTTCAGCTGGGCCGCGTAGTTGCGCAGGATGTAGCCGTAGTAGGCGTCGGCGAGGGCCGCGTCCGTGAACTCGGCCTCCCGCATTATCCGGTAGCCGTAAGGATGCTCGCGGATGAAGTCGAACAGCGCCCTGAAAGCCATAGCCTCGGTCTCCACGCGGCCGGACGCGCCCGCGGAATAGGCCGCAGCTTTCTTTACCAGGCAATCTCGCATTCGCAGCACCACTTTTTCCAGCGCCTCCTCTTTGGAAGAGAAGAAAAGGTAGAAAGTGCCCGCCGCGAAACCTGCTTTCTTCGCAATTTCGGAAACGCGCGCTCCGTTATAGCCGCAGCGGCCGAAAACTTCTTCCGCCGCGGCTAGCATTATAGCGCCTGTATCTCCCGGCGCCGGCCTCGCTTTTGAAGGCCCTGTCTGCGCCGTCTCCCGCCAGGGGAAGGCGCGCTTGCTCAGGCCTTTAGCGCAGAGCCTGGCGGCCGCTTCCGGCGCCCGCGCCGGCACGCCGCCCTTATCCCAGACCATGAATTTCACGGCGTAGAAATAGAGCGACCCGAGCAGCGCCCAGGCGTGCGCCGCGGCGCGCGGACCGGGCGCGAAACGCCCCAGCCGCCCCGCTATCACCTCGGCCAGCGGCCCGTAAAAATCCCGGGCCAGCGACTCATTGCCCGCCTCGGCCTCGCGCATAGCTTTGAACGAATCAAGGCGCGCCGAAGCCGCCTCGAAGAAGGCCGTGGAAATTACCAGGGCTTCCTTCCCGGAGTCTTTCTGCTGCGGCAATTCGGAGATGGCGCGAATAAGGTCGTCGCGCAGCTCGCGGGCAAGCGCTTCTATGATCTCATCCTTGGAAGCGAAATACCGGTAAAAGCCGCCCACCGCGAGGCCCGCCGCGGCGCAGATATCGGCCACCCCGGAGGCGGCGCAGCCCTTGCGGGCGAACACCGTCCCGGACGCCTCGATGAGGCGCTCCCTGGTGCGCTGTCCCTTGGGGGTGGCCGGTGCGCTCATTAGATTACCAGCCCGCCGTCCACGGAAAGGACCTGCCCGGTGACGAAAGACGACTCGTTATTGGACAGGAAGTAGTAGGCGTTGGCGATATCTTCCGGCCGGCCCAGGCGCTTGAGCGGGGTCTTGTCGGAGATAGCGGTAAGGATCTTCTCGGGCACGGTGCCGAGCATCTCGGTCATGGTATAGCCGGGGGCTACGGCGTTAACCCGTATCCCGTCGCGGCCCATTTCCTTGGCCCAGGTCTTGGTGAGGCCGATGATGCCGAACTTGGAGGCGGCGTAGTTGCTCTGGCCCATATTGCCGTAAATGCCGACTACGGAGGAGGTGTTGACGATGGTTCCGCTCTTGCGGGCCTTCATGTGGGCGGCCACGGCCTTGGTGCAGAGGAAAGCGCCTTTCAGGTTCACATCCAGGACCAGGTCCCAGTCCTTCTCTTCCATCTTGTGCAGCATCGCGTCGCGGGTAATGCCGGCATTGTTGATCAGCGTGTCCACGCCGCCCATCTTCTCGATGGTCTGGCTGATGGCTTTATCCACGGACTCTTTGGAGGTGACGTCTACTTTGCAGTAGTTCACGTTCTCGGCGCCGTACTTCTCTCCCAGCTCGCGGGCGGCCGTCACCAGCATCTCCTCGTTCACGTCGAAAAGCGTCACCTTCCACTCGCCGGACTTAAGGAATCGCTCCGCGCCCGCGCGCCCGAGTCCCCTGGCAGCTCCGGTTATAACAGCGTTTCTCTTTGTCATTTTAGTTCTCCTTGATCTTTTCCCCGCCGCCCGCTAAACCCCGCGCGCGAAAGGGAGACCGCGATTTTTATCCTGAACCTTCCCACCCCGCTTTGCTCGCCGGAATAATAGTGAATAGTGGTTCAGTGTTCATTTTTTACCATAAACTCCCGGACTGTGTCAACGTCTATTTTAATTACCTCTCCTTATATACAGGCCGGGCCCGGCTGCAGATGGCAGGGTTTTAAGTGTGAAATTATAAGCGGGACGCCGCTTCAGGGGTTTGCTCCAAGAGCGGACAAAAGAGTAATATTTAGCTCATGAAAAAGATAATAAAAGTCGACATTGAATTGCGGGAGCTTATGCCTGTTTATCTTGAGACCAGGAGGGAGGAGCTGGGCCGGATCTCCGCGCTGCTGGAAGCGGGGGATTTTGACGCGCTGTGGGTAGTCGGCCACAAACTGCACGGCTCGGGCGGCGGCTTTGGGCTGGATTTCATTTCAGAGCTCGGAGAGCGCATGGAGGCCTCCGCGAAAGCCGCTGATAAAGCCGCGGTGACAGCGCAGGCCGCGGAACTCAAGGACTTCCTGGAATCGATAGAGATAGAATTCGTACCGCTGGATTAGAGACCCGTTCACAAATCCCTTGTTTCCGGCTTTTCCGTTCAGGCTACAGCCTTATGAAATTAAAAAACCATTCGCGCCTTACCTGGCTCCTCTTGTTCACGGCGATAGGCCTGCATCTCCTGATGATAGGCCGTGCATTGTTCATGATGCAGGAACTCCGCACGCTGGACGCTACGATCGGTGAAGAGCAATTAAAACTCGCCAATATCCTCCGCCTCACCGATGCCTGCAGGCTGGCGGAAGAAAGCATCAAGAAATACTCGACACAGCCCTCGCCTTCCAACAGGACAGCCTACTGCGCAGCCCTTAAGGAGGCTGACAAAGCCGCCGCGGAAGCGGCCGTCGCCGGAGCTTTTTCACAGGCATTTCCAAAATCCGGGGTAGATTCTCTACGGGCGGATCTCAAGGCGCATATCGACGGCTGTACCGCTCCGGGCAGCCTCTTCCTGGGCAAAAGGAACGGTCAGGCCGAGTTCGCGCATTTCTACGGCACTGCTTCCGAGCTAAAAAAAATGCTCTCCTCCCATTCGCTCCTGAAGCTGGAGGCCGGCAGCAGGCTTTCTTCATCGGCAAGAAGCCTGACCATGAATCTGGTCGTGTCGAGCTCCGCCGCGGCCACTTTCATACTCCTGCTCATGGGCTGGCTGGTTTACTCGCTCCGCGCGCTCAACCGCGCCATAAGCGAACAGCGCGACGAGATCCTGGTCCTCAAGGCGGGGATAGAGGAATCCCCCCTGGGCGTATTCCTTACCGACACCTCCGGGATGATAGAATATGTCAACCCGGCCTTTACCCGCATGCACGGCTACAGCCAGGAGGAGGTCGCCGGGAAAACCCCGCGGATACTTAAATCCGGCGAGATGCCGCAGGATTTTTACGCCCTCCTCTGGAAAGCCCTCATCGGCGGACGGCCCTGGAGCGGCGAGATACGCAACAAGACCAAGTCCGGGGCGATGATCTGGATAAAGGCCAATATTTCCCCCGTACGCAACAGCGAGGGCAGGCTGACGCACTTTTTAGCCCTGCAGAAGGACGTAACGCTAGAAAAGCAACTGACCGCGGATGTCGTACAGGCAAGGCTGGAAGCGGAACGGGCCAACCAGGCAAAGAGCGATTTCCTCGCCTCCATGAGCCACGAAATACGCACCCCGCTCAATGCCATAGTCGGAATGTCGGAGCTGATAGACGAAAGCGCCCTGAGCAAGGAACAGGCGCAGTATCTCTCCATAATGCGCAATGCAAGTGATACGCTGCTTTCACTGATAAACGACATCCTGGATATCTCCAAAATAGAGGCCGGCAGGACGGAAATAGAAAAAGCTCCTTTCAACCTCGAGGACCTCGTTGCCCAGGTTTCCGACATGATCGCGGTGCGGGCCGCCAAAAAAGGCGTGGAAGTGAACTGTAAGCTGGAAGCCGATGTCCCGGTGTACCTGGAGGGCGACGCCACCAGGCTTAAGCAGGTGCTGATGAACCTGATGGGCAACGCCGTAAAGTTCGTTGAAAAAGGCTGGGTTTCGCTGAACGTAAAAAAAATGGGAACGGAAGGCGGGCGCCTGCAGCTGCTGTTCTCCGTTAAAGACACGGGGATCGGCATCCCCGCCGACAAGCTCGTCTCCGTTTTTGAGAAGTTCACGCAGGCCGATTCTTCCACCACCCGCAAATACGGCGGAACCGGGCTGGGCCTGCCTATCTCGAAAATGCTGATAGAGCTGATGGGCGGCAAGGTCTGGGTGGAAAGCGAGCCCGGAAAAGGCACGACCTTCTATTTCACACTTGCCGTTTGCCCGCAAAAAGACAAACAAGAGGTCTATCTCCCCAAGGCCGATATTAAAGAGCTGAAAGGGCTCAGATTCCTGGTCGTGGACGATAACCTTATAAACCGGATAATAACGAGGGAGATAGTCCAGAGCTGGGGAGCCTCCTGCGAGGGCGTCCAGGGCGCGGCGGCCGGGCTGGAAAAAATACTCAAGGAACAGGCCGCCGGGTCGCCTTTCCAGGGGATATTCGTGGACTTCAATATGCCGGGCATGGACGGCTATGAATTCTGCCGGCGCCTGAAAGCCGACGCCGCGATCGACCCGAAGCCCGCGCTGGCGATAGTAACTTCGGACTCCGTGCGCTTTAAAAAGGAAGATTTCCGCGCCATAGGGGTCGGCACCTACCTGATAAAACCTGTAAAAAAGCAGACGCTTCTCGACTGTGCCCTTGAAATGCTGGCCGTGGGGAGGACCGCCGCGCCGGTCGAACCGCGGAAGACCGCCGGGGCCGCCAAAGAGGACCTCCCGGAGCTTTCCGTCCTTATAGTGGACGATTCCCAGGACAACCGCATCCTGATGGGAGCTTTTCTTAAAGGATCAAAGATCAAGCTGCAGCTGGCCGCGGACGGTTTTGAGGCACTTGAGAAATTTAAGACAGGGGTTTACGATCTTATCTTCATGGATATGCATATGCCGGGCATGGACGGCTACGAGGCAACCAGGAAGCTCCGCGCGCTGGAGACAACAGGGAACCTCGCCAGGACGAAGGTGGTGGCCCTGACGGCGCTGGCCACCCGCGAGGACGCCGACAAGGCCCTGAAGGCCGGCTGCGACGATTTCCTCACCAAGCCTATAAAGAAAGGCACTTTTTACGCGTACCTGGTAAATTTCGCGGCCGGGCGGTGATGGGATGCGCCGGAGCCTCGCGGCAGAGACGACCGATGAATAAAAAATACTTTTAGCCGACGATAACGAAGATATAGTGAATGGGCTTTCCAAGCTGCTGGCAGGCTATGAAATTATTTCAGCCAGGGACGGCAATTCCGCCTTGTCGCTGGCGGTCTCAGAAAAGCCTGACCTTCTGCTGCTGGACATAGAGATGCCGGGTTTGAACGGGCTTGAAGTGCTCAAAAAACTAATGGCGCTGCCGCGCAAGCCGCTGGTGATAATGCTCACCGCGGACGCGTCCGAGGAAACGGTCTCCAGGGCTATGTCTATAGGAGTATTTTCATACATCGTAAAGCCTTTCGAAAGCGAAGAGGCCCTGGACCAGGTAAAGAAAGCTTTCGCTTTCCTTAAAAGCCAGGCCGACGCCTGAACGGCGGGCGCGCAGCGGGAGAAGAAGCGGGAAAAACTGATAGAAGCACCGGAGAAAAATATGAAGATACTTGTTGTCGATGACGACACGGATACGCTGAAACTGACAAGTCTGATAGTGACGCGCTGCGGGCACGAACCTATAGCGGTTACGGACAGCTCCAAGGCGCTGGAAGCGCTCGCGGACAACAAAATTCAGATAGTCATCAGCGATTGGGTTATGCCGGGGCTGTCCGGCCTGGACCTGGTCAAGGCTTTGCGCGCCCGGCCCGCCCGGCAGTCGTACGTATATTTCATAGTACTGACCGGGACAAAACTGGGGAATATTAATTTCATGGAGGCCATGGACGCCGGAGCCGACGATTACATGCAGAAACCGGCGAATAAAGAGCTTTTGGGGGTGCGCCTGCGGGTGGCCGAGAGGATCCTCAGTCTTGGCGCCGAGGTGAATACCCTTAAAGAACTGATCCCGGTCTGCTCCTATTGCAGGCGGGTGAGGCGGGACGACAATGCTTATGAAAGCATAGAGGCGTACATATCAAAGAACTCCTCTATCAGGTTTTCCCATGGCCTTTGCCCGGACTGCGTTGCGAAGCATTATCCGGAGTATAAGTAATTTTTCCGGCGGCAGCCGGGCTGCCGCGCTGCCGCGCCAAAAAAAAAGCTCCTCAGCCGAGGAGCTTTCATCTGCCAAATTCCGGGACTCAAAAATTTGGCGGGGTTTTCAGGATGAAGTTATAACCTACTTTGCGCAACATCCCGAGGTAACATTATAGGTTCCACGCCCCCGCCCATCCTGGGATCGAAAAGGAAGGCCGATCTTATCCGCGAGATGCCGC
>JAVHPG010000193.1:0-8874 GCA_036170455.1 Elusimicrobiales bacterium
AAGGCCGGTCCTGGTGCGCCAATACTGCATGGCCTCGCCGCGCCGGTTGATCCCGAGAAAGGCCCGTATTTCGGTCATCAGCCAGTGCTCAAAGCATTCGCCGAAAGCGGCGCTGCCTGGCAGAACTTCCGCCCGCCGGGCCAGTTCATTGGCTACGCCTACGTCGAAAAAATAAAACTTCGAGCGGGTTATCGCCTTGCGGCGGCGGGCCGCGAGGAAAGGCGGTACGTCGAAACCCAGGAGGGTGTCTTTAAGTATCTGGAGGTAGTTCTCGACCGTACGCGCGGGAACGCCGGCGTCGCTGGAGACGTTGGCGTAATGCATTTCCTTCCCGTTCTGCAGCGCCATTACATCCAGGAAACGGGCGAAATTGTCTATCCTGCGCGTAAGGGCCTCCGCTTTTATCTCCTCGCTGAGGTAAAGCCGGGTGTAGTTCTTAAGCTCCTCCGCCGGAAACGGCGAAAGCCCGGCCCGGGGCAGCCCCCCGCAGTTCAAATAGCGCGGCAGGTCAAAATCCGGGAGCTCGCGGGAGCACAGCGGGTAAAACCCCGCCTCCCAGGCGCGCCCGGCCAGCAGGTTCACCCCCGAATGCCGCAGCTTGCGCGCGGAGCTGCCGGTAGGCAGGAATTTAATCCCCCTCGTTTCTATAAGCCTGTGAACCTCGTCAAGCAGGCCTGGAAGCTTCTGTATTTCATCAATTACAACTACCTTGTCCCGCGCCGGAATTTCTTCGCCTAACTGCCGGGGCCGGCGCAGAAGACGGCCATATACATCGGCGTCCAGAAGATCGAACAGTTTAACTCCAGGGAGCGAGCAGGGTAAGCACTGTTGCTAACGAGTCTTTAAATAGAACCGCGCCAGCACTTCAAACCCGGCCTTCAGGTTTATTTTTAACCCGCACTCTTCCGCCATTTCCGCAAAAACGCCTTCCCACCTGGGCGGCGCCGGCTCCAGAACTTCAGGAACAGCATGAGTTTTTCTGCGCGTGAACACCGCTTTCAAAGCCTCCGCCGTCTTGCCTTGTGGAAGTTTACCTTCATTTATCAGCAGAACCATGTCTACCAGGTCCCGCACGCGGGAATTCGGCACGGAACGCGGCATTGTGTAGGCGTGCAGCTTTTCCGCGAACTGCACTTCGCGCGGGAGCATCGGGAATGTTGCCGGCGCTATACCCGCGAATGAAAGAAAACTCCGCTCATGCCCGGTTTCAAGCTCTTCGGGAATATAATCGCCAAGAGCTATATCCTGGGAGAAGCGGAAGCAGAACATGCCCGCGCAAGAAAGCGGTTGAACGCGACCATGCGCCGCAGGCGCTGGAGATTTATTTCCTTCTTTTTAGACTCCGCTTGCAGCCGATGCTCCAGGGCTACACGGAAATCAACCGCGGATTTATAGACTTTAGCCGGCATCGCTAATCCTTTGGGAAAATCACCTTTGCAGCTTCCTTATTGGTAATGAGTCCTTTCTGAACGGCCTGCCGCAGGCCCCGCTTGAGTTCCTGAGGATGCATGGTGCCGGCCTCGAGCATGTCGCCGATGGTGCGAAGGGGCGTTGTTACACGGTAGCCGTTAAACTCGGAGACCTCCGATTTTGAAAGTTCCGCCCGGCACAGGACCAGGCCTTTTGGCATAGCGGTACCTTTGCGGAACGAGCGCGGCACCGTCATATAAAACTTTGCCGGATTAACATCAGTAAGTTCGTAAAGAGAAAGCGCGGTCTGGTGTGAATAAACGCCCTGGATATTCCCGTTACGGTCCGCCGACCAGAGCGACCAGAGCACCAGGTCAGGGCGGTCGGGGGACGGGAACCTGGCAAGGCGGTAGATGCCCCTTTTTTCACGCTGCCACTCGCCAGTTTTCGCATAGAAATGGGCGGCCCTGCGGTAATAGCCGGCTTCTATTGCCTGCTTGTAGGTGAAATAGCCCTGTTGTCTTTCGGCTATTTCAAATAGATTTTTTGCCGCATCCCGATTTTTATGCATACATAATGTGCTCAATCAATGAGTATATTATGCATCGGTAAATGCCGTTTGTCAATACGGGGCGCTGCTTATTTATTAATTATTCAGACGTGCAGGTATTCCGACAAATCCCGCACCACGCAGATTATCCGCAGCTCGCCGGCCAGGGACACCGGGCTAAGCGAAACGTCCACCCTGAACAGTTCCCCCGTCTTGCGCCGGGCGGTCAGCTTCAGGCCGCGGCCCATCTGGCGCATGCTGGGGTTGGCCAGTTGTTATGCTTTCGGCAGCGTGAAAGTGAAGACGGCGCCGCGGCCGGGTTTGCCCTCGGCTTTTATGGTGCCGCCATGGCCGGCTATTATCCTTTTTACCATGGCCTGGCATAGGCGCCGATGATGCGCAGCGGGGCGCGCAGGTCGTGAGAGACCGAATAGGCGAAGGCTTCCAGGTCCTTGTTGGCTTCCTCCAGCCTGCGGTTCTGGCTCTCCAGACATTTTTTGGTTTCATAGAGCTCGCAGAACACTTTTATCCTGGCCCTCAGTACCTGCGGAACTATGGGCGTGACCAAATAGTCCACGGCGCCTACCTGGTAGCCGGAGAAGGATTTAAGCTCGCTCTCCTGGTAGGCGGTTATGAAAATTATGGGCGTGTCTTTTGATTCTTCGCGCTGCCTTATCAGCTCGGCGGTTTCGAAGCCGCTCATCTCCGGCATAGGCATAGCCGCCGGGGACCTGCCTCTTCTTTTCCGGCCTTTCGCCCGCGCCGAGCGCTCCCTCACCAAGGCCTATGCCGGCCTGGGCACGGGCCTTTACCTGGCCAAAAAGCTTGCGGACCTGCTGGGCGGAACCATCACCGCCGCCTCCCCCGGCCCCGGCCTGGGTTCAACCTTCCGCCTCAACCTCCCCGTACACATAGAAACCGGCCGGGGCGATTCCGAAGATGATCCCGTCTGATTTACAGGGCTTATTTTAGTTCGAGCACGTCGAAGAGGCCGGGACCGTAGGAAACCAGGGCCACCTTCGGATAAGGGTAAACGGCGCAGACCTTTTCAAGCGTGGCCATGAACTTTTTGGCCTGGCCGGTGAAGCTCTTTATTCCGCGGGAGACGTCCGCGCCTTCGAGCAGGTCGATGTGCGTTATCGCCAGCCTGGTAGCCGAATTGATAGTTACGGTCTGGCGGGCGACGTCCATATCGAAGCCCCCCACCCGGCGAAGTCTGCCGCTTACGCTGCCGACTTCGCGCCCGGCGGTGTGGTATTTGGAAAGGACTTTCTTGTCTTTTATCTCATTGGCCACCATCCCCGGCCCGACGCGCGTGACATAAGGCTTGAAAACAGCATAGACTTCTCCGGCGTATTTCGGCCCGAGTCCGGCTTCGCCCATGAAGGTGGAGGCGGTAGTGTCGCGCGAAGTGACGAAAGGGTATTCGCCGTGCAGGTTCGAAAGTTTCATCCCCTGCGTCCCCTCGAGCAGCATATTGGACCCTTTGGCAAGCGCCTTATTCAGAAGCTCCGGCACATCCTTGATATATTTCTTCAGCCGGGGCTCGTCCTTTGCGAAGCGCAGCGGCTTGCGGTCGATGCGGTCGCGCACGGCGGCGCCCAGGCCCGTGCCCACGCTTCCTATCTTGCCCATCATGCGGGCGTCGGCGCGCTCGGAGGCGGTGTGGCGGGGCTCAATGATCACGGCGTGCGGGTCTATGATCAGGCGGTTCTCGGCCCCGGTTTGGACGATTTCCTTCTCCAGCCAGCCGGTTATGATATAGGCGCCCGCGCCCAGGACCAGTTTGGTCCGCCTGCAGACGAAAGCGCCCGGCATTGTTTTAAGCATATAGATCTTGTCTTTAAAGAATACAGTGTGGCCGGCGTTAGGACCGCCCACTCTTATGGAGTAATCGTATTCGTTCTTCACCGCAAGGTAAGCGGCTATCTTACCTTTCCCTTCGTCCCCGCCCTGGCCGCCGACAACGATATCTACAGGCATTTTATTACTCCTTGCGCTTGGCTATTTTTTCCGAAAGCCCCGTATAGTTAAGGGGCGAGAGCCGCTTCAATTCTGCTTTTATCAGCGGTTTCAGCTTAAGTCCGTCTATAAATTCAGCCAAGGCCCCGGCGGTAACCTCGCGCCCCCGCGTGAACTTGCTGAGCAGCTCGTAGGGGCCGGTTTCGCCCTCCCGGCGTAAAATAGTCTGTATCCCCTCGGCCAGGACTTCCGGGTGGAGGAGGAGCTCTTCGCCGGCGGCGGCTTCGTCCACGGCGGCGCGGGACAGCCCGTAGAGCACCGACTTATAAGCCGCAAGGCTGTGGCCGAAAGCCACGCCGAAATTCCGCTCCACGGTTGAATCGGACAGGTCCCGCTGCAGGCGGGAAACAGGCAGCTTGGCTGAGAAGAAGCCCAGCAGCGCGTTAGCGAGGCCCAGGTTCCCCTCCGCGTTCTCGAAATGGATCGGGTTCACTTTCTGCGGCATCGTCGAGGAGCCGACCTCGCCGGCCACGGCCTTCTGCTTCACCAGCCCGGCTGAAATATAGCGCCACATATCCTGGCAGAAAGCGAGCAAAATGGTATTAGCGCGGCGGAGATTATCGAACAGCTCCGCGTAGCTGTCATGCGGCTCTATCTGGGTGGTGAAAGGGTTGTATTCCAGGGCGGGCCCCGGCCCCGAATTAAAGCTTTCTATCAACTCCTTCGAGAACTTCTGCCAGTCCGCCTTCGGGAAAGCCGCGGCGTGGGCATTGTAACTGCCGGAAGCTCCGTTCAGCTTTGCGCAGATCCTGGCGGACTTCAACTGGTTCACCTGCCGGCGCAGGCGGGCGTGGAAAACGCGGAATTCCTTTCCGAAAGTGGTGGGCACGGCGGGCTGCCCGTGAGTGCGCGCGAGCAGCGGAGCGGCGGAGTGCTTTAAAGCCAGGGCGTCCAGCGCCGCGAGGATCCTTTCCAGGGCAGGGATGATCTCGGCGCTTAAACAGTCCCTGAGCATCAGCGCGTAAGAGATATTATTGACGTCTTCCGAGGTGAGCGCGAAATGGACGAACTCGGTAAGGTCCCGGAGAGAAGTGCGCTTCAGCTTCTCCTTAAGAAAATATTCCACCGCTTTTACGTCGTGCCTGGTCGGCGGGATCCGGCCATAGCCGGTCTCCTCTATGGCAATTATCCGAAGGACGTCTTTGTCGGAAAGAAGCGGCAGCTTCCGGAGCAGGTCTTTTTCAGCGGGCTTAAGCCTTCTTACGGCCACGCCGGGCGTTGCGCAGAGCTTTTGAAGATAGGTACATTCTACCAGCGCGCGGTAGCGCGCCAGGGCGGCTTCTCCGAAACCCCGGCCCAGGCCGCCCATTTTACCGGAATACCTGCCGTCCAACGGACTTACCGCGTTTATATTTCGCCGAGCCGGCATAGGGTCGCCTCCAAAAAAATACCCCTCGTCCGCGTTCGCAAGAGGGGTCTTGCAAGTAATTTTAACACATAAAAGCTCGCCCTGTAAAATCGGCCGCCCGCCGCGGGTTTTGCTACAATATCACAATGAAGATCTCAGCCGAAATAGCCGCAATCCTGCTGGAGTCAATCGAGCAGAACTCCGAGACTTTCCTTCTTACCGACATCGAGGGCACGATCATCTACGCGAACCCCGCCTTTGAAAAGCTCAGCGGCTATACCCGCCAGGAAGTCGTGGGTAAGAATCCGAGATTTCTGAAAAGCGGGGAACATCCCCCCTCTTTTTACAAAGAGATGTGGGAATCCCTGAAAGCCGGCAGGCGCTGGAACGGCCGCATCACTAACCGCCGCAAGGACGGCGGCCTCATCAATGAAGAGGTCCGTATCTCGCCCGTCCTCGGCCCGGACGGAAAACCCGGGTATTTCCTGGTGCTGCGCCACGACATCGCGCGGGAAGCCCAGCTCGAGGCCCAGCTCAACCACAGCCAGAAGATGGAGTCCATGGGCCTCCTGGCCGGACAGATCTCTCATGATTTCAACAATTTGCTGACCATAATAATCGGCTCCATGGAGCTTATCGGGGAAGACCTGGAACCCGGCTCGGTGGGGGCCAAGCTGGCCTCCGAAATACTCCGCTCCTCCAAAGTGACCGCGGACCTTATCAAGCAGTTGATGGTTTTCGCGAGAAGGCAGGAGATAAGTCCCGTGCGCACCACTATCAACGCGCCGCTGGAAGAGCTTAAATTAATGCTGGACAACCTGCTGGGCAAGGGCATCACGGTCTCCTACGAGCTGGACAAGAAGCCGGCCGCCGTCAAGATAGAGCCGGAACAGTTCAAGCAGGCCGTGCTGAACCTCGCCGTAAACGCGAAGCAAGCGATGAGCGACAATGGAAAAATATTTATAAAGACCTATACCGCTGGGCCGGATGAAGCCCCTCCCTCGCTGAAACGCGGAACCTACGCGGTTTTCGAGCTCTCCGACACCGGACCCGGCATCCCGCCGGAGGTTCTCCCTCGAATGTTCGAACCTTTTTTCACCACCAAGCCTAAGGGCAAGGGGACCGGCCTCGGGCTTTCCACCGTCTACGGCATAGTGAACCAGAGCGGCGGACAGATCATAGCCGCTAACCTCCCGAAAGGCGGCGCCGTCTTCACGATCTGTTTCCCCGTGGCGGAGTAAAGCTCCACTATAGGCCAGTCTTTAGTGCCGGAAATGCCTTATCCCCGTAAGCACCATGGCTACGCCCAGCTTATCGGCCGCTTCCACAACTTCCTTGTCCTTAACCGAGCCGCCCGGCTGTATCACGGCGGTAGCGCCCAGTTTTACGCCTTCTTCCAGCGCGTCGGGGAAAGGAAAAAACGCGTCGGAAGCCATGACCATGACGGAGGGCTTCGGATTGTCCTTTAAAAAGGCCTCGAGTTTATGGCCGGCCATGAAGACCGAATCCACCCGCGACATCTGCCCGGCCCCTATGCCCAGCGTGCGGCAGGTGTCGGCCAGCACTATGGCGTTAGAGCGCACGTATTTGGCGGCCGTCCAGGCGAAACGCAGCGCCTCTTCTTCCTGCGTGGTCGGCTTGCGCTTAGTGGGAACTTCCCATTTTTCTCCGAGCAGCAGCTTGTCGTCGGTGCTGACAAGCACCTCGTCGCCTACGGAGCGCAGAACCAAATTGTCGGCGGGGAAGCTCTCCCATTTCAGGAGGCGCAGGTTGGTCTTTTTAGCGAAGATCTCCAGCGCTTTTTCGTCATAATCGGGCGCGCAGATAACTTCCACGAATCTTTTAGCGAGGAACTCCGCTATGCGGCCGCCGAGTTTCCGGTTTAGGGCTATTATGCCTCCGAAGGCGGAAAGCGGGTCGGTGCTCCAGGCGCGCTCGAAGGCCTCGGCGATATCGGCCCCTGTCCCGAGCCCGCAGGGAGTGACATGCTTGAAGATCACGGCGGCCGGCTTTTCGAACTCGCGCACGGCCTGGTAGGTGCCGTAGGCGTCCAGGATATTATTGTAGGAAAGCTCCT
The DNA here is from genome assembly GCA_036170455.1 of Elusimicrobiales bacterium. Classification (GTDB taxonomy): domain Bacteria; phylum Elusimicrobiota; class Elusimicrobia; order Elusimicrobiales; family UBA9959; genus UBA9959. Next base: position 7,408 of record JAVHPG010000193.1, read on the forward strand.
TGCCCTGCAGCTGCGCGAAAGGAAGCTTTCCTTTCCTGGAGTAAAGCGCGCAGGCCTGGTGGGGGTTCTCGCCGTAGCGCAGATCATGGATCTTCTTGAGCGGGACCTCAAGGCTGGCCGGGAACCCGGCGGCCGCCGCTTTAGAATGCGCGGCGGCTATTGCGCCGTCGTAGGCGGCGGTATGGGCGAAGGCTTTTACGGCGAGTTCTTTTTTGAGTTCAAGCGGGAGGGCGCCCGAACCGGCCCGCAGGGCGGCCAGCGCCGGGGCATAATCGGCCGGAGACGTCAGCACCGCTACCGACTGGTAGTTCTTGGCGGCGGCGCGTAGCAGCGCCACTCCGCCTATGTCGATATTCTCTATCAGCTCTTCGGACCAGGGCGCGGCTTTTTTGGCGGTCTCGGAGAAGGGGTAGAGATTTACGACCACCATGTCTATCGGTTCTATTCCGAATTTAAAGACGGTCTCGGCATGCGCGGCGTTATCCCGCCTGTAAAGTATTCCTCCATGTACAGCCGGGTGGAGGGTTTTCACTCTGCCGTCCAGCATTTCCGGAAAACCTGTAAGTGTCTCCAGCGCGCGAACCGGCACGCCGGCTTCTTGAAGCAGCTTATAAGTGCCCGAGGTGGAAACCACCTCGACGCCCGCCGCCGCCAACCCTTTACAGAACTCGACCGCGCCGCTCTTGTCGGAAACGGAGATAAGAGCGCGGCGGACTTTCCCGGTTTCGGGAGCCGGGCCTGAGATTTCCACTTTGCAGCCCTTTACTTTCAGGAGACCTGCGCAGAACAGGGCCGCCGCCTTCGGATAAATGGCTAGCTCGGCCGTATTAACCCTTTTGGCAAGTTCAGCCGCAGTGTCGCCGGGGAGCACCGGGACCGGCTGCTGTATTATGATAGGGCCGCAGTCGTAATTTTCGTCTACAAAATGCACGGTGGCGCCGCTGACCCTGGCGCCGGATTCTATCACAGCCTCATGGACCTTCATACCGTAAAAGCCTTTCCCGCCGAAGGAAGGCAGGAGCGCCGGGTGGACGTTGATTATTCTGTCCTTGAATGAGGACAGCATTTTCGGGCCGAGTTTAAGCATGAAGCCGGCCAGACAGACCAGGTCGGCTTTGTGTTTGAGGCAAAGGCCGGCTAAATGTTCGTCGTAGGCTTCAGGCTTTTTAAAATCTTTCTGGATAGCTGTTTCAACCGGGATACCGGCCTTTTTAGCGCGCTCGAGCGCGCCGGCACCCGCTTTATTGGAAACGACAAGGGCGATCTTCCCTTTAATGCGCCCGCCCGTCGCCGCGTCTATCAAAGCCTGCAGATTAGTCCCCCCGCCCGAAGCGAATACGACGATATTTTTCATAGTACTCCTATAATATTGTTTCCGCGAGATGCCCAGTCGGGGGCCTGGCAGGGCTATCGCCCCGCGAACCCTGGAAGATGGAAACCCTTGCGTCGGTTTCCCCCCGCCAGGCG
>JAVHPG010000194.1:0-1822 GCA_036170455.1 Elusimicrobiales bacterium
GACAAGCTGTTCCGCGAGCATAACCTCGACGAGATCCTCGCCGGCAAAAACATGATAGAGCCGATCCCGATGGAGTGGCGCGCGAAGATAATGGAAAAGAACATCATCCGCGTGGTGAAATCGCCCACCGGCAACCATACCATCGAGAAGATAGACTCGGTGGACCAGTCGATCAAGCTCTCCTCCCGCGCCGGCCAGCTGGACATCGAGGCCGAGTTCGGCCTGCCGCATACCGTGGCCAAAGCCCTCGACATGACCTTCAAGATGGCGATCGCCGCCGGGGTATTGGCGCTTAAAGACGCCGGCCTCCCGCTCATTCACCAGTACAAGAAGACCACTACCGGGAGCTGGCTGCCTGAGAAATGGGCCCTGCCCGAGCCGCTTGCTTCCGAAACCGGAGTGATCTTCGCTTCGGCTTTCCCAGTTATGGAGTCGGTGATAAAGGAGATAACCCACTATTTCAATTATAAATACGCCGGCCGCACCGCCGAGCAGCTCTGGGAGGTTTATAACCAGATAGTGGACAAGCTCCCCACCGAGGCCGACAAGGCGGGGCTCCGCGAATGGCTGCAGAAGAACTTCGCGGACTACCAGCCCGGATCAGGCAAGGACCCTTACACTTTCAGCTCCAACTTCCTGCTGAAGGCGATACCGATAGCGGACAGCCAGTTCGCCCAGTGGGTCGGGGCCAAGGGCCCGACCGTCCACGTCAGCGCCGCCTGCGCCTCCACCACCCAGGCCGTGCACGTGGCCGAAACCTGGATCCGCGCCGGCAAATGCAAGCGCGTAGTGATCATCGGCGCCGACGATATCACCAGCGAGATCGTGCAGGAATGGACCCTGCCGGGCTTCCTGGCCTCCGGCACCGCCACCACCTCGGCCAACGTTTCCGAAGCGGCCCTTCCCTTCGACCGCCGCCGCCACGGCCTGATAGTAGGCTCCGCCGCCGTCGCCATGGTGATAGAGGACGAAACCCTTGCGCTCGAGCGCGGGATGAAGCCGCTCGCCCGCATGCTGCTCTCCGAGTGCGCGAACTCCGCCTTCCACGCCACCCGGCTGGACACGGAGCATGTCGCCTCCGTCATGGAAAAATTCGTGCAGAAAGTAGAGCGCGTCTACGGCCTGAAGAAAGAAGAGATAGCGCCGTATACCATGTTCATGTCGCACGAGACCTACACCCCGGCCCGCGGCGGCAGCGCCTCGGCGGAAGTGAAGGCGCTCAAGAGGGCTTTCGGCGCCAGCGTAGACAAAGTGATAGTCAGCAACGTGAAAGGGTTCACCGGCCACTCCATGGGCGCGGGCCTCGAAGACGTCATCGTAGTGCGCGCGCTGAACACCGGCATCATCCCGCCCATCGCCAACTACAAAGAAGCCGACCCCGAACTGGCCGGCATCAACCTCTCGAAAGGCGGGAAATACGACCTGAAATACGCGCTGCGCTTCGCCGCGGGCTTCGGCTCGCATATGGCCATGTCTTTCACCGAGCGCGTCTGGAAGGAAGGGGAGAACCGCTACGACCAGGCCCGCTATAACGCCTGGCTGAAAGAGATCTCCGGCGACCCCGCGGCCGAACTGGAAGTAATTTTGAACACGCTCAGGATAAAAGACAAGAAGACCGCCGGGACAAGAACGGCGCCCCCGTCCAGGGAGCCCGTAGGAGTCTCCGCCGCGCCCGCTCCCAAGCCGGCGCCGGCCGCTGTTTCCGCCCCCGCGCGCGCCGCTGCTCCCGCCCCGGCAGCCCAGCCCGCCCACGCCGCCGCACAGCCTTCGGGACTGAACCAGGAAACTGTCCAGGCCGAGATCCTGGAGATGATAACCGCGA
>JAVHPG010000195.1:0-1820 GCA_036170455.1 Elusimicrobiales bacterium
GAGCGCATCCGCGCGCGCAGCCGCGAAGCGAAGCATTGGCACATGGACGAAACGCGCTGGCGGGTTTTCGCCGAGGCGGAGGGCAAAACCGGCAGCCTGTGGTGGCTTTGGGTTGTTATCACCGGCGACGCCGTGGCGTATCTGCTGGAACCGACGCGCTCGGCCGAGGTCCCCAAAAACCATCTTGGGCCGGACGCGGAAGGGATTGTAAGCGCCGACCGGTATGCGGCCTACAAGGCGCTCGGCTCAAAGATCCGTGTCGCCTTCTGCTGGTGCCATGTGCGGCGGGATTTCATCGAGACCGGCGAGGGCTATAAGAAATTGTCCGTCTGGAGCCGGGCCTGGGAAGCGCGCATAAACAATCTCTTCGGCATCAACGCCCGGCGCATGAAGGCGGACCCGGACGCGTTCCTGTTTGAGGACAATGCCCTGCGCGCGGCCCTGTGCGCCATGGCCGACGACAGGGAAAGTGAACTCGGCGATCCCGCCCTGCATCCGGCTCAAAGAAAAGCCCTGGAGAGCCTGCGTAACCACTGGGCCGGGCTCACGCTGTTCGTAAGCAATCCGGCCATCCCCATGGACAACAACGAGGCGGAGCGGCGGCTGCGCAATCCGGTTATGGGCCGCAAGAGCTACTATGGCAGCGGTTCGCTCTGGAGCGGCCGGTTGGCGGCCTCCGCGTTTACCATCTTCCAGACCTGCCTGCTCAATAACATAAATCCGCACAAATACATGCTCGGCTATCTTGAGGCCTGCGCCGAAAACGGCGGCCTGGCGCCACGCGACATCGAAAGTTTTCTCCCCTGGAACCTCGCCGCGGAGCGAAAATCCGCCTGGCGTTATCCGGAGCTTTCGCCATGAGTTCCGCCGCGCCGGCGCGTTACTGCGGACGGCTCTTCACCGCCGAAGAAATGGAACTGATCGCCCGCCTGATAGCCGGACCCACAAAACCCAACCGGGCGCAGCTCTCGCGGCTGGTTTGTGACGAGTTGCGCTGGCTCAGACCCGACGGCCGCCGCAAGGACATGGCCTGCCGCGTCGCCATGCTGCGCATGCACCGAGACGGACTCATTACGTTGCCGCCGCCGCTCAAAGGCAACAGTAACGGCCGCATTCGTCCGAAATTCACGGGCGCCTCTGCGCCCGGTTCCCCGCTGTCACTTTCCGCCGGCGCCCTGGGAGAGTTGGAACTGCGGCTTGTTACCCGGAAAGACTCGGCGCTATGGAACGAACTCATAGAACGCCATCATTACCTCGGCTATACGCCGCTGCCGGGCGCGCAGCTCCGCTATTTGGTATATGCCGGCAACCGGTTGCTTGCCGCCCTGGGTTTCGGAGCGTCCGCGTGGAAAGTGGCGCCACGTGATAAATTTATAGGTTGGAATGTTCAGGAACGTGAACGGAACCTTCACCGCATAATCAACAATGCCCGCTTCCTTATACTGCCCTGGATTACATCCCACAACCTTGCCTCGCGCATTTTAAGCACGGCGGCCAGGCGGATTGCACAGGATTGGCATGCTTGCTACGGGCACCGACCAGTTCTGCTGGAAACCTTCGTGGACAGGACGCGTTTCCGTGGAACCTGTTACCGGGCGGCAAACTGGACCTGTGTCGGTACCACGCAAGGCCGTGGAAAACTGGACCGTCATCGGCTACATCCGCTGCCGGCAAAAGACATTTTCCTTTATCCGCTCAGCAAGGATTTCCGGCAGGAGCTTCGCGCCGTCTGATACCACGGAGATACGGGTTCACCGAATATTTACCGCAGATCAGCCGGCTGTCTTTGGCCGGGCGGCCCATGCCCTCGGAGAAATATT
>JAVHPG010000196.1:0-1820 GCA_036170455.1 Elusimicrobiales bacterium
CCGGCTTGACGACTATTCAAAGCCGGTAATACTGCGTGACTCCCGGGCGCAGCTTCGTCGGGGTGTACTGAACCTCTCTAAGCTTGGACTGCCGCATTTTAGTGGGCGCCGTCTCCTTCAGCTTTATGTTCTGGCGCACCGTTATCCGGTCCGTGAAATGCCAGTAGGACGATACGAAGCCGCCTACGCTGCAGGCGAGTATCACTCCGGTAAGGAAATAAGTTTCCCTGTCCCTTCGTATCCAGAACTTTCTGATGTTCACTTAAGCTCCTCGGGTGCGGCGGTCGGCCTTGAGATCTTTATTCGGCCCTTCTTATCCCGCGCGGCGGCTGCGGCGGGTAAACCGGGCTCAGACGAATTCGCGGAAAACAATATTGGAAACGTAAAGCCGGTCTTCTCTTATCTTTACGCGGCTGCCGCTCCTTTCAAGGAAGCCGGTTTCGGTAAGCCTGGCCAGCTCCTCTTTGAATTCTATAAATATATGGTCCGGCAGTTCAATTCCGGCGGTCTTGCGCAGGCCCAGCATTATTCTTTCCGCGTCTTTTTTTCGGCCTTCGAGAGTTTCGCTGTATTGCCGCGGTATTTTCTCCCCGGCCAGCGCGGCCCTGAGATAGGCCGCGGTGCCGGAGGTATTGGCCCGGCGCTCCCCGCCCAGGTAGGAGGCGGCCGAGGGGCCGAGGCCCAGGTATTCTCCCTGCTCCCAATAATTCAGGTTATGGACTGCTTCCCGGCCCGGCCTGGCGAAATTCGAGATCTCGTAGCGGTTAAGGCCGGCCAGTATCAGGGAGGCCGCGCCCTCCTCGTACATGCCGGCCGACTCTTCGGGTTCTTCTTTCACCCCGTCCGCGGAGAACGGCGTGCCGTCGTGCACTTCCAGCGCGTAAAATGAAACGTGTTCCGGCTTAAGCTTCAGCAGCCATTCTATGGACTCCGCGAAGTCCTTCCGAGTCTGGCCGGGCAGGCCGCACATCAGGTCCGCGCTGATATTGTCGAAGCCCGCTGCCCGCAGCAGGCCGAAGGCTTTGAGGAAATCCCCCGACATGGCCACCCTGCCCAGGCGCTTCAGCAGTCTGTCCTGCGAGGCCTGGAGGCCCAGGCTTATGCGGTTCACGCCGGCTTTCTTAAGGCAGGCGGCTTTCTCCGCGTCCAGGCTTTCCGGGTTGGCCTCAAAAGTGCTTTCAGCCAGCCGGCGGATAGGCCCTGTGAGTCCGGAAATAACGGAGAAAAGTTTTTCCAGCTGGGCGGGGGAGAGCAGGCTGGGGGTTCCGCCGCCGAGATAAAGCGTGGTGAATTTACCGGCCAGGCCCGCATAGGCGGAAGCTTCCCGGGAGAGCGCCTCCAGGAAAAGGTCTATCTCGCCGGCCGCGCCCGGGGCGGAGGCAAAGTCGCAATAGCCGCATTTGGCCCGGCAGAAAGGGATATGGATGTAAAGCCCAGGCATATAATGATTATAGCGAATAGAGGATAAAGAAACCGGGGCAAATAATAACGGGAGCGGCTTGAGCCGCTCCCGTAGTTCCGGCCACCCCCCGCGGCTTATTTGGAGTCGTTCTTCTTCATGAACATGTTCAGCATGTCTATCGGCACCGGGAAGATGGTAGTGGAGTTGTTATCCGTGGCTATCTCGGTGAGGGTCTGCAGGTAGCGCAGCTGGATGGCGGCGGGGTTGACGGCCATGATGGCGGCGGCGTCGGAGAGCTTCTGCGCGGCCTGGAATTCGCCTTCGGCGTGGATGATCTTGGCGCGGCGCTCGCGTTCGGCCTCTGCCTGCTTGGCGATGGCGCGCTGCATTTCCTGCGGGAGGTCCACGTTCTTAACTT
>JAVHPG010000197.1:0-1818 GCA_036170455.1 Elusimicrobiales bacterium
AAGGGTTTCCATCTTCCAGGGTTCGCGGGCCAAAGCCCCTGACAGGCCCCCGACTTTACATCTCGCGGTTTAGTTTAAGGACATATGACACAACAGCTTTCCAAGGAGAACCCCACACACATGCAACAAGACACCGCCAAGCGCCGCCAGGACCTACGCAACATCGCCATCATCGCCCACGTCGACCACGGCAAAACCACCCTCGTAGACGCCATGCTAAAGCAGACCGGCGCCTACCACGACAAGTCCGGCGAGGAAGCCATCTGCATCATGGACTCCAACCCCCTCGAAAAAGAGCGGGGCATCACCATCCTCTCCAAGAATACCTCCGTCCGCTATAAAGACACCACCATCCATATAGTCGACACCCCGGGCCACGCCGACTTCGGCAGCGAAGTGGAACGCGTCCTCCGCATGGTCGACGGCGTCCTGCTCCTGGTCGACGCCCTCGACGGGCCCATGCCCCAGACCCGCTTCGTTCTCAAAAAATCCCTGGCCCTGGGACTTCACCCCATCGTGGTCATCAATAAAGTGGACCGCCTCAACTGCGACCCCCACGCCGCCCTGGACAAGGTCTTCGCCCTGTTCATGGAACTTGGCGCTACCGACGCCCAGCTGGACTTCCCGGTGGTTTACGCCGTCGGCCGCGACGGCTGGGCCTCGCCCGACTTCAACGATAAAAGGCCGGACCTGTCCCACCTTTTCGAGACCGTCATAAAGCACGTGCCCGGTCCCCTGGACCTGGACGACCAGCCGCTCAGGCTGCTGGTGACCATGCTGGACTACAGCTCCTATACCGGCCGCATAGCCGTCGGCCGCATAGTGCAGGGCAAGATCGCCTCGGGCCAGCAGGTCTCCATCGCCAGCGCGACCGTCCCGGCCAGGACCCGCAAGGTCATGCAGCTCATGGGCTACAAAAACTTCGAGCGCATCGTGATCAAGGCAGCCCGCTCCGGCGACATCATAGCTATCGCTGGCCTTGAAGGCATAGAGGTCGGCGACACCGTCTCCGACGTCGAGAACCCCGGCCTGCTTCCCGGCCTGGAGATAGAACAGCCTACCCTCGCCATGGAATTCTACGCCAACGACGGGCCTTTCTCCGGCCGCGAAGGCAAGTTCGTCACCGCCACGCAGCTGCGCGACCGGCTGCTCAAAGAGCAGCAGATCAACGTGGGCCTGAAAGTGGAGGAGATCCCCGGCGAAGGCGGTTTCAAAGTCTCCGGCCGCGGCGAACTCCACCTCTCCGTCCTTATCGAGACCATGCGGCGCGAAGGCTTCGAGCTCTGCGTCTCCAAGATGGTGGTCATAACCCACGAGGAGAACGGAGTGACGGTGGAGCCCGTTGAGATGTTGCTGCTCGACTCCCCCGCGGAATTCCAGGGCGCGATCATGAACGGCCTGGGCGCGCGCGGCGCGCAGCTCAAGAATATCGTGATAGGCGAGGACGCCCGCGTGCGCTTCGAGTACGTCATTTCCTCCAAGGCGCTCATCGGCTTCAAGTCGGAGTTCATGACCTTCACCAAGGGCTCGGGCCTGATGCACCACAGCTTCCACGGCTTCCTGCCCGAGGGCAACTTTAACAGGCCCAAGCGCAACGGAGTCTTCATCGCCAAAGACACCGGCCTCTCAAGCGGCTATGCGCTTAACAGCCTGCAGGACCACGGCATAATGTGCGTCGGCCCCGGTCAGGATATTTACTCCGGACAGATCGTGGGCGAGCATTGCCGCTCCAACGACCTGGTCGTGAACCCCTGCAAGGAAAAGCAGCAATCCAACATGCGTTCTTCCACCGCCGACGCGTCCATCTGCCTGACCCCG
>JAVHPG010000198.1:0-8794 GCA_036170455.1 Elusimicrobiales bacterium
GGGGGGCCCCGCCTGGCGGGGGGAAACCGACGCAAGGGTTTCCATCTTCCAGGGTTCGCGGGCCAAAGCCCCTGACAGGCCCCCGACTCCGCTGCCCTGCGGTCTTATCTCTTCAAAATGTTTCTGGCCGCTTCCAACCCTTCCTTCACGCTTTCTTCCATGAAGGAATACTTCCAGGCCCCGTAGCGCCCGATGGAAAAAGCTTTCTTCGCTTTAAGCCAGTCGAAGATCACCGGCAGGGCCTCGGCGCGCTCCCTGTTGTAGATAACGTAGGCGCAGGGGATCTTTAGCCAGAGCTTTTCCACTATCTGACCCGCGCTTTTGATAAGCCCGCAGGCCTTCAGCCCCTTTATGATGGACTCCTCGGCTGAGGCCAGGTCCAGCGCCGAGCCCGGGGTTGCTATCTCGATATAAAAAGAGGCGCAGCCGCGCGGCGCGAGCTCTTTGGAGAAATTCGTGGCGATGCCGGCCCTGTAGAAAGGGAAATCGGCGCCCGGGAAATAGCCCCAGTGCATATCCGACTTCACGCCTTTTACCCCCAGGTTCAGCACGTAGACCGTATTGTGCCGGAGGCCGGCCGCGGCGAGCCGGACCGCGACAGGGGCGTCTTCGGCGCGCGCTATAAAGTCTTTCAGGGGGGAAGTATTAATGAGCCGCTTAAAATGTACCGGCCCGAAATGCCGCACATTGGCGACGCCCTTCCTGAGGTTAAAGCTTTCGACCTCAAGCCCCAGGCGCAGGCCGCCGAGGTTCATCGCCAGCGCCGTGGGCAGCGCGCCGATGCCGCCGCGCCTGGGGTAGTTGAATACGGTATTATAGCCCAGGCCTTCCGACTTCTTCCCATAGGCGCCCTTCACTACTTCCTCGGGGCTCGGCAGCGGCACGAAGGGGGCGCACCATTCCGTGGTCAGCCGCCCGAGCGGGTATTGCCAGAGCTTGGCATTGTAGGGCAGCATGAAATGGTTCGAGATGCCATCGCCGAAAACCCGCCTGGTCCAGCGGGTGAAGACTTCAGGCCCGTTCACCGCTTCGGCTTTCCTTGCCGCGTAGGCGGCGAGGAAACCGCTTACGCACTCCGATTTGACCCGGGGCGGCAGGCCGGAGAGGTTCGCCTGGAACGGGTAAGCCGTCCAGTTCTTATGCGAATAGACCCGGGCGTCGCGTTTTATCCTGGCGCAGTTCTTTCCGAGGGCGCCAAGTATCAGTTTAGTGGTTTCGGGCCAGCGCAGGTGCAGCAGGTGGCCTGAGTAGTCGAAGTGAAAAGCGCCTTTTTTAAGCGTGGCGGAAAGCCCGCCCGGCCTGCTTTCCCGCTCGGCCAACAAATAATCTTTTTTTCCTTCCAGCGCGGCAGCTGCGGTGAGGCCCGCTAAACCGCCGCCTATTATAAGAACATCTGTTTTCAGCATATATGCCCCCGGTCCCTCATTGATTTGATAACTGTATCCTTGAGCGCGTCCAGGTCTATTTTCTCCATACATGTCGCGTTACCGCACTTCAGCCTGGGATAGGTGCTTTCGTAGGGATAGTCGTAACACGGCGCGCACTCTATTGAAGGGGCTACGACCTTGTTCGCGCCGCCGTAGGGGGCGGTCATCGCCGGATTTGCGGGGCCGAAAATGGTAACGCATGGGGTTCCTACAGAGGCCGCCAGGTGCCCGAGCCCGGAATCGGTGTTTATGAACAAGGCGCACTTTTTTATCAGGGCCGCCGCCTGATTCACCGAAGCCCCTTCGCAGACGGCCGGGCGTGCCGCGGCCAGGGCCAGCGTGCCGTCCGCAGCCTCCTTTTCGTCGGGCCCGCGGAAAAGTATCACTTTAGCGCCGTAAGCGGCTGAAAGCCAGTCTATAAGCGCGGCGAAAACCTTCACGTTATCCCGGCCCCAGGCTTTGTAAATCTGGTTTTTGTTTATGCTCGGGTGCAGGCCGATTATCGGCGCGGTCCCGGAAACGGAGTTGGCTTGCATGAAACGCGCCGCAAAATCCTCATCCGCGGGTGAAAGCCACGGCGAAAGGTCCGATGAAACCACGGTCGAACCCGCACTCAGGCAGGAGAGGAGCGCTAAATTGTTTTCCAGTTCGTGTTTTTCCGGAGAGGCCTTCACGCGGCAGTTCTGCAGGAAGGCGAGCGTGCGCAGGCGCGCGAAGGAATATGAATGCGTAATGCGCCTGGGGGCGCCGGTCCAGAAGGCCAGCAGGTTATACCAGATCCGGTTTGACGGGAAAGCGGTTATGGAAACGTCGAATCTTTCCGCGCGGAGAAAGTACAGCAGTTTAAAAATATCGTTTAAGAGTTTAAGCCCGGGCTTGCGGTAGCTTATCCGGACCGGGCGCGCGTACGGGCAGTTCCTGAAAAGTTCCTCGCAGGCGCCGTCCGGCACCAGCACTGTGATCCGTTCTTCCGGAAAGGCTCCGTGCAGCGAGCGTATCAGCGGTATCTGCATCAGGGTGTCCCCTAAGCCTTTGAGCGAAAGCAGGACTATTTTCATTCCCTGTCAGTCCTTTGTGCAGACGGCGAAAAGGTCCAGGCCGCGCACGTCGTCCCGCACAAGAGAGAAGTCGCGGGTGGAAATATCGCGCCCGGGCTCCGCGGCCCCGCCCCCGCGGTTCAGGAAGCTGAAAAGCCTGAAAAAAACCTGCTTCACGCTGTTTGGCACCCTGCGGTAAAGCCCCAGGAAGTCCAGCCGCTGTATGCGGTTCCCGGCGCGGGTCAGGCTGAGCTCCATGTCGAAGAATTTCAGCGGCGCTTTAAGATAAAAGAGCGTCACTAAGCGGAAGCTGCGTTTCAGCAGGGCTTCAAATTCAGGCGCGGTGTATTCGCGCACGTGGTATTTGTACCAGTTCGTAGGCTGTACGCGGTAAGCCTTGTTAGGGGTGGAAACAATGAACTTCCCGCCTTTCTTCAGTACTCTGTGAACCTCGGCCAGGAAATCCGCGTCGCCGGGGATGTGCTCAATGCAATGCAGGGTAATAACCTTGTCGAAAGAAAAATCCGGGAACGGCAGCTTGTTCCCGTCGTAAGACATGTATTTCAGGTTCCCGCGGCCGTATTTCCCCATGGCGTGCTCCGCGGCTTCCGGGCTGATATCCAGCGCGGTCACCTGCCCGCAGCTCCCTGCCAGCACGTTGGCCCCGTAACCCTCCCCTGAGCCCACTTCCAATATCTCGTCCTCGCTGGCAAGCAGCGCTTGCGCGACATGCTCGTAGCCGAAGAGCTGCCTGTAGTACCAGAAGCGCTCATATTCTGAGGTCATGGTCTGCGGCAGAAAACGTTCCCCTGTGTCTTTTATCTTATCCGGCATAGTATATCGGCGGGCGGTTCAGCGGACGGCCTCTATCCACAGGTCCAACCCGTTCCTGTCATCCTCTATCAAGCTGAATTCTGCAGGGGCCGCGTCAAGTCCTGCAGTCCCGGCCTTTTTAGAGATAAGTCTGAAAACGAATTGTTTCAGGCCGTACGGGATGCGGTCGCGCAGTCCCAGCGGGTCCAGTTTCTGGGCGAGCGTGGCTATTCGCGCCACTTTTTTCTCCATCTCGAAATATTCGGGAGGAACGGAGATAAAACCTACCTTGCAGCTGCGGAAGAACGGCGAGAGCAGGGGCGGTATCTCGCCCGCTGAGAATTCCCTTATGTGGAATTTGTACCAGGGCTTCTGTCCTTCTTTCAGGCGGTGGACACGGTTCGGCGTGGTCAGGTAAAGGCGCCCTCCTGGTTTGAGAACCCTGGCAGTTTCTTTTACGAAGGCTGAAGGGTCCTTGACGTGCTCTATTACCTGGAAGCTCACGACTTTGTCGAATTCTCCGTCCTGGAAGGGCAGAACTTCTCCGGCATATGCCTTGAACTCCAGGTTGCCAGCCTTGTATTTCTCCGCCGCGTGGGCTACGGCGTCCGCTCCGGAGTCTATAGCCGTGACGCTGCCTGCTTTCCCGGCCATCAGCGCGCTTCCGTAGCCTTCCCCGCAGCCTATTTCAAGCAGGCGGTCGCCTTTGTCTATGTACCGCCCGGTTACCTGGGAATAAGCGAAGACATGCCTGGACAGCAAAGCGCGTTCATAAGGGCTTTGTACCGAATCCGGCGCCATCCGGCCGCCTTCTTCAAGCCTGCTCATGACACATCCGGGAGATGGCGTAGTCCAGGGCTAAAGCCGCCGCCATAATTACGAAAGTATCTATCGGGACACGGTAGCGGAGCGTGACCACGAAAAAAATGTGGACTGCCGTGTAGGAGGAGAACAGCGCTATCAGCAGCGAAGTTTCCCTGAGTCTTCTCCACGTCGCCGCTAGCCCTATAAAACAAAGCGGTATATAGATCCCGGAAGTGGCCATGGCGACGTGCTTCTGCCAGGGCCAGGCCATAACGGGGTAAAGACGCCAGAAGTGCAGGGACCTTTTGTAAACAAGGGCGCGGAACTTGCCGGGGTTGGCCGCTATCCATGAGAGCGCCTTCTCCTTGCAGTATTTATCCCGCTCAGGCAGCGGCAGAGCGGCGACATATGCCCAATCCTTCGGGATGGCGGGGAGGTTCAGGTCTTCGGTGGGGGGGTTGTCCCTTTCTTCAAGCGACTCCGGCCACAGCGCTTCGTCGCAGGAGGAGCCGTAAAGGCTGAACCAGGGCGTGCTTACCGGCATGATGTAGGACTTGTCATAATGGAAATAGTTTCGCAGGGTCCACGGCATGATGGTCATCAGCGTGAATATCCCGACCAGGAAGCCGACTTTGAAACTGCGGGTACGCCACCAGAGCCAGGCGCAGGCCAGCAGGAAGAAAGGGAGCATGGTGGACTTGGAAAGCCCGGAGAGACCCATAAGAAATCCGGTGGCGGCAATGTTGCCCCAGGAGGGGCGCGCCGAGGTCCTGGCGATTAAATACACCGCCGCGGCCAGCATGAACGTGAGGAAGGTTTCGCTCAGCACGTCTCCAGTGTAGGCTATAAAGTACGGGTAGAAACTCAGCAGCGCGGCCGTTATGCGCGCTGTCCTGGAATTGAAAAGCAGCTTAGCGGTATGGTAGGCAAAAAGTATTGTGGCAGTCCCCAGCAGGACGTTGAAGAACTTTACCGTGATTATCGATTTTCCAAAGACAAAGAAGATGCCTGCCAGGTAAAAGGCGTAGCCGGGAGGACGCCAGGAGCCGCCGAAACCCTGCCCGCTCGCCACGCGCCAGCCGGTTTCCATCCAGTCGAGGGCGTCCGGTGAAAGCCCCCCGGTCCCCGTCTTTATAACGTAAGCCAGGCGAAGCAGGAAAGAAAAGAGCAGCGTAGCGCTAAGAAAGTTCCTCTCGGGTTCAAGCAGGCCGCGGATCTTTTTCAGCATGAAAGTTCCTTATTTGTTCCCCTGCTCCATATCGAACAGCATGGCGAACAGCATGAACTGCGTCCCGGAGATCAGCAGCAGAGCCACCAGGATGGAGCGCGGGGCAGTGACCGCGTAGCCGCTGGAAAAGACCTTGTCGTACACCAGGTAAAGGCCGCAGAGCAGTCCGGCGGGCAGCAGCAGGAGGGCCAGGTAGTAGAAAAAGACCAGCGGGTGGAAATCCCTGTATATGTATTTAAAGTTCAGGCGCCAGAAGAAGTTCCTTACGAGCATGGGTGAAACTCGCAGGGCATAGCTGAACCCTTTTATCTGCGACTGTCGTTCTCCCGGAAGGTAGACGGCGGTCCTTGGTATATCTACAAGGCGAAGGCTATAGGCGTTGAGCCGCACAAGAAAATCCATAGGGTAGCCGTAGCCCTTCCAGGCGCGGTCCCAGTTTATGGTTTCTATGGCTTTTTTTGTTATGGCCGTATACCCGTCGACTACGTCCATGGTCTTGTAATAGCCGGAGGCTATCTTGGTAAGCGCGGTTATGATCCAGTTGCCGAAAAGACGTATCTTCGGCATCTTGGAAAGGGTGTCTTCCAGTTTGGAATCCAGAAAACGGTTGCCCTTTGCGTAGTCGGCCCGCCCGTCTATCAGCGGGTCAAGGAAATGCGCGGCCTCGGCCAGTTGCATCTGGTTGTCCCCGCCAACTACCATGGCTATATCGTAGCCGTCGGCGGCGGACTGCCTGTACCCGGTAATAATGCTTCCGCCAGGGCCCTGGTTGACAGTATGGCGCAAAAGCGTGACACGAGGGTCTTTTTTAGAGAATTCCAGCACAACTTCCGCCTGGTGGTCGGGGCTGAGATCATCGACCACATAAACCCTGTCTATCAGCGCGGGAACGCCTTCGAGGGTATTGCGTATCAATTTTTCTTCGTTGTAGGCCGGTATTACCAATGAGATCTTTTTATCGCGGTACATTAAGTCTCCCGTCAGTCGGAAAGTATATATGATATCCTCTTTTTGCCATGTTCCGCAACTAGCCTTATTATTATTAATAAGATGATGATACAATCGAACTTTACAAATACAGACCGTGCCATGGCTAAAACAAAAACTGATATTAAATTCGCGCTGGTGGGCTGCGGGAGCATAGCTAAAAGGCACGCGGAACTGCCCGGCAACCGGCGCATCGCCGATGCCAGCCTTGCGGCCGTTTGCGATATAGTGCCGGAAAAGGCCTGCGCGATGGGCGAGAAGTTCGGCGTGCCTTACTACACGGATATGCACTCCACGATGAGGGAAGCCCCTGTAGACGCCGTCTCCGTGCTTACGGAGAGCGGCCACCACGCGGCGCATGTCATAGCGCTGGCCGGCTTACGGGAAGCATATAGTTGTGGAAAAGCCTATGGCGCTGACCCCGGACGACGCGGATGCGATGATAAAAGCCTGTGAAGAAGCCGGCGTGAAACTTTTTGTGGTAAAGCAGGACCGATTTAATGTCCCGGTGTCCAAGCTGCGGCAGGCGCTGGAAGCCGGGCGTTTCGGCAAGTTCGGTACTGGGCACGGTGCGCGTGCGCTGGTGCCGCGAGCAGAGCTGTTACGACCAGGATAAATGGCGCGGCACCTGGGCGCTGGACGGCGGCGTGCCGGCCAACCAGGCCAGCCACCACGTCGACCTGCTGGAATGGATGATGGGCGAAGTGGAGGGCGTGTACGCGATGTCCGCTACCGCCTTGGTAAAGATAGAGACCGAAGATACGGCTGTGGTGACGGTGCGCTTCCGTAACGGCGCGCTGGCCGAAAAAATGGCCATGCTGGCGCGCCACGGCGGGCTGGTGAAGGGCGACCACCGCATCGAGGGACTGAACAGCCGCCTGGACGGCCTGCAGGCCGCCGGGCGGGACCGCGTCTACCATCTTTACGTGGTCAGGCATACCCGCCGCGATGAATTGAAAAAATTTCTGGCCGGGCGCGGGATAGAGACGGTCATCAATTACCCGGTGGCGCTGCCCTTTCTCCCGGCCTATGCCCACTTAGGGGCGAAGCCGGAAGATTTCCCGAACGCTTACCGGCACCAGTCGATGGTGCTGTCGCTGCCTATCTTCCCCGAAATGACGGAGGCCCGGCAGCGCCTGGTTATTGAGTCAATAACAACTTTTTGCAAGGGCTAGAGGTACTCAGCCTGCCAGAGGAAGAGAGATACCAGGCAGGTGAGCCTCCTGCTGTTGTCGCGGCGTCCTTCCAGGTGTTCCGCCAGCAGTTTCTCCGCGAAATCGTAATTGCAGAAATCAGGGTTCTTCGCGCGCGCGGCGCTTATCGCGTCATGCGCGAACTGCCTTAACTCCCCTTTAAGCCATTCGGCCGTAGGCATATTGAACCCCTTCTTGGGCATCTTCAGTATTTCCTCGGGCAGGTACTGCCTCAGGGCCTTGCGGAGAATGTGTTTGGTGGTAAAGCCTTTCATCTTGAGGTTCAGCGGGATCTCCTCGGAGAGCTCCAGCATCTCGTTGTCCAGGAACGGCACGCGCGCCTCCTGGGAGTTGAACATGGTGACCAGGTCCGTGGAATGCATCGAGCAGTAGGGCAGGAAGACGTTGAGGTCGAGGTAAAGCAGGCGGTCCAGCAGCCGGTCATCCGCCACGTCGGGCAGGTGCTGGGCGAAAACTTCAAAAGAGTCGGCGTGCACCGCTCCCGGAAGGAACACGGCTATTTCCTCCGGGGTAAATATTTCCTTGTATTTTAAATGCGCCACTTCCGGCCTGAAGGCCGCGCCGCGCGTGAAGGATTTTATCTTGAAATCCAGGCTGAGGCGGCTGGTGGAGACCGGCAGGCGCTCGGCGGCGCGGCGCAGGGCCGTCTTCAAAGGCCCCGGCAGGTACTGGTAGTAGCGTCCCACCTTGGCGGCCGAAAGCGTGGGATACCCGGCGAAAAGCTCGTCTCCGCCCGCGCCCGTCAGGGCGACGGTGATATCTTTCCTGGACTGGGCCGAAACGTGGCCCATGGCGAGGTAGGTCCAGTCCCCGTGAGGCTCCGCGAAGCGGCTGACCGCCTTAGGAAGGCTTTCTATTATGTCCCCGGGGCCGAGCAGGCAGTCGTGGTGCTCGGTGCCGTATTTCTGCGCCACCAGGCGGGCCTCGGTCAGCTCGTTATAGGTCCCGCCGTTCTCGTAGCCAACGGTGTAGGTCTTGGGCTTCACGCCCAGCTTGGACATCATCGCCACGATCGAGGTGGAATCCAGGCCGCTCGAAAGGAAGACGCCCAGCGGCACGTCGCTGACCAGCTGGCGCCTGACGGAATTCAGCAGGGCCTCCTCTATCCGGGCCGCGGCTTCCGGCTCCGTCATTTTTTTAGGGCGGAAATGGTAATGCCAGTAGCGCTGTACCTCGGCCTTCTTCCCGCTGACCTTGATGTAGTGGCCCTGGGGGAGCCGCCGGATATGCTTAAAGATCGACCGCGGCGAAGAGATGTAATAGAAGGAAAGGTAGTTGGCCAGC
>JAVHPG010000199.1:0-1807 GCA_036170455.1 Elusimicrobiales bacterium
TAACGCTTGGCCTCGTCGTACACGCCGCGCGGCCCTATGGGGTTTACGTTTCCCCAGTAGCCTTCGTGCTGCGGGTTGATAAGCGGGTCGCCGTAAACCTCCGAGGTGGAGGCGATCATGAAGATAGCCTTCTTCTCTTTAGCGAGCCCCAGCGCTTTATGCGTGCCCAGCGCGCCCACCTTCAGCGTCGGTATCGGGAACTTTAAATAATCTATCGGCGAAGCCGGGCTGGCGAAATGCAGCACCGCGTCCAGTTTGCCCGGCACGTGCAAATAGTTGGTAACGTCGTACTTGGTGAAAGAGAACTTGGAGTTCTTGAGCAGGTCTTCGATATTGGCGATATTCCCGGTGATGAAATTATCTATCCCGATCACGGTATGGCCCTTGCCAAGCAAATAGCGTGAAAGGTGGCTGCCCAGGAAACCAGCTGCGCCAGTGACCAATATTCTCATAGTGAAATCTCCAGTTATAAATTATAAACCGAGGCTGCCCGGCGGGCAGCCCTGGGGCTACGCGAAACCTCTCTAAATTCTGCTCCCGGATCCTGTTACGGCCGGCCGACGGACTTGTAGCTCCAGCCCATTTCGCGCATCTTCGCGGGGTCGTAGAGGTTGCGGCCGTCCACCATGATCGGGTGCTTCAGCGCGGCCTGCAGCTTGCCCTGGTCCAGCTTCGCGAATTCCTTCCACTCCGTCACCAGGCAGACGCAGTCCGCGTCTTTCGCGCAGTCGTAGGCGTCTTTGGCGAAATAGATGCCCTTGATGCACTTCTTGGCGTTTTCCTGGGAGACGGGGTCGTAGGCGCGCACTTTGGCGCCGCGCTTCAGGAGCTCGCGGACGATGTCGATGGACGGGGCGAAGCGCATGTCGTCGGTCTCGGGTTTGAAGGCCAGGCCGAGCAGCGCCACGGTTTTTCCCTCGATGTTCCAAAGCTCCTCTTCGATCTTCTTGAGCAGCCACATTTTCTGGCTCTCGTTTATGTCTTTCACCGATTTAAGCAGCGCGAAGTCGTAGCCCACCTGCGCGCTCAGCCAGTAGAAAGCTTCCAGGTCCTTTGGGAAGCAGAAGCCGCCGAAGCCGATGCCGGCTTTCAGGAAAGCGGGCCCGATGCGCTTGTCGAGGCCCATGCCGCGGGCCACGTCCTCTACGTTGGCGCCGGTCCTCTCGCAGACGTTCGCCACCGCGTTGATGAAAGAGATCTTGGTGGACAGGAAAGAGTTCGAGGCGTGCTTTATAAGCTCCGCGCTCTTCACGCTGGTGACCACGATCGGCGCGCCTTTCATGGGCTTGTAGACGCGGCGCATAAGCGCTTCGGCTTCCTTGGACGAGACGCCCACGACTATGCGGTCCGGCTCCAGGAAGTCCCATACCGCGGTGCCCTCGCGCAGGAACTCGGGGTTGGAGGCCACGTCGAAGGGCAGGTTCTTCTTGTTATGGCGCTTCACCGTCTTGATGATCCAGTCGCAGGTGGCCACGGGGACGGTGGACTTCTCCACGATCACGATATAGTCGGTCATGTCCCTGGCGATTTCCTCGGAAACTTTTTCTATGGCGCTCAGGTCGGCGGAGCCGTCCTCGCGGGGCGGGGTGCCCACGGCGATGAACACGGCTTCGGCGCGGTGGCCGCCGTGGTGCATGCCGTCTTTTATCGAATTGGCGAAGTGGAGGCGCCCGGCTTTCACGTTCTTCTTGACGACGCGCTCGAGGTCGGCCTCGTAGATGGGCATCACGCCTTTCTCCAGCATCCTGATCTTGGCGGGGTCGCTGTCCACGCAGACCACGCGGTGGCCGACCTCGGCGAGGCAGGC
>JAVHPG010000200.1:0-1805 GCA_036170455.1 Elusimicrobiales bacterium
GCATGATCAGCCGCCAGACCCGCGTGGTGCCGGGCCGCGAAGGCGGCGGCCGGCTTAAGCCAGGACGAGAAGAACGGCGCCGCGGGCTTTTCGGCGAATACCGCGTCTTTCAAGGAAAGAGGCGCGGGCTGCATCGCGTGCTTCCTGAAGACGGCCGAAACCTGCTTCAGCTCCGCCAGCTCGCGGCGGCAGTCGGGGCAGGCGGCCAGGTGGCTTTCGAGCGAAAGCTTTTCCTCCCGGGGCAGTTCGTCGTCCAGGAAGGCGGATAAATTTTCCCTGCAGGTATTATGTTCCATTGTCTTTCAGCAGCGGGCCCATTTTCTGCCTTAGGGCTTCGCGCGACCTCGAGATCCGGGATTTAACTGTTCCCAGCGGTATCTCCGTTATCCCCGCTATCTCCTCGTAGGAGCGGCCGTCTATTTCCCGCAGGACCAGTATCGCCCGGTCTTCGGGGTCCAGGGCCGCGAGCGCTTTTTCCAGCGCCTCTTTCTCGTCCCTCTTTTCTATCGCGGCGTCCGCCGGCGGCTCCGGGGAGGCTATTTGTAAAGCGTTAGTGTCGTTGTCATCATCTTTTTCACGGTCCAGGGAGAAAGTTTTCCAGAAAGACCTTCTCTTTTCGCTCCTGACGCGGTTCTTCCAGACGTTCATGGTGATGCGGTACAGCCAGGTTCCCGCGATCGAGCCGTCCCTCAAACCGCCGAGCCCGCGTATGGCCCTTATGAAAGCGTCCTGGGAAATATCCTGGGCGTCGGCGGCATTGCCGCTCAGGCGCAGGGCCAGGTTATAGACCATGGCCGCATGTTTTTCAAAAAGCTCTTTCGCGTCCAAAACCCCTCCGGGCTCGCTGGTTAGACACCGTCTTGCGCAATAAGTTCCATAAAAGTTTACCAATTGCAAAAGAGTTATGGAACTTTTTCCGGCTTCCGGTGTCTAACCGTGGACAGTAAAGGAGGCGGTTATGAAACTCATCTCTAAAGTCCGTAAAGTTCTGGCGCCGGTAATAGTTCTCGCCCTGTCCTGCGCGGCTTCGGCGCGCCCGCAGGACCCGGGCGAAGGCTGCCTGCAGGTGGTGTCCGCGGGGACCGATACTATAAGGATACTTCCTCTTAAACATACGGAGGTGAAAGCCGCGATCTCCGGCTTCGTAGCCGAAGTCAGCGTCACGCAGGTATTCGGCAATCCTTCCGAAGACCCCATCGAAGCGGTTTACGTCTTCCCCCTGCCCGAGAACGCGGCGGTGAACGAGATGACGCTGACCGTGGCCGACCGCGTTATCAAGGGACAGATAAAGAAGCGGGAGGAAGCGCGGCAGGTCTACGAGAAAGCCAAAGCCGAGGGCCGGACGGCGGCGCTGCTCGACCAGGAGCGGCCTAACATCTTCACCCAGTCCGTGGCCAATATCCCCCCCGGCCGCGAAATCAGGGTGACGCTTAAATATATCCAGGACCTGGCCTACGACCACGGCGAGTACAAATTCGTCTTCCCGATGACCGTCGGGCCGCGCTATATGCCGGGGAAAGCGACAGGTAAGACAGGGACCGGCTGGTCGGACGATACCGACCAGGTGCGGGACGCCTCCCGGATCTCTCCTCCCGTAGTAAAACCCGGGCAGAGATCGGGCCGCGACATCTCGGTGCAGGTCAGCCTGGACGCGGGCGTGGCGGTCAGGAATATCCGCAGCTCTTCGCACCAGGTGACGATACTCAGCAGCGGCTCCGCGAGAGCGGAGATAACCCTTGCCCGGGAGGACAGCATCCCTAATAAGGATTTCCTCCTGACCTATGAGCCGGCGGTGAAGATGGTGG
>JAVHPG010000201.1:0-8736 GCA_036170455.1 Elusimicrobiales bacterium
CTCGTTATTTAAAACAGTAGATCTCAGGCCCGCCGGGGATTATAAAAAAGTCCCTGGACGCCGGTTTCAGGCGCTGCTGGGCTGAAGACAGCTCGCCGCTGCTTCCTGTCGCAGCGACCGCCGGGCGATCGAGAACGGCGCAGGAGCCGGGAAGGGGCCCGGGAAAGACAGCTAAAGGCCTCAGAAACCCGTCCGCCGAACCTCGCTTGCGGTAATACGGCTCGTTATGTTTATCACTCAGGTAATAGCCGAGAGAATTTCCCCATTCCCCGTCCGCGTAAATTACGGACGGCGAGCGGTCCTTGAAATAGCCGGCAAGCAGCCTGTGCGGAGCGGCCTCCGCGGCCCTGTACGCGCTCATCTTCCAGGAAGCCCCGGCCGAAGTTAAAAGCAGGAAGGCGGCGGCAAAAGCCCTGGAACCGGCGGCTTTAAATCCGGAAATGTAATAGGCCTCGACCAAGATGACCGGAAATAGGGCCATGGAAAGAAAGCGCAATTCCTTGTGTACGGGCTGGTACGGGAAGAGCGTGGCAGGACCGAATTCCAGATAAGCCAGCACTATAGCGAACCAGGCAAAGGGCAGCCAGACCCTTCCGAATTCTTTTTTATAAGCGGCTGCAGCCGCAGCTGCCGCAAAAAAATAGAAATAAAACCCGAATAAAGCCAGACCGTAGAGGTCTATCCCCAGCAGCCCTCTCAAATAGATGAGGTGTCCGCCGGGAGCGACCTTGAAGTCCGCGGCAAGCTTAGCCAGCTGTGACCGCAGGCTGAAGAAAGGGTCCCCGGCAAGCGCCGCGCCGGCCGCCCAGTCCGGGATAAGCGCAGACAGGAACCCGCCGGCCAGGACCAGATGCGCCGGGCGCGGTCCGTAGCGCAGCATCCAGGCGGCATAGACCAGCAGCATCACGGCGGAATTAAGCCTGGTGTGCCAGCCCAGGCCCGCGAACAACCCGGAAAGCGCAAAAAAACCTGCGCCGCCCCACCTGCCGGTCATCTTTGAACCTTTGAGGAACAACAGCGCTGAAAGGCCGGTCCAGAAAACCAATATTTCATCCGGGTAGAGCATCGTGCCGTAGACCACGCTTATGGGCAGGAAAGCCTGAAAGAACGCGGCAAGTACGCCGACCCCGCGCCCGAAGAGCTCCCGTCCGAGGAAATAGGCGAGGACCGTATTCCCTAGCGAGCATAAAAGCGGCCAGGCGGCCGCGGAAAACGTGGTCTGGCCGAATAATTTATAGAACAGCGCGGCCGGGAAAGTGATAAGGTAACGGAAGCCGTAATAGCCGTAAACATCCCGGAAGCTGAAAGACCCGTCAACCATATCGCCGGCTATCTGCGAGTAGGCGAATTCGTCGTAGCCGGTCAGGGCGCTGAAGAAAACAGCGCGCAGGATCAAAGCGAGGAAAACAGCCGCCGCCAGCCAGGCCGCGTCGTATACGCTCTCAGCGGCTTCAGGAAGTTTTTCCACCTTCCCCCTCCAACTGTGACAGCTTCATTATTATAGCGGTAAGGAACCAGAAAGGCTCCATGATGCGGACGATAATAAAAGTGTTGACCCCGGTCGACTGCATGAGCAGGCCTATAAGCCCCACTATGTAGCCTAAACAGATGAAGCGCACGAAGGAGTCCGCGCTGGCGCGGTAAAGCCGCCAGGAAACCTTGAAGCAGACTCCTATCATCCACAGCCAGAAAATCGTTCCCAGAACCCCGGTCTCCGCTATTACAAGCGGCAGCTGGGCGTCAGAAAGACCGACGCCGGTAACGCCGTTCCCTATCAATATGTTTTTAGGGAGCCAGAAAGTAACGCTTCTTTGCCAGGAGTGCACGCGGACCGCGGCGGATTCTTCCAGTTTGACGTCCCCAAAAGGCGTTTTAAAAGTTTCAATGGCCTGGCTGCCATAGGTTTCCTTCACGCGACCCCTGGCTCTTTCGGAAAGAAAAGGAGAAAGGGAAACCGCCGCAACCCCCAGGACCGCCACGATTATCAAGAAAAGCCGCCTTTGCCTGGAAAGGAGAATAGCGGCGACTCCGGAAAAAAAGAGCCCTATGTACGAAGAGCGGGAAAGCGTGAGTATGAAGGCGGGGAGCATGGCCGCCATAGCCGCGAAAGACCAGGCGAAATTTTTAAAGGGCAATTCGGAAACGGCCCCGAAGATAAGGCCGAATACCAGCAGGTAATATCCGCCCAGCGAAGCCGGCTCCGATTCCTCGGGGTTGCCCAGCGGGGCCTCGAACGGGGTCGAGGCCCTTGCACCGGGGCCGGCGTTAAAATAATACCAGACCGCGTATACCGTAACGATACCGGCCACTATGGTCCCGGCCTTCAAATACCGGCGCACTTCCTCCTTGTTCTCAATGATATTGAAGGCCATGAAATACAGGAGGAAATACTCTACGTATTTCAGGATATAGAAAACCGCGAACTCCCAGTTTATCCGCCCCCCCATCACGCCGAAAGCGGTAGATAGAACGCAGACCGACGTGTATAGCAATATCGGGTTCTGAACGGGGGAACGGAAAACAAGGGGTTTGTCTTTTACTATGGCGGTCTTGGCGAACCAGGAAAAGAAAATTATCAGCAACAGGATGTCGTCGTAACGGACAACGATGTTGCGGCCGCTGCCAGCCAGGCCTGCTATATTTATCTCCGGGGACAACAGCATCGAAAAAACAAGGAGGAGAAGGCTCAGTTTAGGCGAGAAGAAAGCGAAAAGGCCCACCATCAGAGTTCCGATCAGCAGTATTAGGGTATACTGCGCCCCGGCGGCGGCCATAAAGCCCAGCCAGCCCGCGGCGGCAATGGCGAGAAGAACGATTATTATAGGCATGGGAACTTAGCGCTTGGCGTAGTTCTTGTAATCTTTGTAATAGTAGCCGTACTGCGGCCCCATCTCGGAGGCGCGCACGCCGTTGAGGACCACGCCGAGCATGTGGGCGTTGGCGTTGGTGATCTGGTCGGCGGCGCGCTTGAGGGCGCCGCGCGCGATCTTGCCGGCCTTATAGACCAGCACCACGCCGTCGGAGGCGTGCTTGGCTATCATCACCGCGTCGACGAAAAGAAGCAGCGGCGGCGCGTCAAAAATTATCAGGTCGAACTCGCTCTTCAGGTCCTCCATCAGGTCCTTCCAGTTGGCCGAGTCCAGTACGTCCACCACGTTTTCCGGCTGGGTTCCGCAGTTGAGGACCTTCAGGTTCTCTATGCCTGAGAAGCGCATCAGCTGGTCGAAATCGAGGCCGCCCATTATAAAATCGGCGCTTTCCAGCGCGGCTTCGCGCCAGTCGGCCTTCCCGGTCAGCACGTCGCTGAGGCCGGGCGCTTTCTTTGTCCCGAAGATCTCGTTGATGGCCGGGCGCCGCAGGTCGGCGTCTATCAGCAGCGTCTTCAAGCCGGAATGCGCGGCGGCCAGCGCGAAATTAACGGCGGTCAGGGTCTTGCCCTCGGCCGCGCCGGCGGAACTGATCACCAGGGAGATGCTATCCTTGGTCTTCAGGTTGGACATGATATTGGTGCGCATGGTGTGGTAGGACTCTATCACGCCGGAGGAGTAGCGCTTGTTCACTATCAGCACGCTGCGGAAAGCGTCCACGGTATAGCGCTCTTTCTTGAAAACGTTGGTGAGCCAGTTATCCAGGGGCTTTTCGCTCATGATGTTGGGGATGATCCCGAGCACCGGCAGCTTCATGAAGCCTTCGATATCTTCGATGGTGGAGATGGAAACGTCCAGGTTCTCCAACAGGAAAACCACGACCACGGCTATGAACAGGCCCAGCACGATGCCTACCATCATATTAAGCCTGCGGTTCGGGGAAATGGGCGTCCTCTCCGGAGCGGGCCGCTGCACCACGGTGACGAAAGAGACCATAGAGGAGACGCCTAGTTTGGCTTCCTCGTGCTGCCTGTTGAGGGTGGTGTAAAGGTCCTCCTGCAGGCGCAGCTCGCGGCTTATGCGGGCCAGCGTCACCTCCTGCGCGGGGATCTCCTCCAGCCTGCTTTCCACCATGTCTATGCGCTGCTGCAGGCTCTGCACTTCGGGATGGTTCGGGGTGTATTTTTCCAGCAGTTCCTTTCTCTTTATCTCCAGGTCCGCCAACTGGTTCGCCAGCGCCGCGCCCAGGCCGGTCTTGGGGTTCTTCTCGATGAAAGCCTGCTTCTGCCTCTCCAGGGTGCGCAGGCTGTCCTCCACCTCGTCCTTGCGCGCCGAGATATCGGCCAGGGTCTTTCTGGCCTGCAGGCTCTTCTGCTCCAAATCGAAATCGTGGTAGGCCTCTATCACGGCCATCACCGTATCGGCGGCCTTTAGAGGGTCGGAATTAAAAGCGGAGATCGCGATCAGGTTGGAGTCGGTCAGGCGCTCCACCTTGTAGGACCCGGCTATCTCGGCCGTGGACCTGGCCCCGGACGGCAGGCCAAGCTTGGCCGCCGCGCGCTCGGAGATCTCGGAAGAAGTTATAACCATCAGCTCGGTGGCCACAGCGCTCCAGGGGTCGAATTCCTCGGCGACCGAACCGGTGATCCTGGAATAGGATGTCGGGGGCTTTATTTTTATCTTGCCCTGGCTGCGGTACACCGTGGGCTGGAGGCGCGTATAGAACAGAGTCGAGAAAACGGTCACCGCGAAGATCAGCAGGGCCACCCATTTGCGCCTGTTGACTATGCGCCAGTAATCGTAAAGGGTAAGTTCTGCGTTCATGGTATTAATTCTTCCTGGACACGAGGCTGGCCGTGATCGCGAAGGTGAATAAAGTCGCCCAAGGGACGAAATTGTCGGTTATCCATTTAGCCGCCGTGGAGTAGGACTTGCGCGGGATATAAACGATATCGCCGGTAGCGAGCGCGATATTTTTGTCCATATTCCCGGCGAACACGGCTTCCAGGTCTGCCTTTATGATCTCTTCCGAAACTTTATCGTCCGCGCCTTTTACGCGCCTGAAAATGCGGACCCTGTCCCTGCGGGCGTAATCGGCGGTGCCGCCTGCCTGCGCCACCAGGTCCAGCAGGCGCATGCCCTCCCGGTATTCGAAATAGCCGGACTGCTTTATCTCGCCTATCACCGCCACGCGGCTCGACGAGAATTTGCGCACGCTGATAGTGATAGAGGGGTTGGAGACGTACTTGGAGAATTTGGCCGTCAGGATCTTCTGCAGGTCGTCCGGCTTTATCCCCTGCGCCTTCATGGACCCCAGCATGGGGATCTCTATGGTTCCGTCGGGCTGCACCGTGACTTCCTTGGAAAATTCTTCGGCGGGCTGCACGTTGACGCTTATGACGTCCCCGGCTTCGATGAAATATTCTTTATTCAGCGCCCCCATAGCGGCGAGGTCCAGGCTGAAAGCCGGGATAGTGCTGGAAAAGATAAGGAGCGACAGCGCTGCGGAGAGAATCTTCATAATTTTATTATATATATTGTTTAGTATCTATTCCATCCCCACGGCCTTCATGAGCGATTTGACCAGCACGCGCAGTTCTTCCACCCTGTTCTCGAGCTCGGTATCCCTGGCCGGGCTTCCCGCCTGGGATGCTATGCCTTCCGTGGCAGATTTAGCGCTCAGCATCTCCACTTTCCTTGAAAGAGCGTCCACACGCTCCGCCAGGCCGGAGGCCTCCGCCCCATGGCTCCGCTGGCTTAAAGAGAACCTGAAAAGAGCGAGCAGGAGCGAAAGCGAAAATAACGAGAAAAAAACTGCCCCGACGAGCACCAGGTATTCTATTCCCTCCAGGACTCCGCCGAGAGCGGCGATTAGCGAGGCCAGCATCCCGAAAAGTATTATTTCCTTATTCTCTCCCCAGACCGAGTTCTGCTGCCCGGCGGAAGGAGCCCGTTCCTGGAGCGCATAGCCCCTTCCGGTCCTGTCCGGCGGCGGCGCGGCCCGCTGGGGGACACGGTCCTGTCCGGCAGCATAGAATACGCGCGAGTGCCTAGTAATCAGTTCCGGAGTCCGCTCTCCCCGTCCGGTGGTGGGCTCCTTGGTTTCCGGCTGCTTCTGCGGCAGCGGCCCTACTTCCCCCTTCAGCCTGTCGAGCAGGTTTTTGAGATCCTCGGAGCCTCTCATGGTTTCTCCCCCCTCTCCCTGGCGTCCAGGGAGCTCTTCCTCGCGTCAAGTTCGGCCTTTATCCTGTCGAAAGTTCTTTTAAGGTCCGACTTCCTGGCGTTAAAATCTCCCTCCATCGCTTCTTCGCGCAGCTTGAGCTGCCCGAATTTGTCGGAGTATTCGCGCTCCAGCGACTGCTCCCTGGCGCTGATATCCAGCCTTATCTTTTCGAAAGCTTTTATAAGCTCCGCTTTCCTGGCATTATAATCTTCGTCGAGAGCTTTCCCCCGCTGCCGCAGAAGCTCATCCTTTACAGCTTGAGCCTGATCGAGAGCCCGCCCTTTAGACTCTAAGGCTTTATTTCTTTCTTCCCACTGGGCCAGCATGTCCAGCTCTTTCTTATTTACTTTCTCGTAAAGCTCCTGCATCCTGACGACATACCTGGCGTTGAACGCGCCCTCGTCTTCCGCAGTTTTTATCTTCAGCTCGGAGATCAGCGCCTCGCGGGAATTAAAGGCCGCCTTGACCTCTTCATATTTTCTGAGGGTCTCGGCCCTGGAGCTCTCGGCCGCGGCCAGGCGGGATTTAAGCTCGTCCAGCTCCTTTTTGATGCGGCTTTCTTTCTGCTCGTACTTGCTCTGGTTCGAGGCCACGCGTTCGGAATACTCGCTCTCGTATTCCTTGATAGTATTGCTCAGGGATTTCAGGTCCGGCTCATATTCCTCCAGGATAGTATTGAGGTGCACGGAGGTGGGGTTCCGGTCCTCCCAGAGCTTGGCCGAGAGCGCTTTAAGCTTCTCAAGCAGCTCCACCGGCACACATTGGATGGCGCGTTCTTTTTCCATAATTATCTCTTCCTGTAGTCGAGGATAGCCCGGGAAAGTTCCGCCTTCATCTGTTCCAGCTCCGAGTTTTTAAGGGCATAATCTTTTTCAAGCTTAAGCCGGTATTCGTTAAGCTCTTTTTCTTTTTCGCCGAGCTCCTGCTTCTGCGAGAAGATCTCCTGGTTGAACCCGGCCTCGCGCATGTTAAGGGCCGCGTGCAGGTTGTCCAGCTCCAGCTGCTTCTGCCTGTAGAACTTGTCTCCTTCGGCCAGCAGCTTTTCCTTGGCGGAGAGCAGGCTCTCGAGCTGCTTGATCCGGGCGTCGCCGCGCGCCTTCTCCTCCGCCGCCATCTCGCGGAAGCGGGCGTCCTGGTCGGAGATATTCTTCATCAGCTCGCCGGAGGCCGTCTGGCGGTACTTGATCATAGCGCGCTCCAGCTCCTGCACTTTCATGTCCGCGTTCTCGATATAGCGGTCGCGGCGGCCTATCTCCTCCAGCAGCTGGTCTTTCTCGGCGTCGAAGCCCTCAGCCATCAGCTTCACCTCTTCCCTGTTGACCTTTTTGGACTTCTCAAGCTCCTCCTGGGCGTGGCGCAGCCTGTCCTCGGCCATCTCCACGGCCGCGGAAACGGCGTCGGCCACCGTCTGCTCCAGCTCCGTGATCTGGGCTTTCTGCAGCTCGATCTTCTCGTTGTGGAAGGCCTTCTCGGCGGCCAGCAGCTTCTCGCCCTGCTCCTTCGCCCTGGCATTGGCTTTCGCCGCGTCCGCGCTCTCCCTCTCGATATCTTTCCTGAGCGAGGCGTTCTCCCCGGCGAGGCGCTCGCACTTGATCGTGAATTCGCTGTTCATCACTTCCAGCCGCGCCTGGCAGTCCTCTTCGAAGGCGGCCTGCTTGCGGGCGTAGATTTTCTCCAGCTCGGCGCGGCGCGCGGCGACGGCCTCGGAAACCGAGGCGCTGGCGCGGGCTTCGCAGTCGCGTTTCGCTTCTACCACGGAATGGTTCAAGGCGTTGATTACGTCCACTTTGGCGTCGAGCTCGGTTGAAAGCTCCGCCTGCCTGGACGTGGCGGCTTCAAGGGCCTGGAACAGGTCCGCCGTCTGCGCCGCTACGGCTTCTTTAACGCGGACGGTAAGCTCCTTCTCGTAATTCGCCCTGGCCTCGATCAGCCCCCTGTTAAAGCGTTCTTCCAGCCCGGCTTTCTCCATCTCCGCCTGGCGCAATTTGGCGTTCACCGCCCCTATCTCTTTCTGGGAGCCTTTAAAATTTTCGGAAGTTTCCCGCAGGGCCTGTTCCAGCCTGGCGCGCTCCGCCTGCCTGTTCCCCTTTTCCACCTCCGTCTTGGCGGCCGCTTCGGCATAAGCGGCATCTACCCGGGCGGCGGCTTCCGCCTCCAGGCGGGTCCTTTGGACGCCGCATTCTGTTTCAGCCGCGGCGGCGGCGGCCTTGGCGACCGCGAGCCGGCTCTCGTTCCCCGCAAGCTCCTCGTTCACGCGGGCTTTTTCGGCCTCAAGGGCCTTGAGCTTGTCGTTATAGCGCGCGGCAAACTCTTTTTCCAGGTCGGCTTTGCGGTTCTCGTAGTCGGCACGGGTGGCTGCGGCCCTTTCCTCGGCCAGCGCTTCCACCTCGGAGGTGACGCGCGAGAGCTCGTTCTTGAAATTTTCCCTCTCCAGGGCCGAGGCTTTGTCGGCCTCGGTCAGCTTAGCGCCCAGCCCGGCTATCTTTTCCTCGTAGGCGCGGCGCTTTTCCTCAAAAGAGGCCTCGGTCCTGGCCAGCATTCCGGAGTTGATGGCGGACTTGGCCTCAAACTCGGCGGCGATCCTGCCCTTCTCCTCCAGCAGGCGGCTTTCACCGGAGCGCAGCTCATCGGTAAGTTTATTTATAG
>JAVHPG010000202.1:0-1798 GCA_036170455.1 Elusimicrobiales bacterium
TGATGTTGTAGGCGGACTGTAGCGCCCGTCCTTCGGGGCGGGCGAGGATTGAAACAGCAATATCAATCCCGTATTCAAGCAAGGCTTTGGTAGCGCCCGTCCTTCGGGGCGGGCGAGGATTGAAACTTTAGAAGGGTGTGTCCCTTCGGGATTGACGTTCGTAGCGCCCGTCCTTCGGGGCGGGCGAGGATTGAAACTATTTTCAGCATTTATTTTCAATTGTGGTAGCTGGGTAGCGCCCGTCCTTCGGGGCGGGCGAGGATTGAAACTCAAATTGAGACTGATTGGCAACGTGTTACCCCAGGTAGCGCCCGTCCTTCGGGGCGGGCGAGGATTGAAACAAAACCTATCATCAACTGACCAACCTAACAACTCACGTAGCGCCCGTCCTTCGGGGCGGGCGAGGATTGAAACCAAGATGGGGGCGTAATGCTCGATCGGCCCCTGCTGTAGCGCCCGTCCTTCGGGGCGGGCGAGGATTGAAACATCATTGAATATAATTGTTGGGGGGACCACATCGGTAGCGCCCGTCCTTCGGGGCGGGCGAGGATTGAAACAGAAAGACAACTCGACGAAGCCGAGTTAGACGAAGTAGCGCCCGTCCTTCGGGGCGGGCGAGGATTGAAACTAGAGTGGCACCGCATGACTGTAAAGGTGGAACAGTAGCGCCCGTCCTTCGGGGCGGGCGAGGATTGAAACTTTGGGTCGATCGGAATGACGTGCGCGCGCACCATCGTAGCGCCCGTCCTTCGGGGCGGGCGAGGATTGAAACCAAGATACTGCGCGAATCCGTACACCGTTAAATCGTAGCGCCCGTCCTTCGGGGCGGGCGAGGATTGAAACTGTCGCAAGGTTCGCAAGAGCTTAAGCTGCGTTAGTAGCGCCCGTCCTTCGGGGCGGGCGAGGATTGAAACGGTAACTGTTGATCCGCTGCGTTTCTGCACTGTGAGTAGCGCCCGTCCTTCGGGGCGGGCGAGGATTGAAACAACAGCAAGCGGGTTGCGCTTCATCAATGCAGTCGGTAGCGCCCGTCCTTCGGGGCGGGCGAGGATTGAAACCAACAGGCGATGTACAGGTTTTTGCCGTTGAGCTGTAGCGCCCGTCCTTCGGGGCGGGCGAGGATTGAAACATGCAATAATTGCGCGTAAGCAAAATTCGTGCCAATGTAGCGCCCGTCCTTCGGGGCGGGCGAGGATTGAAACCTCATGCGAGATTTAACGTCCTTAACGTACATCGGGTAGCGCCCGTCCTTCGGGGCGGGCGAGGATTGAAACATCAGCAAGAACGGTGGCGCGCCTACAGTCGAAGGTAGCGCCCGTCCTTCGGGGCGGGCGAGGATTGAAACAGTCGTGGCAACACTGAATCATTCAAAATGTGTGAGTAGCGCCCGTCCTTCGGGGCGGGCGAGGATTGAAACATACCTGGCCTTCGCACTGCGCTGGGCTTCTTCTGTAGCGCCCGTCCTTCGGGGCGGGCGAGGATTGAAACATCTGTCACAGGAACAATGCGCGATCGGTCCCCTGTAGCGCCCGTCCTTCGGGGCGGGCGAGGATTGAAACATAAAATAATTATTTGAGCCACAACTCACTTGAGTAGCGCCCGTCCTTCGGGGCGGGCGAGGATTGAAACATAGCCAGATAGCAACGCGCGCTTAATGCCATAGGTAGCGCCCGTCCTTCGGGGCGGGCGAGGATTGAAACGATAGTCAAAACCGCCGCTGATAGCCTGGCTTGACGTAGCACCCGCCCAACGGGCAACAGGCTGTACCGTAGCGAATAAAAAAATGGCAAAGCGGACA
>JAVHPG010000203.1:0-8705 GCA_036170455.1 Elusimicrobiales bacterium
GGTAGCCTGTCTGCTGCGTGTTATCCTGGTTCGCGATGGCGGTGACAGGCGTCTGGAAGCTTCGGTCCATGTAGCGGTGCTTGCCGCCGAAGCTGAGCCAGCCGGGGATCTCGAAAGCGCCCTCCACTTTTCGGGCATTGCCTACGCGCATAAGCGGCGCGGCCACGTGCAGCTCGTTGAAATAAACCACGCCGGTGTGGGCGTTCCCGTCCCTGGCCTCGATGCCCACGATGAACTGCGGCACCTGCTGTAGGCTGGGGGTTCCGCGGGAGGAGACCTCTACGCCGGAGGTCGACTGGACCCAGATGTCCGGGATCTTGTCCCCGGTCATATCTTCCTGGCCTATAGTGATAAGGCGCCAGCCGGTGAAGTTGAGCGGCACCGAGGCTTTGAAGTAATTGTTTATGTCGCCGGCCTGTATGAAGAAATTGGAACCCGGCGCGTTGGCGTCCGTCACCGTGTCAATGTTCGGGCCCTTGACCAGGAAGCGGACTTTCTCATGCTGGGAAATATCTATGGCCGTAGTGAACTTGCGGTAGACATAGACCGTGGAGGTGGAATCGATATCGGCGTAGTTCAGCGCCAGGGACTGCTCCGTGAGGGAGCTTGAATTGCTCTTCTGCTTCTGCTCGGAAGCGGAGCCATAGAGGTCGTTATAGACCGCGGTCGCGTCTCCGCCCGCCTCGTGGATGGGCGTATAGCCCGGGTTATCCAGGTTGTTGACTCCTATGGCCTCAATGGAGCCGGTATTCGTGCTTGACTGTACGGTCCAGGTGTTGCCCACGGCGGAGATGCGGGCGATCTTGATGGTTCCGGAAGCCGCCCCGCTTCCGCGCCTCAGCGAGATGCGTACTTGTTTAATTGCGTTCCACTTGTAGGTATCGGTGGAGGTTATCGCCAAAGGCTTGTACAGCGTATGCCATTTACTGTCGGTAAAGTCGACGCGGTTCTTCAGAGCGTTGGAGTCCCCGGTGTCTATAAATTTAGAGCCGTTCACGTAGCCGAAGCTGCCGCCGGTAAAGTCCTGCGCGTCCAGGCGGCCGTTCTTGTTGAGGTCTTCCGAATCCAGGCGGCCGTTGGCCGCGCCGTAGCGCTTTTCGCTTGTGCCGACTTTGTAAAGCCAGCCAATATCCTCGGCGTTGGAAACCTGCTCGTCGCAGTTGAGGTCCTCGCTTTTCGGGGCATTGGCGAGTACCAGGCCGGAGGCGCAGGAGAAGTTCTGGCCGCCGCTATTGTCCGCGTCCTCGGTTACCTGGCCGAGGTGGATGTTGAACTCCGGGCCGTCGCTGGCTCCGGAGACCACCAGTTCCAGGACGTTCTTCTGGGAAAAATCCAGCCCGGTGGCGGAAAGCGGGTAGACTATGGACACCTCGGTGGAGACGTTGAAATCGTACTTGAAGGCCAGGACCTGCTGCGAGCCTTCGGAGGAGGAGGCGGGGTTTATATCGCGGGCCTTTACGTTCTCATTGTACCAGTCCAGCGACAGGGGGTCGGCGGGGCCCTGCGTCGGGTTGGCCGCTATGAACCAGAAGTTCTTGTCCATCGACGGGGAATCTTCCTGCTTTACCCCTTCCATATTGTCTATCAGGGCGAAGTCGTTCAGGTTGGGGTTAAGGCGGCTCTGCGCGGCCTCGACTCCGAGGGAGGTCCTTAAGCCGAGCAGGTTCAGGCCCTTAAGCTGGGCGTCGCCTTCGTAGACCATCATGCTGTTCGTGAGGTCGGTGATATTCGGGACTGTGTTGGACTTTATCCCTCCCTGGTAGAGCAGCGTGGAGCCGACGGAGAAATGGCTCCCGAAGTCGTAGGAGACGCGGCCGCCGACCAGGGACTGGTTGCCCACCCCGCCGAAGGGGGAGACCTCGTAGACGATCTCTATCTTGGAGTCCTGGCCCACCCGCTCCGGGTAATAGAAAGTGATGAAGCCCGAGTCGTAGTCTATGAAGTACTCCTCGTTGCGGCCCAGCTTCTTGCCGTCCACGCGCACGACTTCGGACTGCAGCACGATACTGGGCTCCAGCAGGAAGGTCTTGAACCTGAAAGAATATTCCACGCGCATCACGCGCTTCGAGCTCGGCGCCGCGGAGTAGATCTGCGGGTCTTCGGCCGAGGGGTCGGTTTCGGAAACGAAAGGGTTCACCAGTTTGAAGATACCCTGCTCGAAATCCACCTCTATGGTGTCGGGGTATTTCGGCATGGGCTTCGTAACGGTGGGCAGGACTTCGGTGCGGTTGAGATCCTGCACTTTCAGCGTAAAACTCCCGCTGCCGTTGTCGCGCACGATATTGGACTGGCCGATGGAATAATACGTTTTTAGCTCGCGCTTATGCGAGACCTGGAGAGCGGCCAGGGCAGTATACGAGGAAAGGGCGATATCGCTTGGGGTCTTTATTATGGCAGGGAAGATCTCCCCGGCCAGGGCGTCGGCGGTTATGGAAGAGGTCGAGCCGTTCTGGGAAAGGAAAGTCCCGCCCGCGTTCTGGAAGTCTATTATAACCACTTCCTGCGGGTTTAGCGTGCGGTTAAAGGTGACCAGGCCCTTCGAGTAGTCCATCACGTAGTCTATGCCGGGGCTCAGGAGGGTGAAGCGGCCGGTGTAGGAGGAGGTCTGGACGGCCATGTCTTTGCCGGTCATGGCGAAAACCGTGACCCCATCCACCTGGGCCAGGGTCTGCTGGTCTATGTAGATGCGCTCCGTGCCGGATTTGATGGGCAGGCGGGAAGTGTTGCCGAAGGAGACGTCGTAATATTTGCGGCGCAGGTAATTGGTGTCCAGGATGTCCACGCCCTGGGACTGCGTATTGCCGGTGAACTGCCTGGTCTTGGTCAGGCCCTTGGTGCGCGAGCCCACGAAGGTCATCTTGAGGCGGTTGGTCTTCAGGTCCGCCCTGATACCGAACAGCTGCTTATTGTAGGAGACGAACTCGGTGGCCGGCAGCGAGAGGTCGATGTCGCCGAAGGAGACGTTCTGCACCACTTCGTTGGGGTCGCCCTGGTAGACCACGGAGATGTCCTGCTTGTCCAGCTTGGTGTCGTCGTAGTCCACGTTGACCGTGATCTTCTGGCCGACCTTGCCCTGCATGCGGACCTGCATCTGCTGGGTGATCTCGAAGAGGCTGAGGCTGCGCGCCCTGGTGGCGGTGGTCTGCTCGTTGAGAAATTTCTTGCCGCTGTAGCTGACGGCGATGACCTTGCGGCCGGTCACGGAGAGGCTGGTCCCGGATTCGCGGAACTCCACCTGCTGCTCGGGGGCGGCGGGTTCCTCGGAAAGGTTCACCGGCTGCGGCAGCGGGGCCAGCTCCTCGCGTCGGAAGCGGCCCGTCTCCACGGCCTCGCGCGCGGAGTTCCAGGAGTCCTCGCTGTAAGAAAAGGGCATGTCTTCCGGGATCCCGACTGCCGCCCCGCTTTCAGCGGCGGTGGAAAGTTCGGCGTCGCCCAGGATCTTTCCCGGGTCCTTCCTTTCCAGCAGCAGGAAGCGGCCGGCCGAGAATGGGGGCGCGTCGAAGTCGGCCGCGCGCGAGGGGACGGCGCAGGCGAGCGCCGCGAGGAATAAAATTATTTTTGCCGTCCCTTTCACGTGTATGTAAAGTATAAAGCCGCAAAGCCGGCCCGGTTTTCCGGGCAGGCATCAAGAGCGGCCGCCGCTGAAGATTTCCACGGCGCCGTCGATATATAATAGAATAAATAAATGCCCGTGCCTATAGCCCGTCTTTATATCTTAAGGGTGTTTGCCAAATTTCTTGGGCTTTCCCTTTTTATCTTCATTTCGCTGCTGGTCATGCTTAACTTCGTGCAGGTGATAAACCAGGGCGTCCTCACGGGCTTTTCTTTCTATTTCCTCGCCAAGAGCATGCTTTACCTGCTGCCGAACATCGTCGGGATGTCCCTGCCGCTCGCCTTCCTGCTTGCCATGCTGCTGAGCCTGGGCCAGATGTCGCAGGACGGGGAAATAATAGCCCTTCGCGCCGGCGGTTTTTCCTTCTATGAAATATTTTCTTTCGTGCTCTACTCGGCGCTGCTCTCCTCCCTGCTGCTCCTGGCGGTGAATAACTGGCTGGGGCCCGTGGCCTTCCAGCGCTCCACCGACTATACTATCTCTATGCTCAACAGGGTCACGAAGATAGAGCTGAAGCCGCGCACCTTTCAGAATATCTCCGACTGGGTGCTCTATGCCGCGGAAGTCAATTCGCTGAGCGGTGAGATGCGGGGGGTAAAGCTGGCCAGGCGCATAAACAAAGGCGAGACGCCGGCCTTCGTCAACAAGATAAACGCCGCCTCGGGCCGCTACAGGATGGTGAACGATAGCGGCCTGGAGCTGGAGCTTCTGAACGGCCAGCTCAGCCAGACGGACTGCAAAAACCGGGAGAAACTTCTTTACGGGAGGTTTGCTTCCTACAAGACCCTGCTGCCGTTCTTTTCGGAGAGCGCGGCCGGGCGCAAGCTGAACCAGCGGGAGATCTCGACCCCGGGCCTGCTCGGCAGGTTGGCGGCGGGGATAGCCGACCCGCAGATCGCCGCCAAATACCGCATCGAGATAGCTTCCCGCTTCGCGCTCGCGCTCGCGCCGCTGGTTTTCTTCCTGGTGGGGGCGCCGCTGGGGGTGGCGCTGGACAAACGCGGCCGCTCGGCCGGTTTCGGGCTGAGCCTGCTGATAATTTTCTTTTACTACGGCCTTACCATAAGCGGCATGGTGCTTTCCCGGAAATATGAGGGGCTCTTCCCCTGGGCTATCTTCGCGCCCGCGCTGCTGACCGGCGGTGCCGGCCTCTGGCTGTGGAAGCAAAAGCTCTACGCTAAATAATTTCATGGGCAAAATATTTTACAGGTACATCGCGCGCAGCTTCTGGGGACCCTTCGGCTTCGGGCTGGGCGTTTTCTGCCTGCTCCTTATCTTCGGCAGCCTTTTCGACAAGCTCAACTTTTTCATGAAGAGCGGTTCGGGAGCCGGGCTTTTCTTCAGGTACATCCTCTACCAGGCGCCATATTTCATAGTCAAGATGACGCCGATGGCGACCCTGCTGGCCGTGCTGTTCACTTTAGGGGGCATGATGTCCAAGGGCGAATGGAAGGCCGGGCTCGCCGGGGGGTGGCGGCCTTTCGACATGCTAAAGCCGCTGCTGGCCTGCTCCCTGCTGGCCGGCCTGGGCCAGTTCATCCTGCAGGAGACCGCCGCGCCGGACCTCTACATGCGCTCGGAATACCTTTTCGAAGGCAGGATGCGCGGCCGCGACGACTGGCAGCGGCTGGTAAAGAAGGACGTTTCTTTTTCCGCCGGCGACGAGGTTTTCGTTTCGGCGCACCTTTTCGACGGGCGCCGCAAGAAGATGGAGAGGGTGATCGCCAATATCTATGACGGGGGGCGCCTTTCGCTTGAGATAAACGCCGCCTCCGCCGATTGGCAGCCGGGCACGGGGCAATGGGTGTTCCTGGACGGGGTGATTATAAAGTACGACGGCGACCTCAAGCCCTCCGTCGAGCGCTTCGCCCGCTACCAGTCGGCTATCTCGGTGCGGCCGGAAAACCTGGTGCTCGAGAAACTCGTGCCCGACGGGGTTTCAACTTCGCAGGTGTTCGACCGCCTGCGCCGCCTGGAGGCGGTGGGCGCCCCCGCTGCGGCCGAGCGCACTCTGCTGTGGGTGAAGCTCGCCGCGCCGCTGGCCAACCCCGCCATGGCCCTGATCGGCGCCGCAATGGTGCTGCTCGCGCGTAAGAACAACCGGTATTTCAGTTTCGGGCTGGCCGTCGGCCTCGGCTTTTTCTTCTGGGCGGTCGTAATAATGGTGCAGGAGGCCGGCAACGCCGAACTGCTGCCGCCTTTCGTAGCCGGTCTGGGTCCGGCCGCGCTTTTCGCGGTAGTGTCTTTGTGGGGCTTGCGGCGCGCCAGGGCGATCTGATCCTTCCCTGATAATAAAAGTCCCCGCCGTATCTCATACGGGCGGGGACTTTTCTTTGCGGGGCCGCCGTTCTATTTGACCATTTTTTTCGCGGCTTCGGCGACCTTTTCCGCCGTCAGGCCCAGCGCGGCGTACACCTGTCCCGCCGGGGCTGACTTGCCGAAAGTGTCGATGCCGATCGCCTCTGAATCCGGCCCGGCCAGGTCGCTCCAGCCGACGGTGCGGCCGGCCTCGAGGCACAGCTTCGGCAGGCCGGGGATCATCACCGAGTTCCGGTAGGCCTGGTCCTGCTCGCGGAAAAGCTCGAAGGAGGGGGCGGAGATTATCCTGGCCGCGATGCCCTGTTTTTCAAGGATCGCAGCGGCTTCGAAAGCCAGCGAAACCTCGGAGCCGGAGGCTATCAGCTCCAGCGTAGGGACGGTCGAGGGGCCGCGCAGGAGGTACGCTCCGCGCTTCACGCCTTCGGCTATTTTCTCGCGGTACTGGGTGTAAAGCGGCAGCTTCTGCCGCGTAAGCGCGAGGCAGGCCGGGCGCTTTGAACGCACCGCGGCCTCCCAGGCGTAAAGCGTTTCCCAGGCGTCGGCCGGGCGCAGGACGAGCAGGCCCGGGATCAGGCGCAGGCTCATCAGCTGCTCCACCGGCTGGTGGGTGGGTCCATCCTCTCCCACGCCGATGCTGTCATGCGTGAACACGAAGATGGAAGGGGTCTGCATCACCGCCGCAAGGCGTATGGAGGGGCGCATATAATCCGAGAAGATCAGGAAGGTGGCGCCGAAGGGTATCAGCCCGCCGTGCAGGGCGAGGCCGTTGACTACGGCGGCCATCCCGTGCTCGCGTATGCCGAAGTGCAGGGTGCGCCCGGGCTCCTTGGTGAAATCCGTCTTGTTGGACGGGCCCAGGTCCGCCGAGCCGCCGGTGAAACCGGGCAGCGCGTCCGCTATCAGGTTGATCACCTTGCCCGAGGCCTCCCTGGTGGCCATCGGTTTGTCGAAAAAAGAATCTTCCGGCTTGAAAAGTCCCTCGGGGATTTCGCGGCCCAGCATGGCTTTGGCCAGCTCGGCCTTCTCCGGCATGGCCGCGGTATAATTTTTCCACAGTTTCAGCCAGCGCTTCCGGTCCTTCTCGCCGGCTTCGGCCTGTTCGGTGAACCGGGCGCGCGCCTCTTCCGGCACGAAGAAAGGCTCCGTGGAGGGCCAGTTCAGCGCTTTCTTGGTGGCAAGGATCTCGGCGGGTTTGAGCGGCTCGCCGTGGACGCAGCTGCTGTCCTGTTTCGGGCTGCCGAAGCCGATATGGGTCTTCACTATTATCATCGACGGTTGTTCCGTCTCGCGTTTCGCTTTCTTTATCGCCGCGTCGATCTCGTCGAGATCGTTGCCGTCCTCCACTTCCAGGACCTGCCAGTCCTGGGACTGGAAGCGCTTTTTCATGTCCTCGTTGAAGGACAGGCTGGTGGAGCCCTCTATCGTGATGCTGTTGGAATCGAAAAGGCAGATAAGCTTGCCGAGCTTGAGATGCCCGGCGAGCGAGGCCGCCTCGTAAGAGACGCCCTCCATCAGGTCTCCGTCGCCGCAGAGCACGTAGGTGAAGTGGTCTACCAGGGAGAACTCCGGGGTGTTAAGTTTCTTCGCCATCAGCTGTTCGGCCAGGGCCATCCCCACGGCGTTGGCGAAGCCCTGCCCGAGGGGGCCGGTGGTGGTCTCTACGCCCTTGGTGTGGCCGTATTCGGGGTGGCCGGGAGTGAGGCTGTCCAGCTGGCGGAATTTTTTAAGGTCGTCCATCGTGAGGCCGTAGCCGTAAAGGTGGAGCATCGAATAGAGCATGGCCGAGCCGTGCCCGGCGGAGAGCACGAAGCGGTCCCGGTCGAACCAGCCGGGGTCGGAGGGGACGAATTTGAGGTGGCCGGCCCAGATGGCGTAGGCCATCGGCGACGCGCCGAGCGGCAGGCCCGGGTGGCCGGAATCGGCCTGGCCGACCATGTCTATGGAAAGCGTACGAAGGGTGTTAACGCAAAGGGTATCGGTAGCGTCGAATTTCATTTTTTCTCCAGTAATTTAATTTTCCACGCCTGCAAAGCTATGATGGTCTTGGCGTCCTTGATGACGCCCTTCTTCAGAAGTCCCCAGGCCTTTTCGAAAGGCAGTATCTCGACGTTCACGAACTCGTCCTCGTCCAGGTCCTGCTGCGTTCCGCCGCGCAGCCCCGAAGCCGTAAAAATATGAAGTACCTCGTTAGAAAAAGCGGTAGTGGGCCAAAAAGAAATAAGCGGCTTAACGCTGGCCGCTGTATAACCCGTTTCTTCTTTCAGTTCCGCCTTTACCCGCCCGAGCGGCTTGTCCGAAACCGAATTCAATTTCCCCGCCGGAATTTCTAAAGTGGCTTCCGCCACCGGATACCTGTACTGCCTGACCAACACTATCCGCCCGTCGTCCAGCACCGGCAGCACGGCCACCGCACCGGGATGCGACATATAAGCCCGGGTCGCCCTCTTCCCGTTCGGCAGCGTCACCGTATCCGCCCTGAAATCCACCACCCCCGAATAAACCACCCTCTTCTTGTGAAACCTTTCCGTAAGCCCCGCATGCTTATCTTTCTTTAATGCCATCCTCCAATTATATAATTTCCGCAAAACCCCCCGGCTCAATAAATCATCAAGTAACAGCTAAATCGAGCTCGGCCATACCTCATGCGTATAGTCGGCTGGGCGGCCTACCGTGCGGGCAGGAACGCAAAATCGGCGTCGCGCAAT
This sequence comes from Elusimicrobiales bacterium, assembly GCA_036170455.1. Classification (GTDB taxonomy): domain Bacteria; phylum Elusimicrobiota; class Elusimicrobia; order Elusimicrobiales; family UBA9959; genus UBA9959. The sequence goes on from JAVHPG010000203.1 coordinate 8,638, forward strand.
ACCGTGCGCGCGCCTGCCGCTCTCGCGCTCGGCGCTTACGCAAGCCTCGCGCTCCGAGGGGCTTTTGC
>JAVHPG010000204.1:0-1790 GCA_036170455.1 Elusimicrobiales bacterium
CGGGGGGATAATAAAGGGCGCGGGCTCCAATGTGAAGCTGGGCGGCGGCGAGTACCTCGTCGCCGAGGCCGACGAGTCAGACGGCTCCTTCCTCTATTTCTCGCCGCTGGTGGCCTGCGTCACCAATATCGACTCGGACCACCTGGACCATTACGGCAATATGGAAAACCTGAAGGAGGCCTTCAGAAGGCACCTCGGGCGCCTCCCTTTCTACGGCCTGGCCGCCCTTTGCTCCGACGATCCCGTCATCCGTGAAATTATCCCTTCCCTTAAGGTCCCGCTGGTCACCTGCGGCCTCGGCGCCGGGGCCGACTGGACGGCGCGCGAAGCCGAATTCTCCGCCGCCGGCGCTTCCTACAAGGCTTTTTTCCGGGGCAAATTAAAGGGCAGCGTGCGCCTGCGCTGCGGCGGGGCGCATAATGTCCGTAATTCGCTGCTCGCGCTGGCCGCCGGCTCCTACCTCGGTTTTGAATTCGGGAAACTCGCGGCGGGCCTCTGGAATTTCGCCGGGGTGAAGCGGCGCATGGACAAGCTGGGCTCGGCGGGCGGGATAGATTTTATCGACGACTACGGCCACCACCCCACGGAGATACGGGCCACCCTGGACGCCGCGCGCGGGCTCTTTCCCGGCAGGCGGCTGGTGGCGCTTTTCCAGCCGCACCGCTACACCCGCACTTCGCTGCTTTATAAAGAGTTCGGCAAGGCCTTCGGCGGGGCCTCGCGGGTCTATATCGCGCCGCTTTACGCGGCCGGGGAAAAGCCTTTGCCCGGCGTAGATTCCGGGCTGATATTGCGCCAGCTCCTGAGGAACGGCGCGCCCGCCTCCGCCTTTCCCGGAGTGCTCGAGGCCATGAAAGAACTTAAGCCGGGGGACGTTTTTATCACGCTCGGCGCCGGCGACGTCTGGAAGCTCGGCGAAGAAATATTGCGCAAGATGCAGGCGCTGACGTAAAAATAATGCCTAAATTCAGCCAGGTCTTTTTGAACGACAAGGAAATCTGCGCGCGGATAGCCGGCGCCCTGGACGACGCCTCTTTTGACCGCCTCGTCGAGATAGGTCCCGGCGGGGGCGCCCTGACCGCTTTCCTTTTCCCCAAATACTGGTCGCTCATGAAGGCGGTGGAGATCGATCCCGTCCTGCTGCCCGGGCTCCGCGAAAAGTTCAAAGGGCTCGACGTGGTCAACGCGGATTTCCTGCAGACGGACCTCGCGGCCCTCTGCGGGCCGGGCCGGGCCGCTTTTATAGGCAATCTCCCGTACGAGTGCGCGACGGCCATCCTGGAAAAGACCCTGTCTTACGGCGGGCTGTCGCTGGCCGTTTTTATGTTCCAGAAGGAGGTCGCCCGCCGGCTAACCGCCTCGCCCGACGACAGCGACTACGGCGCGCTCTCCCTCTTGACGGCCTCGCGGGCCTCGGCGGAACTCCTGATGGACATAAAGGCGGCGAGCTTCACCCCCGTGCCGGCCGTAGATTCCTCGGTCCTGGTTTTCAGGCCTAAAGCTTTCTTTAACGTACCGGAGGAAGAAGCGGCCTTCCGCTCGCTGGTCCGCAAAGCGTTCTCGCACCGCCGCAAGACGCTGGTTAATTCGCTCGGGCTTTGCGGGGTAGATAAAGCCGCAGCGGCCGCCGCCGTAGAAAAAGCCGGGTTCAAGCCTTCGGTCAGGGCCCAGGAAATTTCTCTCGAAGGCTTCGCCGGCCTGGCGGCCCGCCTGGGGGAAAGATAATAGCTCTTCCGGGCTACTATGCGTCCGCTACCGCCGGATAATATAAAAATAGTATAATAGGTAAG
>JAVHPG010000205.1:0-8681 GCA_036170455.1 Elusimicrobiales bacterium
CCGGGCGGGGGCGGGGGCCGCCCGCTCCGCCTTCGCGGTTTCAAGGCCGGCCTCAATTTCTTTAGCCGTCTTCTCGAGGGACGAAACCTCCGCGCGCATGGTCTCTTCTATCTTTTTCACTTCCTCGCGTATAGCCTTGTCCTGGACCGAAGCCTTGTCGATCTCCTCCAGGAGGAAAAGTATCCCCGTCTCGAGTTCGTCCTTGTTCTTCTTATCGTTCTCGATCTCGCTCAGCAGGGCTTTGAAGGCGCTATTGTCCTTCACCAAATTCAGCTCGCGCTGGTGCTTGCGGATCCCCTCTTCGGCTTCGGAGATCTTCATCTCGGAGTCCTTCTTTTTAACCTGCAAAGCGAGCAGGGCCTCGTGGGCGGCGCTCATTGACCTTTTTTTCGCCTCGAAAGCGGCGTTAAGCGCTGCGATCTTAACAGGCACGCCGGCGGCTATGGCCTTCCTGGCGTCCATGGCGGCATCCCTCTTCTGCAGCTCTACCAGCGCTTTAACTTCTATCGTGTGAATAATTTCCATTTTTTTAATCCAACCCCCGTTTTATACGCCGCCCTTGACGTTCTTAAGAATAGCGATCGCCGCCCGGCTGCGGTTTAGCGTGTAAAGGTGGAGGCCGGGCGCGCCGTTCTGCAGAAGCTCCGCCGCCTGCGCGGAGGCGTACTCCACGCTGAACTTGAACATTCCCTCTTTATCTCCGTCCCAGCGCTCGATGCCGCGCCGCAGGGCGTCGGGGACGCTTACCTTCATCATCTGCGTGAAATTCTGCATCTGCTTATAGCCGGTGATCGGCATCAGTCCCGGCAGGATGGGCACATTTATCCCGGCCGCGGCGGTCTTTTCCAGGAATTTAAAATAGAAAATATTGTCGAAGAAAAGCTGGGTTATAAGGTACTCCGCGCCCGCGGCTACCTTCTCTTTAAGATGGACGACATCCTCTTCAAAGGAAGGCGACTCCGGGTGCTTCTCCGGGTAGCAGGCGCCGCCGATGGCGAAGTCCCCGGTCTTCGCCAGGTCCGCCGTGAGCTGGGTAGCGTAGCTGTAATCCCGGCGGGGCTGCAGGCCTTCGATATTGTGGATATCCCCGCGCAGCGCCAGGATATTCTTTATTCCCATGCTCTTGAGGCCGGCGCAGATCTCCATTATTTCGGCGCGGGTATGCGCCACGCAGGTCAGGTGCGCCACTACGTCGAGGCCGAGCTCCGCTTTGAGGACGCCGGAAAGCGCGGCGGTCCGGTATTTGAGCGTCCCGCTGGAGGAGTTCGTCACTGAAACGAAATCCGGGTTTAGCTTTTTCAGCTCGCGCGCCGCTTCGAAAAGCTTCGCCGAGTCCGCTTCCGTCTTGGGCGGATAGAATTCGAAGGAGAAGAGTTTTTCTCCGGTCTTAAGGCGTTCCGTTACTTTCATTTATTTAGGGAACCCCATCCTGGAGGGCGGCCAGTAAGTGAACCAGGCCTTGCCCTTTATCAGGTCTTCCGGCACCGCGCCCCAATAGCGGGAATCGCAGGATTTGTCGCGGTTGTCGCCCATGACCATATACTGCCCGGGAGGGACCGTGACCGGGCCGAAATTGTCGCGGATATACTCGGAAAACATCTTGCCCAGCAGGCGGTTCTCCCAGTAGACCTGGTAGTCGCCCGGGGCGGTTTTCTCGGAGCCCTTGGGGTAGCGGAACTGGTCCAGGTACTGCGCGTAAGGCTCCTCCCCGGCCTTCGCGCCGTTAATGTAAAGCTGCCCTTCTTTGACCTCAATCTTGTCGCCCGGCATGCCCACCACGCGCTTGATGAAATCTTTGCCGAACTGGCTGCCGCCGCACTGGAAGTCGCGCGGGTCCAGGGACGGGAACTGGAACACTATGATGTCGCCCTTCTTCACCTGGCGGAATTTAATCAGCTTCTTTTTAGTGTAGGGAACGCGGAAGCCGTAGATGAACTTATTAACGAACAGATGGTCGCCTATCAGGAAGGTCCTTTCCATCGAGCCCGACGGTATCTTGAAGGCCTGGATGAACAGGTACATCACCACCGAGGCCAGGAGCACGGCCGAGAAAACGGTCTCGGACCATTCCATATCCTCCTTTATGGAGGCGTTGATCCCGTCCTTCACCGGCGTTTTCTTCGAAAGGCTGCGCCAGAAGGCGTAAGAGGCCCCGGCCAGGGCGGCCAGCGCCCCGTAAACCAGCTGCCGGCTGCTGAACAGCATTGAGGTCACGACGTCGCCGCGGCGGTTGTCCAGGCTTACCGTCAGGAGCACCATGCCGGTGAAAGACACCAGGGCCGCGAAAAAAGCGTGCCAGTAGCGGGTGAACCTGGAATCGTGCCGGAACTTCCCCTTCTCTTTGAAATGATGCGACAGAAAAAGATGCGCGCCCATCAGCACTCCGATCCAGAATAGTTTCTCTTCCATATAGTTTTATCTCCAGCTTGTTGTTAAATCAAATTTAGTCGGGAATCGAGGATCGGGAATCCCGGGTCGGAAGCCTAAAATATTATTTTCGCTGATTCTCGATCCCTGATTCCCGACTCCCGGTTTCTTATTTATCCTGGCTTATCTTCAAAAGCGACATAAAAGCTTCCTGCGGTATTTCCACCGAGCCCATCAGCTTCATCTTGCGCTTGCCTTCCTTCTGCGCTTCCAGCAGCTTGCGCTTGCGGGTGATATCGCCGCCGTAGCACTTGGCCAGCACGTCCTTGCGCATGGCCCCGATGGTCTCGCGGGCTATGATCTTGCCGCCCACCTGGGCCTGCACGGCGATCTCGAACATGTGCTTGGGGATGAGGGTCTTGAGCTTTTCGCAGATCAGCCGGGAATTATGCAGCGCCCTTGAGCGGTGAGTGATGAAAGACAGCGCGTCCACTGATTCGCTGTGCAGCAGGATCTCTATCTTCACCATATCCGAGCTGCGGTATTCGTACGGCTCATAGTCGAAAGAAGCGTAGCCCCGCGATACGGACTTCAGCTTGTCGTAGAAGTCCAGGATGATCTCGGAGAGCGGCAGCAGGTACTCCACGATCACGCGGGTGGTGGAGATATACTCTATCTTGATATGCTCGCCGCGCTTCTCCTTAAGCAGGTTCATGATCCCTTCCATGTAAGGAAGCGGGGCGATGATGTTCGCGCGCACGTACGGCTCCATGATGTCCATCACGTCGCCGTAATGCGGGAAGTCGGCCGGGTTGGTGACCTCGACGTATTTCCCCTTCAGGCCCTGTTTGTCCTTGGCCTGCACCTTGTAGATGACGTTGGGATTGGTGGCGATGAGCGGGATATTGAACTCGCGCTCGATGCGCTCCCGGATGATGTCCAGGTGCAGCAGGCCCATGAAGCCCAGGCGGAACCCGAAGCCCAGCGCCTTGGAAGTCTCGCCCTGGAAGTTGAAAGAGGAGTCGGTGAGGTTCAGCTTTTCAATGGCGGTCTTGAGCGCGGTGTAGTCTGTGGTGTTTACCGGGTAGAAACCGGCGAACACTACCGGGTTGACTTCCTTGTAGCCTGGCAGCGGGGCGTCGACCGGGTAATTCTTTTCGAAGATGGTGTCGCCCATCTTTATCTCGTGGATATCGCGGATGCCGGCGATTACATAGCCCACTTCGCCGGTCTTTATGGAATCCGCCTTTACCAGTTTCGGCGTGAGATAGCCCACTTCCTCCACTTTATAGCTGGTTCCCTTGGAATGGAAAGTGACATATTTGCCGGCTGAGATAGCGCCGTCCACTACGCGGGTATAGATGACCACGCCTTTGTACACGTCGTAGAAAGAGTCGAAGACCAGCGCCTTAAGCGGCTTGTCCGGTGAGCCGGCCGGGGCGGGGATCTCTTTTATCACGCGCTCCAGGACTTCGCGCGCGCCGCGGCCGTCCTTCGCGCTGATGCGCGAGGAGTCCTTCGGGTCCTTCAGCACTTCCCAGATCTGCTCCTCGGTGGCGTCAGGGTCGGCGTGCTCCAGGTCTATCTTGTTGATGACCGGGATGATAGTGAGGCCCAGCGACTGCGCCAGGTGCGCATGCGCCAAAGTCTGGGCTTCCACGCCCTGCGAAGCGTCCACCAGCAGAATAGCGCCCTCGCAGGCGGCCATCGCGCGGGAAACCTCGTAGGAAAAGTCCACGTGGCCCGGGGTGTCGATAAGGTTCAGGATATATTCTTCGCCGGAGTCGGCCGTGTAAAGCATGCGCACGGCTTTCGCCTTTATGGTTATGCCGCGCTCGCGCTCCAGCTCCATGCCGTCCAGGAACTGCTCCTTCATCTGCCGGTCAGGGACCGTATTGGTGATATTGATGAAGCGGTCGGCCAGCGTTGATTTGCCGTGGTCTATGTGCGCTATGATCGAGAAGTTGCGTATATTCATGTTGTGACTACTTTACCTCTTCCTCTACGAGGCGGCGGATCTCTTCAGCGGTGGGCATGCTCAGGGCGCGCTGGGCTATACCGGAGAATTTTTCAAAACTCATAGCCCTGACGGCGTGCTTTGAGCGCAGGTACATCTTCGCCGGAACCGAGAGGATATCCACGCCCATGCCCACCAGGAGCGGGATGGCGAAAGGGTCCGAGGCCATTTCGCCGCAGACGCTGACCAGCTTCCCCTTCTTGTGGGAAGTCTGCACCACCAGATTGATCAGGCGGAGCACCGCCGGGTGGAAGGGCTCGTAAAGCTCGGAGACGTACTGGTTGATGCGGTCCACCGCGAGGGTGTACTGCACCAGGTCGTTGGTCCCTATCGAGACAAAATCTATCTCGCCGAGCAGGGAATCCAGGATAATGGCGGCGGCCGGAATCTCCACCATGATGCCGAACTCCGGATCTTTCTTCACGGCGAAGCCCTCCTCGGCCAGTTCCGTCTTCACGTCCTGGGCCACGCGCTTCACCGTCAGCAACTCGTCCAGGGACGAGAGCATCGGGATCATTATTTTTATATTGCCTTCGGTATTGGCCTTGTAAATAGCCCGCAGCTGGGTTTTGAGCAGCTCCGGATATTTGATGAAAAGGCGGATGCCGCGGAAGCCCATGAACGGGTTCCGCTCGTCCTTGAGCCCCTTTATGCCGAGCTGCGTGGCCCGGTCCCCGCCGATGTCCGCGGTGCGGATAGTGAGCGGGATGCCGGTCGCGGCTTTCGCCACGGAGGCGTAAGCCTTAAGCTGCTCTTCCTCGGAGGGCACGGAGTCGCGGTTCATGTACAGGAATTCGGTGCGGTAAAGGCCCACGCCTTCCGCCTTGACGGCGGCCAGCTCCGGCGCGTCCTCGGCCGAATCCAGGTTGGCCATCAGGCTGATCTTGTGCCCGTCGCGCGTGGTCGCCGGCAGGCCCTTCAGGCGGTGGAAGAAGTGCTCCTGCTTCTGCAGCTCTTCCTTGCGCGCTTTGTACTTCGCTATGATCTCCGGCGTCGGGGAGATTATCACCATGCCCTGTTCGCCGTCTACGATCAGGCTGTCGCCGCTCTGGATCTGGCGGCTGATGTCGGAGAGTCCGACCACGGCGGGGATGCCCATGCTCTGCGCGAAAATGGCGGTATGGCTGGACTTGGAGCCCAGGTCCATGCAGAAGCCCAGCACCTTGTTGGACTCGCGGATGTGGAGCGTGTCCGAAGGGTAGAGGTTGTGCGCTACGATGATCACCGGCTCCTTGATATCTTTCAGCGAGGTCTTCTCGCTGTTCACCAAATTGGAGATTATCTTTTTACCCACGTCGAAAACGTCGTGCTTCCGCTCGTGGAAGAACTCGTCGTCTATCTTCTCGAACTGCTCCTCGGCCTTGTCCAGGACCTCCGACAGCGCGAACTCGGCGTTCATATGCCTGGACATTATCAGCTGCGGAACTTCCTTGGTGATCAGCGGGTCCTGAAGTATAAGGTGGTGGGCGTCTATCAGCTTGGCGTGGTTTTTGCCAAGCACGGTGAGGATCTTGGCGCGGATGGCGTCCAGGTCCAGCTTGGTCTTGTCCAGCGCCTCTTTGAAGCGCTTGACCTCTGCCTTGAGTTTTTCCGGCGCTATTTCTTTCTGCTCGATAAGGATATTCTCCTCCTTAACGATATGCGCCTTGCCTATGGCTATGCCGAGGCTAGCCGGTACACCTTTTTTTATAAGCATATTTTATCTCAATCCTCTTCGAACTTGCGGGTGAAAAGGTCCGCTATGGCCGCGACGGCGGCGGCCTCGTCCTTCCCCTTGGCGATGACCTCTATAACGCTGCCCTTCCCGGCCGCCAGCGTCATGATGCCCATGATGCTCTTGGCGTTGACCTCCATCCCGTCCTTGATAAGCTTGAGATCGCAGACGAAGTGCGAGGAGATATTGGCTATCATGCCGGCCGGCCGGGCATGTATCCCCAGCTCGTTGATTATAGTTATTGATTTTTTGATCATAGTTATAGACCGAAAGACCGAAGATTAAGCAGGCTGACCCCGGCTACCGAAGCGGCCAGGATCAGGCCGGCCGCGAAAAACACCGATCTGCCGAAATGCCTGGTGAGGCGGTGCAGGGCCAGGACGCAAAGCGGCAGCCCAAGCTTCAGATAGAATTCCCCGCGGCTTACCAGCGGCGAGTAGTTCAGAGCGGCCAGCAGGCCGAAAGACACCAGCGCGATGGCCACCGACATTAAAAACCCCGACGTGCTGAGCACCCGTATCAGCCTGGACCAGTCCATGCAGTCCAGCCCGCAGGAGGAAGAGCCGCCGCAGGAGTAGCCGGTCTGCAGCCCGTGCCAGCGCCAGTGCAGCGCGAAAGCCGAATAAAAAACTATCCCGGCCAGCGGGCCGGCCAGCAGGAGCGCCGTGGAGACCGGCGTCTCTACGCCTGGAAAAAGCCAGCCGTAAAATCCGCCGGCGGCCCAGACCAGCAGGCAGATCTGCGTCGTCATCGGTTTCAGCCTGCCCCAGAAGATCCGGTCCCCTATCGAGGCGAAACTTGAAGCCAGAGCCTGCTTGACCCCCGGCATGCTCTTAAGCCGCGCCTCCGGGTCGGGCGAGGCCGCGACCTGCGCCTCGAAACCCGCGATATTGCCGATCACGAAAGAGGCCAGATACGGCTGGGTATTAAAGATCTGCAGATGCCGGAGCATGGCCGCCTTCATTTTTTCCCGGTCCGGGTAGATCTTCCCCAGCGCCGGCTGCAGGCAGAAAGCAAAGCCCAGGTTTTGGAACCTTTCGTAATTCCAGCCCGCCTGAATGAAAAATGACCTTAAAAACATCTTAAAAAACATAAAAATTTATATCTCTTCCGCCGGCTCCCGGCTATCCTTTCTTATATATCTGCGTCCTGAACCTGAAATAAAGACCGCTTAAACCCAGCCAGGGCATAAGCGTGAAAGCGAAATCGGTGCCCGGGTAAAGAGCGCTTATGCCCGGCAGGAGGGCCAGGCAGGCCGCCAGGACCGTCCAGCAAAACACATAAGCTCCCATCGCCGCGTTCTCTATCAGGAGGGACTTGGCCAGCCAGGGCCGGAGAGAAAAATTACCGGCTTTGACCTGCTCCTCTATGATCCCGTTCCAGGCTGAGCGGGAGGCCCGGAGCCGGTATTCTATGAAGGAGAAAGCGGTGCCGGCCGCCAGGCCGAGGAAAAAAGAGAGCGAGGGGGGCAGCCCGCCCGCCGAATGCGCAAGCACGCCGACGGCGGCGGCGGCCGTCCCGTTGGGAGGAACTACGCCGCCCACCGGGATGAAATCTATGTAGAGCAGCTCCAGCAGTATCCCCAGCCGCGCGCCGTCAAGCGGGCAGCCGTTCAGCCAGCCGAGCACCGGCCCGACGAAAGCGGGGCGCGAGAACAGGAACTGCCCGGCCTGCACCGCGTCCAGGCCCAGGAGGCCGGCCAGGGCCGAAGAGAGAACCGCCTTGAAAATAGAGATCACAGCGGGCGCACCTCCAGCGTGAAGCTGAAAGAGGCGCCTGCCTCCAGCCGCCGCTTGGAATGAGCCAGCATTACCGCCCCCTGGTAGGTTTTTTCAGCCCCTTCCTCCGAGCGGGAAACGGTTTCCAGGGGAAAGGTCCACAGGTCGAGCGGTTGGGAAAATTCAAGCTCCACCCCGCCGTAAACCTGGTCGGGGAAAGCGCGTGTAGTGACGCCCTTCAACTCCCCGCGCGGGCAGGCGGCGCAGCCTGAAAAAGCAAGGGATAGTTCCGGCCCGAACCAGAAGTCCGCGCGGGCGCCGCCGAGGTTGGTCACTTTGTAGGCGGCCTGCCAGGAACCGTCATGCTTCATCAGAACGTCTTTTTCCACGCGGACAGGCAACCGGCCGTGGCCGGACCAGACGCTGCCCTCGCGGCTGAACTTTATGAGCAGGCCCTCGGCCTCCTCGGAATGCTTGAAAGAATATTCGCCGAGCACGAAGTCGCCCTGTTCGCCGTAGGAGGCTTTCTCGAAAGCCTCGGGAACGGTGTCCGGGTGCAGGAAATGGTCGAGCAGGCACATCCGCGGGTGCCAGTCGTAGACCAGGTTTTTCTTAAGCTCCTCTTCCGCCGCGCGCCGCTTTTCGCTGACCGCTATGCCTTTGGCCTCTTCCTCGTGGTAAGCCTCGGGGTGACGCCACACTATGGAGCCGAAATTCACGCGGCGCGGCTTATAATCCCACTCCCACAGTCCGCCGCCTTTCGCGGGCGAAAAATAGAAATTGGCTTTCTCGCCCTCGGCCAGCAGCTCGGGCCGGCCGTCCGCGTCCCAGTCGTCATGCGACAGTTTGAACCCCGGGGCCCCCC